>CALAZI010000093.1 GCA_937895955.1 uncultured Alphaproteobacteria bacterium | reverse complement strand
CTCCCCGGCGCCGAGGCGGACGTCGATCAGTCCCTCGCCGAGACGGCCAAACGCATCCCGAAGGGAACGATCTGCCTTGTCTCCGCGCTCGCCTATCACGGCCTCACAGATCAGCTGCCTCGGACGGTGTGGGTGGCGATCGGCCCCAAGGACCGGACTGCGCGGGTCGATTATCCGCCCGTCCGCTTCGTTCGATTTCGGCAGCCCTATCTTCATCAGGGAATCGAGCGGCATGCGATCGCCGGCGTGAAGGTGCCGATCTATTCCGTCGAAAAGTCGATTGCGGACGCCTTCAGGAATTCAAGACTCGTGGACAAGGCTGTCGCGATTGAATGTCTCCGCACCGCGCTCAAGGAAAGAAAAGCGACGCCGGCCGGCCTCGCGAAGGCAGCCCACGAAAACGGCGCCTGGACGAAGATCCGCCCCTATCTCGAGGCGCTGACATCCGATGGCTAAGCCGCCGACGAATATCGCCGCGTCGGTGCGCCAACGACTTCTCAATCTGGCGCGCCAGGAACAGCGCCTGTTCAATGTCGTGCTGGTGTCTTACGGCCTCGAACGAGTCATTTATCGCCTTTCGATTTCGACGCATGCGGACAAATTCATCCTGAAGGGCGGCATGCTGGTGACGCTATGGACAGTCGACCATGGCCGCTTCACGCGTGATGTCGATTTTCTTGGGTTCGGCGCGTCCGACAGCGATCGTCTCATCACGACATTCAAGGAAATACTCGCCTTCGACGCTCATGACGGCCTTGTATTCGATGTCGACGGACTTGCGGCGGCGCCAATTCGTGAAGATCAGAAATATGGAGGCATCCGGCTGAAGACGATCGCCTTCCTCGGCAAGACCGAAATACCGATCACGATCGATGTGGGCTTTGGCGATGCGATCACTGACCCCAGCTACATGATTGAGTACGCCTCCCTGATTGATCTGCCAACTGCAAAACTTCGCGCTTATTCGCCCGCCACGGTGATTGCGGAAAAATTCCAGGCTGTGGTGGCGCTCGGTCTCATCAACGGCCGAATGAAAGACTTCTACGATCTATGGGCAATCCCGCATAGCACCAGGATAAACAGCGCTGATCTTGACGCCGCGATCAAGGCGACTTTCGAGCGTCGAAATACTTCCGTTCCGCGTGAGCGACCCGACGGACTGACTGTCACGTTTGCCGAGCAAAAAAGCACTCAATGGCGGGCCTATGCGCACTCGATCAATCTCGAGAACATTGAGCTTGGGGTCGTCGTCGAGGCGATTTGGGCTTGGCTTGAACCGAGCTGTCGTCGCTTGACCAAATAGCGAATGGCGTGGTGACGATCGTGATGGCTGAAACTTGGCGGCTCGAAAAATCTACCGCGGCGGTCATTCGAATGGGCCGCAACGCATCGTCGCGGGCGTTCTCGGCTTGCGCTGGCCTCGCCCGCTTGGATCCTCGCCGCGATGCTTTCTGATCATTGTCGCGATTTCACGCGTGAACAGCTCTACGCTCTCGTCTGGGAGACGCCGATATCTCGGCTCGCGAAATCGTTCGGACTGTCGAACGTCGGACTGCGCAAGATCTGCGAAAGGCACAATATCCCGACGCCGCCTTTGGGCTATTGGGCTAAGCTGGCCCACGGCAAGAAAGTTCGACGTCCTGCCCTTGTCGCTGAAGAAGACGGCCGATCAGTATCCATTCGTATCTATGGGCGCGGGTGGGCCGTGGTCACGCCGGAAGTCGAGAAGGATCAAGTCGCTGCAATCACCGCCAGCCAACTGCATCCGTCGATCGTCGTCGCAGATAATCGCCCGCCGAGACTTCACGCCATAACGGCCGCCACTGCTCGTGCGCTGCGCGCCGCAAAGATGGACCGCGAGGGCTTCAAGAAGGCTAATCCAAATGACGGTGTCTGCCTTACCGTTAGCGACAGCTCCGTCGATCGCGCCCTGCGGATCATTGACGCCTTCGCGCGCGCCGCCGAACTGCGGGGGCACGGATTCGAGGAACACGCAGGCGGAATACGCATTGTCGTCGATAAGGTCCCTTTCGAATGGCGTATGCATGAAATCAAAGACAAGGAGGAACACGAACCGACCGCGAGCGAGCTGACGGCGCAGACGAAATTGGAGGCGCAGCAAGCTCGATGGGGACAAGCCTATTCGCGTCCGCCAAAGGCATATCGCACCTGGGATTACTGGCCGTCTGGACGCCTCTCAATGGCTTTCAAGGATACGACCCTTCCGTCATGGCGGCATGAGGCGCTGATCGGCCTCTGGCGAGACCGCAAGGTCGGCTGTCTAGAAGACTATCTGGATGATGCGATGAACAAGCTCGCGGCCGCCGCTGTCGCCACTCGGCATCGCTTAGCGGAGGTGGCCGAGAAAAAGCGCCTAGAGGATGAAGAGCGCGAAACTCGGCGCCAAGTGGAGGCGCGCCTCGACCGTCAGCGCAAACGCCGCGACTTCCTGATCAATATGGCCGATGAGTACGCGCGCTACCGCCGCCTGAAAGAATTTGCGGTTCATCTGAAGCAAGAAATCGGAGTCGCGCGAGACCAGCCGACCGACAGGCTGTTCGAAGAATTGGGCCTGCTCCTCCGGACCATGGAAACAGAGTTTTTGCGCGAGGCAATTGAGAAGGCGGTCACTCGCCTAGGCCTGTTCGCAGGCGACGACCTGCGCGAATTGCCGGGTGCCGTGGATGCTGATTGACGCGATCTTCTCATTTGCCGACTTCGCGGTCATACAGTCTATCGCGCACACGAAGCGTTTCGACGTTTGCAGTCGGCGGCAGCGGCAGCAGGCCCCGCAATGGGCGGTCTGGCCGGATTTACTGATTTTCTCGACATATTTCAGAGATGCGTCAACGCGATCGAAATGTCTCGGCGACGTGTCGAAAAAGGAGAAAATCTGACATACTCTTTAGCCAAGCCATCCGGCTTGGAAGTTCCATAGGACCGGAAAAATCGCTCAAATGCCTCCGAAAGCGGTGGGACACAAATTCAAAAAAACCCAATAAACTCAGTCAACCAAATGTGTCCCACCAAGGCGTAAGCAACTGAAAATGCTCGATTGTGGGGGTCCTCTTCTGGGCACCAATTCCAGCGACAATGTCAGACATGCGCGGCAATTAACGCCGTAACCGGCGTTCCTTGAGACCATTTCGCTTTTTCAAGGAAATGGCGCGAGTGACGGGGCTCGAACCCGCGACCTCCGGCGTGACAGAAAAACGTACCGCATTTTTTACGAAGTTTTCCACAGGTTTACGAAGCTTTCTCTAGTGTGATTATGCAAGCAATATCATAGACTTCCTTTCCATCTTTGAGCTATCCTCTCATTGACGCAAGTTTATGCGAATTCGTTTCTGTTGGTACCCTCCTGGTACCCCGGAGTACTCCGGCCTAGTAGGAATGAGGTCCGATGAGCACGAAGAACAGTGCGAAATTGACGAAGCGACTCGTGGAATCGCTCGAGCCGATTGACGGTAAGGACTACTCGGTCTGGGACACTGAACTCATTGGGTTTGGCGTTCGGGTGAAACCAAGCGGTGCGAAATCCTTTCAACTGAAGTACCGAAACCGCCGCGGCGACCAACGCAAAACGACTCTTGGAAAATTCGGGTCTTTAACCGTCGAACATGCGAAAAAACTCGCCAGGATCGAGTTAGGCAAAATCGCCTCAGGTGACGATCCTGCTGAAATTGCAAAGCAGGAACGCAATGAACTGTCGGTGTCTGAACTCTGCGATCAGTATTTCGCAGAAGCAGCAGCCGGCAGAGTGCTTCACAGAAATAGGCCAAAGAAATCCTCGACGCTTGCTGTCGATAGGGGGCGAATTGACGCGCACATCAAACCATTGCTCGGTCGCCGCCGCGTTTCAGATATCAAACGACGCGATGTCGAAAAATTCATGTTCGACGTAAGAGATGGAAAGACGGCTCGTGACGAAATGGTTGGGCCGCGGCGGCGATCGATTGTGAAAGGCGGCCAGCACGTCGCGGCGAAGTCCGTGAATTTGTTATCGTCGATCTATAAATTCGCGATCAAGCGCGGTTACGTCGAAGAAAATCCATGTTTGAATATTGATAAGCCTGCTGGCGGCAGACGGACGCGTTATCTCAATGAGGCGGAGTATGGTGCGATCGGCATAGCTCTAACACGGGCGAAAGAACTGGGCATTAGTCCAATCCTACGCGATGCTACTATTGCGATGATGCTTACCGGGTGCAGACGAGGCGAAATCCTAAATCTTACCAGATCAGAAATTGATGAGTCCGGACGATCACTCAATTTGCTTGATACGAAAACAGGCCCTCAAAATCGGCCCTGCGGTCGCAGAGCTTTTGATCATTTCCGCTCGGTAAACCGGAAATCCGAAAATGGATGGGTTTTTCCATCGCCGGTCAACGAAGGTCCACTGACGGAGATCAGAAAATTTCTGGCTTGGATCGAGCGCGAAACGGGTGTGAAAGGTGTGACGCCACATGTCTTTCGACATAGTTATGCAACAGTCGCCTTTGAACTCGGATATAGCGAACTAGTGATTGCTGGCCTGCTGGGGCATCACCTTTCTAGCGTGACCAGCCGCTACGCGCACAAGGTCGACCATGTATTGGCGGATGCAGCCGACCGCGTTAGCGGCGAAATCGGAAAGCGGCTTGGTCTGTCGGAGGTGGATTTGGCCAACGGCGAGGATTTTTCTGGACAAGATTTTATCTTGCAAGAACCTCACTCGTCGAACGCATCAATCGTTCATTGAGATAGGAGTCGAGGTCCGCTTTCCTATATTGAATGAGTCGACCGACTTTCAAAAATGGAGGGCCGTCACCGTAGACCCGCCATTTGTTTAGTGTGGCGGTTTTCAAGCCAAGATATTCGGCTGCCTCGGAGTTTGTCAGCCGTTCCGAACCGCCGTTGATGGATTCGAGAGCTTGGGAATTTCCCATCATTTCAGACCTCCTCGTAGTCTACGATCATTCGTCATTTTCTTGTCCAAACGAGCGCGCCCTTCCCTTCCTCGCCGTTCTCAAAGAGCGCGGCGCGAATGGGACTTGCAAAACTCGGATCATCGAGCTCGACGCGCAGGAACGGTTTTCCGTCTTCACCTTTCGCCCTGGCGCGCCAGGCGGCGCCGAACTCCTTGTCGCCGACAACGAGTTTGAAGTCCGGCGCATTGTCATTGCCGTTCTTGTTGTTGGCGACGAAAGCGGCTTTGACGTTCACGGTCAATGTCCGGATGGTTCCGGCGTAGCCGTCATCCGTTTTCCTGAATGTGCCGATGATGCTCATGGCTTACTCCTTTTCACTTGTGTTTCTGCGAAGGGATTTTCGCGCGCGCCTGAAGGCCGCGTCGGAATTGAGGAACCGTTCAATCATCAGCGCCGCCAGTTCGCCGATCGGAGTCCTGCGCCCGAATTCTTTCGCATGAATAGCGGCGTAATCAGCGAGCGCTTCACGCACGTCCGGCGGCAGCGACAGGGTGATCCGGACAGCCTTGCGCTCCGGGATGGCGCCGATCTTCAGGCTCATCGCGGCGCCCTCCCCTGTTCGTAGGGTCGCAGCACGAGATCCTTGTGGACGATAACCCGCAGGGGCCAGCCGGGTCTGATTTTGATCGTCGGCTGAATGTCGAGATTCCTCTGGATGATTTTCTGGCCGGCCTGGTTCGCCGAGTTTTGCGTCGACTCGCGCAGCGCGCGGACAAGGTCGCTTTCGCTATCGCCGAAGGAGAGTTCCGTGCCGACGCCAAGCAAAGTCGACAGGACGACGCCTTTAAGGATCCGGAATGTATGGAAGTCGACCTGGTCGGCGAGCCCTGAATAGCCCGCGACATCGCTCGCCGGCATATTGTCGATGAGGATCGAGGCGCCGTCGGGATAGATGATTCGCGACCAGACCAGCAGCGCGCGGCTCTGGCCGAAAGCGATGACGCTGTCATAACGGCCGATGAGGCGCGCGCCTTGCGGAATGAGCAGATATTGTCCGGTGACGCTGTCATAAACATTCTGCGTCACCTGCGCGATGACAGTCCCCGGCAGATCGGAATTCACCCCCGTTATGAGACTCGCCGGAATGATGGTTCCCGCCATCATTTCAAAGGGCGTGATCGGGTCTTCGATGACATGCGGATTGTCGGTCGAGGATTCCGGACTTGCGCCCAGGAAATCGAGTTTCCTGATCTGGCGCCCCGGATCGTCGTCAAGCTCGGCGCCAAAGGGAACCGGCGCCGACGCGCCTAGCCCCAGATCGAAAGGCGAGCCTGATTGCGCGTCGCTCGGTTGAACCTTCGCCGGCGCGGAATTCGTCCGCGACGCAAGCTGGAAGAAGACGCCCGCCTCTCGCGCCTCCGTCGCGATCTGCGCTTCGCGCAAGGCCGCCTCACGCGCGGCGTCGGCTTCCGGGGAATTCCGGAACGGCGTCGGCGACAAGGCCGCGTAATCGGGTCTTGCGAGATAGCCGTCCTCGCCCGTGGCCGCGACCGCCTGTTCGGCTTGCAACAGCGCGGCGCCGAGATCGCCCGGCAAGGGCGCGCCGAGTTGCGGTTTCACCTCGGCGTAGGATTTCGGAAGAGATTCCAGACCTTCGGCGGTCGGCTTGGTCTCGACATTGTAGAGCTCCTTGCGCGAGGCTTCGTCGAACGCGCGCGGCGGTCGTAGCGCGACGCTGACGCTCGCAAAGATCAAAAGCGCGGCGCCGCCTGCGGCGATCATCAACGCATTGCGGTTAAGGCGCGTCACCGGTTTCGGGCGCGCGCGCAACTCAAGAACGTCTGTGTCGTGTTTTGCTTGCGCGCCCATCAGGACCGCCGTTTCAGGTCTGTGCGAAGGATGCGGACGACATCCTGGCGCTTCTCGCCAAGGCGGAGCTCCGCCGCCGCGAACAACCGATCGACGACATAATAATTGCCGCGCATGCGGTAATTGACGAGTTCAGGCTTGCCGTCGCGCGACAACACGAAAAGCGGCGGCGCTTCGCCTTGCGCGATCGCGTCCGGAAACTGGATGAAGACCTGTTCGCCATTGTCGAAGGCGCGCACAGGACGCCAGTGCGGCCGGTCGCCCTCGATCTCGTAGCGGAACATCAAGTCGCCGGGATCAACGCCGGCGACAATCGTTTCGGCGGCGGTGTTTGACCGCTCGACTTCATTGCGGCGCTTGACGAGATCGCCCTGCGGATAAGTCCAGGAGATCGCCGCCATATAGGTCTCGCGGAACGAACGCATTTCGAGGTGATAGGCGCGGCGGTCCGTGGCGATGACGAGGTTGGTCGAAAGACCCGGCGCAATGGGTTTGACGAGGATATGAACCCGTTCGTCTGCAGCGACGCCGCTCCCGCCGGCGCCGCCACTTGAAGTGTCGCCGACGACCCAGCGCACCGTGTCGCCCGCTGACACCGAGTTCAATCGTTCGCCGGGCTCGAGCGCGATGTCGGTCACCTGCTCGGGCGCCGCGTAAAGCCGATAGAGCGCCCCTTCCATGAAGGGATAGACCTGGACCGCATTCACGAAGCGGGTGAGATCGGGTTCGATCTTGGCGCGCTCATTCGCCGTGTCGATACGCTCGAAAGGTTTGAGTTCTGGCGAAAGAGTTTCCTCTTCCTCAACCGGCTTCAATTGCCCGGGCAAGGGAAAAGGCCTCGCGGTCTCGACCACTTCGCGAACGGGTTTTCCGTCATCGAAATTGACGACTTTCGCCGGGCGCATCGGCGCGGCGTCAAGCGCGATATCGGGATAAGCAGTTTCGCATCCCATGAGCGCGACAGACGATAACAACAACAATGACCGCTTCATGATGGAACTCCTGCAGAAAGGTCTTTCGACCAGTTGATGCCATGGACGTAGAGACCGAGCGGGTTTTTGGAGAGCGCTTCGGCGGTGCGCGGCGGCGCCAAGACGATGGTCAGATGCGCGGTGTAGCGCTCGAGTTTTTCGAACTGGCCGCCATTGTAGGTTTTCTCGGTCCAGCGCAGTTCGAAGGAGTTATCCGACGCCCGGACAACGCTTGCGACATCGACATTGACGCTGCGGCGCCCGACCTCGGCGAAGGGATCATTGTCTCTCGCGTAATCATTCAGCGCCATGGCGCCGCGATCGGTCGCGTAGTCATAGGCCTTCAGCCAATTGGCGCGGAGAATGACGGGATCGATCGACACCGACCTCACTTCGCGGATGAAATTCGCGAGCGCGTAGGCGATGACGGCGTCAGAAGGTTTGTAGTCCTCGCTCGCCGGGCCGATATTTCGGACAGCGCCCTCGCCGTCGATCTCGACGATGTAAGGCGTCACGATCGACCGGTTTGATTGCCAGATCAGCCCGCCGCAGGAGACGCCGGCGATCATCAAAGATGCGAAGGCGGCATAACGCCAGTTCGCGGCCTGGACTCGCGCCGATCCGATACGCTCATCCCATATTTGATGGGCGCGCCTATAAGGCGTCTCGGGTTCCGGCGTTTCGCCGTAGTGGTTTGATCTGCGTTTGAACATCATTCGTCATCCTGTCTGAGCCGCGGCGCGTCGCCGGCGCCGCCCCTGTCGCCTGAAGAGATCACGTGGGTTGCGGTCAGCCCCGCATCGCGAACGCCCTGTTCGCGACGAAGGCGCTCGGCCCAATCAGGCGCCGCATTTGCGGACGCGGCTGCACTCATCGGTGCTGAACCCGAGACTTTGCCGCCGGTCGCGGCAAACGCGGCCCTCGATCCGGCGTCATAGGCTTCGCGCGGGTTTCCAAATGCGCGCGAGACGGAATCTCTGACGCCCTGCATGACCGATGCTGCGCCTGCCGATGTGACGCCCGCAGCGCCGGCCGCAGCGCCGCGCATTCCCGATTGACCGGAGGCTGCTTTGCCAAGCGTCCACGCCGCATTGGCGCCGCCCGCCATCGACGCGCCGGCCCTCACCGCTGATTGTCCTGCAGAGGCCGCAGCGCGCGCGCCGCCAGCCGCCAATGCGCCAGCGCCAAGGACAGCCGCGCCCGCGCCGGCGGCTGTCGCGACCGCGGCGCCCGCGCCCAATTGCGGCGCGCCGGAAACAAGGCCTGTCGCAATGCCCGGCCCGAATATGCCGAGCGCCAATAAAGCGAGCGAGGCGAGAATGGTCGCGGCGGCGTCTTCAAGCGTGATCGCGCCTGGCGTGAAGCTCGCCGTCACAGACCCGAATATGGTCGAGCCGATGCCGACGATGATGGCGAGCACCATGAGCTTGACGCCGGACGCCATGACATTGCCGAGAACGCGTTCGGCGAGGAACGACGCCTTGTTCCAGAGGGCGAAGGGAACGAGCACGAAGCCCGCAAGTGTCGTTAGTTTGAACTCGATGATGGTGACGAAGAGCTGGATTGCAAGAATAAAGAAGGCGAAGAGAACGATCAGCCAGGCGAGCAGAATAATCGCAATGGTGACGAAGTTCGAAAAGAAACTCGGGAAACCGAGCAACGCGTTCGCCTCGCCTAATAACGGATAGGCCGCCTGGTAGCCGGTGTCGGCGACGAAGCCCGGCTGCATCAATTGCGCGGCGGTAATCGGCGCGCCGGTCGCGACAAGGCCGAGCCCCGCGAAACTTGCGAAAATGATATCGGCCAGAAGCCGGAAATTATTGATGATGAAGGCGAAGGCGCCGACATAGAGCACCTTCTTGACGAAGGCCCCCAGCACATTGTCGACGCCGTTCATCGACCAGAAGAGCCCGGCGAGCACGATATCGATGCCGATGAGGATCGCGGTCAGGAAGCCGACATCGCCCTGCAACAGTCCGAATCCGGAATCGATATAGTTGACGAAGGTCGTCGTGAACTGGTCGATGACGTTGAGATTATTCATGAGACTTTTCCCGCTCGCGCCGGTTCGGCCTTCGGCCTCACGGCTTCGCAATTTTGAGCTAAGAGGGGGCGGCCTGACCGGCCGGCGCGGAAAGTTGTCAGATCGGGCGCTTGCCTCGCTCCGCTCGGTGACCTGACGAAACTCATGGATACATGATCCCGTCGCCGATGAAGCGGGCGTTGGCGATGCGGGCGCGCTCCTCGGTCTGCAGCTGACGCGCGCGATCAACGGCGTCGGCGCGCGAAGCGACCGCAAAGAGCTCCGCCGCCTGCATCGCCTGTTTCACTTGCAGCGCCAGCAGCTGGTTGCCGGCCTGCTCGACTTGCAGATTGCCGACGGCTGTTTCGCTTTTTGAAACAATCGCGTCGAGATCCGTCATGTCGGCGGAAATCGTCTCGGCGATCTTCGCCTGCATGATCATCGCGTCATGAAAGGCGCGCGAGGCTTCCTCCCAATGCACGCGCGCGTCCGACGCCATCGCCGCATTCGAAACGGAAGAATAATCTTCCGGAAACAACGCAAGGAACGAAGCATCAATCGAGGCGACGTCATAGGCGAGACCATTCGCCGATTTGATCAGCGTTTCGATCTGAACGAGCCGCTGATTGAGCTGCACTCGCGCCGAGTAGGGAAGATTGGCGAGCTCCTTCGCTTCGTTGACCAGCATCTGCGCTTCATTGGTCAATTGCTTCACCTGATTGTTGATCATGGTGAGCGTGCGCGTCGCGGTCAGGAGGTTCTGCGCGTAATTGATCGGGTCATAGACGATGCCGCCAAAGAGTTGCGCGTTTGCAGATCCGCAAACCGTGAACGTCGATGCAATCGCGATGGCGCTGGCGGCGGCGAGCTTTTTCATTCGGCGGCGCATGAGTATCTCCTTTCAGTTAGTTGATGATCGGCTATGAGATCGGCAGCCCAGGCGAGGCCCTTGGCGCGCAGGAATTCCGCGGCGAAATCGCCTGGCGACTCGCATTCAATTTTGTCGATGAGTTTTTGCGTCTCAGGATCGGATGCGCCGCAGAGCGCCAGGGCGATCAGCCCGAGCCCCAGTTCAAAGAGACGATCGCCAATCGCGGACTGGTAATAATAATGCCGTTTCGGCGTCGCCATTGCGATCAGGTCGATCTGACACTCATTGAGGCCGAAGTCCTCATAGGCGGTGCGAATGCTCGCCTCTCTCGCGCGAGCATTGGGCAAGAATATCCGCGACGGGCAGCTTTCGATGATCGCCGGCGCGATCGAAGAATTCTGGATGTCGCTCAGGGATTGCGTCGCAAAGACGACAGAAACATTCTTCTTGCGCAAGGTTTTGAGCCAGTCGCGCAAGCGTTCGGCGAAGAGCGGGTGATCGAGAAAGACCCACGCTTCATCAATGAGCAGCAAAGTCGGGCGACCGTCGAAGCGTTCGTCGAGCCGGTCGAAGAGATGCGAAAGCGCCGGCGCCACCGCCGCTTCGCGGCGCATCAACGCCTCCATCTCGAATCCGATGACGTCGGAGAGCTGCAGCGTCTCCTCTTCGGCGTCAAACAGCCCGCCATGGGCGCCGTCAATGGTGAAAGGCTTCAACGCCTCGCGGAGATCGGCGCGCTGCAACAACAGAGTGAGGCCGGTGAGCGTGCGCTCTTTCGCCGGCGCGTCGCTCAAATTCTTGAGCGCCGACCATAGGGCGTCGCGAACGGAAGGATCGATGTCGACGCCTTCTTGCGCGAGAACACCCAACAGCCAGTGCTGCGCTCTCGCGCTGCCAGCCTCGTTATCGATATCGCGCAAAGGCTGGAAGGCGAGCGCAGCATCGTCACCCAGATCATGAAAGGCGCCGCCCATCGACAGGAGCGCCGCGCGCATCGACTTGCCCTTGTCGAAGGCGAAGACTTGCGCGTTTTCATAACGGCGGAACTGCAGGGCCATCAAAGCGAGCAGGACCGACTTGCCGGCGCCGGTCGGCCCGACAATCAACGCGTGCCCGACATCGCCGATATGCGTCGAATACCGGAACGGCGTCGTTTCGTGAGTGGTCGCTAGGGAAAGCGGCGGCGCGTCGAGATGATGGTTCCAGTCATCGCCCGCCCATACCGCTGACAAGGGCGCGAGATGCGCAAGGTTCAGCGTGTGCACTAAAGGCTGGCGGATATTGGCGTAGAGATGGCCGGGCAAGGCGCCGAGCCAGGCATCAACAGCGTTGACGCTCTCGCGGATCGAGACGAAGCCGCGCCCGTTCAAAACGCGTTCGATCTCTTTCGCCCTGGCGTCGGCAATCGCCGCGTCACTATCCGAAACGGAGACGGTCGCGGTCAGATAGCCGAAGGCGACATCGTCGCTCCCAAGCTCCTGCAACGCCGCATCCGCATCCGCCGCCTTGTTGTCGGCGTCGGCGTCGAGGAGAACGCTTTGCTCATTGAACAAGGTCTCTTTGATGATCGCGGCGACAGACTTGCGTTTGGCGAACCATTGCCGGCGGTATTTGGCGATCTCTTTCGTCGCCAGCGCCTTGTCGAGCGGGATGAAGCGCGTCGTCCAGCGATAGGAAAACCCGAGACGATTGAGCGCATCGAGAAACCCCGGTTCCGAGGCCGGCGGAAAGCCGAGCACGGAGATGAGGCGCAAATGTTCGTCGCCGAGCATGGGGTGAAGGCCGCCGACAAGCGCGCAATCGGCGAGGATCGCATCGAGGAATATCGGCGTCTCTGGCGCAGCGATGTGATGGCGCCTGGTCGATATGCACGCGTGTAAAAAGGAGAGCGTCTCATCGTCGTCGAGCGCCGCGCATTCAGGTAGCAGCGTCGCCAGGAGATCGATCGCGCGATCGGTCTCGCGCGAGAAATGGTCGAGATGATCGCGCCAGGAGGCGGATGGCACCTCGCCGTCGCGCGTCAGGAACAGCGCCTCGCCTTTCCGCGTCCGATCGCTCGGCGGCGCCCAGACAAAGGTCAGATAATATTGGCTCTCGAAATGCGCGCCGCCAGTCTCAAACGCGGCGCGGCGCTCCTCATCAACGAGCCATGCGACGGGGTCGGCAAAATTTGATGAGGGATAGTCGTTCGCCGGGACGCGCGCGGCTTCGAAGAAGAGCGCCCAGCCGGATCCGAAGCGTTTCACCACATTGTTGACGCGCGCGGTGAAGGAAAGGAGCTCGCCGGCGCTGGCGCTCTCGAGGTCCGGCCCTCGATAGCGGATCGTCCGCTGGAAACTGCCGTCCTTGTTGAGGACGATGCCGGGCGCCGCCAGCAAGCCCCAAGGGAGGTAATCCGCAAGGCGCTTCGGGCGCTTCTGATATTCCGCCAGGTTCAACATGAGAGATAGGCCTTGTGCTTGAGGTGCCGCATGCCGACGTCGATGAAGGCGGGATCCTTCTTCGCGGCGTAGACCGCTGCGGCGTGACCGAGGACGGCGATGACGATCCCTGCGACCCACATTTGCAGCCCGAGACCGACCGCCGCGGCGATGGTGCCGTTGAGGATCGCGACGCCTCTTGGCGCGCCGGCCATCATCATCGGCTCGGTCAAACTGCGGTGTACGGGGATCGAATAGCCGTCGAGCATTTGCGGTTTCCTTCAGACCAGCGCGCCGCCGCCGAACGAAAAAAAGGCGAGGAAAAAGCTCGTCGCTGCGAAAGCGATCGAAAGGCCGAAGACGATCTGGATCAAACGCCGGAAACCGCCGGACGTGTCGCCGAAAGCAAGGCTTAATCCGGTGATGATAATGATGATGACGGCGACGATGCGCGCGACCGGTCCTTCGATCGAGGCGAGGATCGACGCCAGAGGCGCCTCCCAGGGCATGCCGGAACCGGCGGCAAACGCCGGGCTCGCCAGAAACGCCGCGCCGGCGATGATCGACGCAGCCAACAGCAATCGGCGGTTATTCATATTCGCATTCATAAAGTCGCTCCTTCGCTGACAATTGAAAAAACCGGGGGATCGGCCGGCGCGAGCGCATAGCCATGGAGGGGGTCATGGCCGTCGACGCGGAGGATTTCTTCGACGCGTCGTTTGTCGCCGCGCCGGCCGATATGGATGATGAGGTCGATCGCCTCGCCGATCAGCGCGCGCGGGATTTCATGCGCGCGCTCCGCTGTTAGTTGCTCGAGCCTTGAAAGCGCCGACGCCGCGGAATTCGCATGCACCGTCGCGATCCCGCCCGGATGACCAGTGTTCCAAGCCTTCAACAGATCAAGCGCCTCGCCGCCCCTCACCTCGCCGATGATGATGCGGTCGGGACGCAAACGCATGGTCGACCTGACGAGCATTTGCAGATCGACGCCGGGCGACGAGCGCAAACTGACGACATCCTCCGCGGCGCAGGAAAGCTCGCGCGTGTCCTCGAGAATGACGATGCGCTCGTCGCGTCTGCCGATCTCGGCGAGGAGCGCATTCGCCAAAGTGGTCTTGCCGGTCGACGTGCCGCCGGAGATCAGGATGTTTTCGCGACGGCTGATGGCGGCTTCGATGATGAGCGCTTCGCTGCGCGTCAGCGAACCCGTCTCGACCCAGCAGCCAAGGCTCATCGCGCGCGTCGCCGGCTTCCGGATCGAAAAGGCCGGCGCGACCGAGACCGGCGGCAAGACGCCTTCAAAGCGTTCGCCGCTTGCCGGTAGCTCCGCTGAGACGATCGGATGGTCGCGGCCGCAATCGAAACCGACATGGCTCGCCACAAGCCGGATGATGCGTTCGGCGTCGACGGCGCGCATCGATTCGCGCCCACGCGCGCGTCCCGTCCCCAGTCGTTCGATCCACAGCGCGCCGTCAGGATTGACCATGATCTCGGTGACGGTGGCGTCGTCGAGCGCCGCGCCGATGACCGGGCCGAACGCCGTCTTCAGCATGGCGGCGCGGCGGAGGCCGGTTTCGTCGAGAGCTACGCTCATGATCGCGCCTCCGCTTGGAGCGCGCGCGAAACAGACGACGATCCATTCAATTGCTTGGGGGAATCTTGTTCGGTTGGCCCGCCATCCGCGTCGCGAAGGTCCTCATCAACATCATCGTCGCTCTCGCGACGGACAAGATCGATGCGGGCGAGCAGCGCGTCGGCAAAGCGATCGCGCCCGAGGAGCCGCGACGCGACTTCTGAAACGAATTCTTCAAAGCGCTTCCTGCCCAACGCCTCGGCGCTCGCGCGCATCGATTCCGGCAAAGGCGGCGTCACCGAGAGATAATGGAGAATGAAGAGCGCGAAGCTTTCGGTCTGCGCCGTCGCGTCGTCGGCGAGGCGCTCCATGGCGCGCGTCAGCTTGTTGAGGCGGCTGATGAGTTTTTCGAGATCGCGCTCTTCGCTGTTGCGATCGAGCATTGCGCGCAAGGCGGCCTCGACGACCGCCGTCCTGGTGGCGCCGCCGGATTTGACCGCCTTTGACAGGAGGACGTCCGTTTCCGGCGACAGGATGATATGGAGGCGTCTTCCGGTCATGGCGCGCCTCACAAAATCCTGCCGACGCGCAATCCGCTCCGGTCAAGCGCGGCGGCGCGCACGAGACTGCGGCGGGAGACTTCCTTCAGGCGCCGCGCCTCGGCGAGATCGTCGCTCTCGTCGTGGGTCGCCTGTTCGGGTTCCAGCTCTTCGGATTGCTCGGTCTTCGGCGCGTCGAACTCTGGCTTCAGCGCGAGGCCGCTATCGGCATTGTCTCCGCCTCTAACGAGCTCGAACCAGGGTTGGTCGAGACGCCTGTCGGTTTCGGCCGTTCGTCCGATCCAGTCATCGGCGCGCGGCGCCGGCACGTCGGCATACCGCCCGTCGACATGGAAAGCGTTCGCCGGCGGCAGTCGGCGGCTGACGAAATTCCCGTCCTTGTAATATTGAAGCTTCTTTGCGCGGACCGGCGGCGTCCCCGCCACCATGACGATCGCCTCATCGGCGGGGAGCTGCATCACCTCGCCCGGCGTCAACAAAGGACGCGCCGTTTCCTGGCGCGAGACCATGACATGGGCGAGCCAGGGCGCGAGACGATGGCCGGCATAGTTGCGCTGCGCGCGCAATTCGGTCGCGGTGCCGAGCGCGTCGGAGATGCGCTTCGCCGTCCGCTCGTCATTGGCGGCGAAGGCGACCCGCACATGGCAATTGTCGAGAATCGAATTGTTCGGCCCGTATGCCTTTTCGATCTGATTGAGCGACTGCGCGATCAGATACGCCCTCACCCCATAGCCGGCCATGAAGGCGAGCGCCGATTCAAAGAAGTCGAGCCGTCCGAGCGCGGGAAACTCGTCGAGCATCATCAGGAGTTGTCGGCGCTTGGGAGTTTCTTCGCCTTCAAGGGTTTCGGTGAGGCGGCGGCCGATCTGGTTGAGAACGAGACGAACGAGCGGCTTCGTCCGCGAGATATCCGAGGGCGGCACCACGAGATAAAGCGAGAGCGGATACGCGGCGCTCGTCAGATCCTCGATCCGCCAGTCGCAGCGGCTCGTGACCGCGGCGATGGTCGGATCGCGATATAGCCCGAGGAAACTCATGGCGGTCGACAGGACGCCCGAGCGCTCATTCTCCGACTTGTTGAGGAGCTCGCGCGCGGCCTGCGCGACCACGGGATGGACCTTTGGATTCTCTTTCGTTCCGAGATGATTGGTCGACATCATCACCGAAAGCGTGCGCTCAAAAGTGCGTTTGGGGTCGGAAAGGAACGCCGCGACGCGCGCGAGGGTCTTTTCCTCTTCCGCGTAAAGGACGTGAAGGATGACGCCGACGAGAAGCGCGTGGCCGGTCTTCTCCCAATGCGATCGGCGTTCGAGCGAGCCTTCAGGATCGACAAGGATGTCGGCGATGTTCTGGACGTCGCGAACCTCGCGCTCGCCCTTCCGCACCTCGAGCAATGGGTTATAGCGCGCGGAGTTCAAATCCGTCGGATCGAACAACAGACAGTGCGAGAATTTGGAGCGCCAGCCGGAGGTGAGGCGCCAGTTCTCGCCCTTGATGTCGTGAATGACGGCGCTGTCGGTCCAGGAGAGAAGCGTCGGGACAACGAGACCGACGCCCTTCCCCGACCGCGTCGGGGCAAACGCCATCACATGTTCAGGGCCTGCATGGCGGAGATAGTTCCCGCGCCAGCGCCCGAGAAAGACGCCGGCGGCGCCAAAAAGTCCGGCGCCTATTATGTCGCGGCGCTTCGCCCAGCGCGCCGAGCCGTAAGTCGTGACGTTCCGTTGCTGGCGCGCCCGCCACAAGGACCCGGCGATCGCCGCCGCCGCGCCGATCATGCCGCCAGAGGCCGCGATCGCGCCGCCTTTCATGAAGACGTCCGGCGCATAGGCCTCATATGAATATTGCCACTCGAATAGCCGCCAAGGGTAATAGAATGGCGTCCCCGCGAAGTGGAACCACGGCGTCCCGAGCGCCGCATCGAACCCGAACGCCGCGGCGACATACTGGGTAGCTGCGGCAAGCGCGCCCATAATGATCAGCATCACGATGAACGCCTGGCCGATGAGGATCTTGGTCGGGGTCATGATCGGTTCCCAATGCGCGCTGCTCGCGCAGGACCGATCATCGGCGCATCAATCGGGCGCCGTCACTGGCGGAAATTTGGGGTTATTTGCGGGAATCTGCGGCCATATGCGGAAATTTGTGGGTTTTCGAAAAAAGCGCCCGTCACTGTGGCGCGCACAGCGCGCCGGATTGGTGAAGTCAGTTGCGATCAATTCGGGCCAGCGAGTTCCGCTCGACCAATAAAAAGCGGACATTGCGTCCCCCAGGCGAAAAGACGCGCTTATCCTCAAACTGGACGTAAAGCCGACAATAAACTACTGCATCTCATTAGTGGATACAGGGAAAAATGGCGCTGCGGATTGATGGCGACGCCCAAATCCATTGTATCATACGCCATGCAATAGAAAGGTAGGCACGAGAATAATCCAATGTCTGAAAGAGAAATTTGCCAAACAAAAGATGGAAGAACTTATTTTGTGCAGGGAGACCTTGGGGTGGTCCGTGCATTCGATAATAATGATACAATTATCGCGGAACTTCTCTTTATCGTCCATGAGGGCGACGGAAAAATGCCAGATAGCGTATCATTCTACTCCGCTGATACAAACGAGAACTGGCAGAGACAGGGCGTGGCAACTGCATGTTTTGAATACGCAAGACGTCATTTCTACGACGGGCTCTCGATCAGTGCACCATCTCGAACTGACTCAGCCAAGATTGATGGAAATTATGTAACCGCTGATGGCTATGCGCTAAATGAATCGTTAAGGAGAAAAGGCTGGGTTACTCCTGACCCCGCCGATCAACCTGAAGAATAAAAAGATGCAGGCTTGACATATTCGATAAAGTCGATGCTTGGCCTTCGACGTCGAGCGCAAGGTCTAATGACCGACACGATACTGCCAATGCGATGCGGCGAAAACAGTACTTGGAATCATGGGCGGTCCAACGGTCGGTTCGTCGAAACTCTTAATGCGGAAATCAATGGGCTACCCGATTGAGGTGAAATTTAGCTGCGATTCGCCGACATGCCTCTTGTGAGGTGCAATGATAGAGCTAATCAAATAGCAAGATGCCGACAAGAATTACCAAACAGAGATTTGATGCATTCACGTTCGGCGTTCGAGGTGGTGGCGAAGCCACTAGCTGGCAAGATGTGTCATATTGGTCCACGCATTCTGGAGAAGCGCTCGCCGCGTTGTTCTATGTCGAAAGGGCTGACGCTTTCCTAGGGGCGCTATTCTTGCGCGACGATCATCACAGGTTTCGTCCCTTCCCCCCGCTCGTTCCATTCCGAACAAAACGTGCGGGCGAAGCCTCGATCATCGAGAAGCTCACGGACATCGAAGGACGAGAAGCGCCGCTCAATCGCCCAGAAATTAGGGGCAGACCAGGTGTAGATCTTTTCACGGTGACCCACGACGCCCCGCTCAATCCCATCTTCGAGAACATTCGCGATAGCGAGTATTCAAAGGCAGCGAAAGAAATGCTCACGGAGATTGCCCATTGGTTCGAGGACCGTGACGGCAATTTTGCACGGGAATTTCAGACAACGGGTACGAGCGCCCGTCTTTGGGAACTCTATTTGTTTCGGGTTTTTCGAGACCTAGGTTTCGACATCGATCGTTCGACCAGTACGCCAGATTTCACATTGATCAAAAATGAATTGAAACTATTTGTCGAAGCGACCACAGCGAATTCAGGGGACCAAAAATACGTTGATCTGACGGCAGGGCCTGCGCCACGTCCAGACAAATTCCGCTCTTTTATAGAAAATGACATGCCTATTATTTTCGGCTCGCCACTTTTTACGAAGCAGAAAAAAGCATATTGGGAAAAGGATCCTGTAAAAGGTCATCCGTTCGCAATTGCCATTGCCGATTTTCATGCGCCGGGATCGATGACATGGTCGCACACAGCCTTGTCTACTTATCTCTATGGCGTAAGTGTTGAGAGGGTTGCCGGGGCAGACGGAAAAGACATTGCAGTTGCCAAACCACTTAAAATGCACACAAAAGGTGAAAAGAAAATTCCCTCCGGATTTTTCAGTCAACCCGGTACGGAACATATTGCAGCGGTAATTTTTTCCAACGCCGGGACGAAAGCGAAGTTCACGCGCATGGGAACACTCGCAGGATTCGGTAACGTAGATATGGCCGTGCGTCGGGCGGGCGTTCTGTCAAATCCGGAGCCAGGCGCATTGGAAGGAATTAGGTTTGATATCAATATTGAGAGCCCAGATTATCATGAGCGATGGCGCGACGAATTGGAAATTTATCACAATCCCAATGCGCTTATTCCTTGGCCCGACGAAGCATTAATACCAGAAGCTACGCATTTCAAAGAACAGGGCGGAGAACTTGTATGGCGAGGCGAACCATTTCGTGTGTTAACTTCGAGCACATTGGTTGAAAAGCGGCCGCCATATTCGGAAGCCGATAATGCTGCTTGATCTGAGTTTAGGACCGAGCTCGCTGAAGCAATTCAATTTGCAGTTAGCAATTGTCCGACTAATTATTGATTCGGAATAGAATTATTCGGAGTTGAGCTTTATCGCTTTCCCAAAGCGCTCACGCCAAAGCCCAAGCCGTTTAGTTCTGTAATCGACGAGCTCAGGTGATACGCCAAACGAATCTGCAATCTCTAGAGAGGTCTGGCCCAGCTTGATTGCTTCGGTAACTGCCAATCTAGGTAATAGGCTAGCAGAAGCGAGATAATATGCATCGTGTTCTTCGGATTTATCGTAAGTTCTCCCATACGCCTCAGCGACGCGCGCAACTTTCGTTAGCTTATGCCCAAGGAATATATGCCAGTACTCTTCCAGGAGCGTAACACGCCGACGCTCGATGCCATGGCTATCATTCAGAAGGACTACCCATGAATGCTGCTCAGGTTCAAGCGGAACGCTCATCGCTGACCATTCGCCAGAAGCATCCTCAATAAGAAACTTAATTTCCCGGGCATCTAGAAATTCCGCACGGCTGACCGAAACGACCTCTATCCCTTCGACTTCAATTCGAAGGCTGTCCAGCGGTTCATCAAGCGCCAGGCCTAAATCCGAGCGAAATTTTTCGGCGGTTTGCTCGAGCTCCTCTTTAGAAAGCGAGACACCTTCGCTTGCCGTGACCTCGTTTTCATCGTGCGCCGTCCAGCCTTCGTTATCCCCATATGCCTGAACGATACTTCCCGCAGCATTCAACAAGGTCCGTACAGTTTTTGAGCGAATGTTCTTTGCTGCCCGGAAGTGAACAAAGGCGACATGGTCGAAGCCTAAGCCGTGCGCTTCAGCATCGGCCCCGAGCCATTGCAAAAGACGAATTCTGGAGTTGTTGTCCGGTTTTCCTTCGCCGCGCTCGATTCGAGCGAGTGTGGAAAAGCTAATCCCGACCGCCGTAGATAGCGCGCGAATACTAAGCCCTTCTGCTTCGCGCTTCTTTTGGACGGCTCGGACAAGTTTCGATTCGAATGACGAGCCCATTTATCCTCTGTGCGAATGCCACATATTGACACACCCCGCGCCGAGGCGCAGACTGTGCGGATGACACAGATTCGCACGATTTCTCCCGAAAGTGAAGCCGCCATGGCAGAGGAGGCGCGATCTGCGTTGTTAGAGATCGGGACGGCTCTCGATGAGCACCGATCTCTAAGAGTGCGCAATCATGGGCTGGTCACCTGTGACGGCGTTTCCCTCCAAACCTCCGAAAATGAAAAGGAGATAAGAAATGACCGGAAAGAACGAAAAAGACAGAGAAGATCCGCAGCCGGATCACGGCAAGGGTCCCAAAGACGACAAAGGCCGTCCGGTGGATCACGATCACGGCCGCCCGGTCAAGCCTCACGGCTCAGCGGCGGTGATCTTCGAACGGCTTACGAAAATCAAGTAGACCAGCTTGTCGAAGCTTATCCTTCTACAAAGGTCTACAATGACAAAGACGGCATGTGGCTTCTCGTGACAAGCACGGTTCTTCCAGGCTTGGATCGGGAGGCCATATTTCTTATCGCATTGCCGTATATTTCCGGCGCTGTTCCGAAGGCGTGGGGCTTCTGGCTTGCTAATGGCGAATTCACCTTTATTGGGCCTCGGCATGTCAACTTCATCGATGGTTCAATATGCGCTTTCGCACCCGCAGACGGCGTATGGGCCGAGGGCGGCGATTTGCGATCATTAATTGATCTCTACAGCGTATGGGCTGCTCGCCATCTATTTCTTGAAGTTTTTGGCCGATGGCCGGGCAAGCAATATGCGCTTTGCGGTGCCAGTCAGTATGCGCAGGCCCATTACCGGTTGCATGAGTGTAAAGATGACGAGTTCTGCGGCTGCGGTTCCGAAACAATGCGATACGATGAGTGTTGTAAACCTATCGATCAAAAGCTGGATTTCGAGACGCGTGCAGTTGAATTCCTTCGGTCTGCGAGGGGCGGATTCACAAGTAGGCGGCCATCCACGGAAGTTGTCGATTTCATTGAGGGGCGTGCTGCAATCCCGGAAATCAAAACCGTCCACATTCAGCTTAATGGAGTAATATGATTGAGGTGACTTGACCGCGAGTAGGATGGGTTCGTTTGGCAATCCGCGATGTACGGTTCTTCAATAAATCAGCGCCACGCGCCGGTCCGCAGTCTTGCTGGTGATGGCGCGTCACTTCCGTACTCACAATGGACCGCTTAACCGGGAAACCCTATGTTTGCATTCGCGCGTGGAGCGGACATCGCAACGGTTCCGCTAAAAGGCCAACCCTGGGATATTTTATCTTTTCATTCCTGCCGCTCCCACTCCATCCCCGCGATCCTTTTGTCCCTCGAGAATTCCTCCGGCGCGATTGAGAACCGCGCCTCCCCGATTTCCTGAATGGCGTGCGCGCCGGCGGCGTTGAACCAGAGCTTCCAGGATTGATGGACCTTGGGTTTTTTCGCCGAAAAGCCGCAACAGTCGAGCAAGGCGGCGTTCGTCCGACGTTCGGGATCGCGCACTGACTGATAGAGAATGAGATCAGCGCCCTCGCCTCGCGCCAATTCTTCAAGCTCCTGGCAATCGGAATAGTCATTCAAATCCGTCCACAGATCGCTCGCTTTGTCGAAAGGGGGCGATGTCAAATCGATTGCCGCCTTCGCGCCGAGTGGAACATCGAATAGCGTGTATTCATTGGGCTTGGCTGGAAACGGCGTCGCCGGCGAGTCCGCATAGAAAAGCAGAATATGAAACGCCGTCTCGATAACCGCGGTCTGCGGCGCGGATGAGGCGTAAAAAACGCCGGGCGTCTTGCCCGCCTTCCGGAACCGCGAGCCATTTGGATAGAGCCCGTAGCGAAAGGGCGTCATGTAAAGATAGTGAAGGCCTTCGCATTCGGGCGGCGCCGGCGGTTTGGCTTCTTCGAGTATGTCTTCAAGCAGGCGCTGCTCTTCGAGCGTGTCGACCAGCGCGAGCGTCGAGACGACATGCTGCGCCTCGACGCAGCGCCAGAATTGACCCATGAACGGCCGTCGGTCAGAGCGGAGCGCGTCTTGCGTCCAGATAGGCAAGGCCATTGGTCAATCCGGTGACTGTCTGAATGAGATCGGCCGGCGCGCCGCCCAGAGCGGCGTTCTCACCGCGCAGCCACGCTGTCCTGACGGCATTGTCGCCGCCGGCGATCGCATCGAGCGACCGGAAGAACCGGACGAGGAGCGCGGCGAGCTCATAGGGCTTGTCTTTCGGCTCAAGGAGGTATTCGCCTTTGCGCATCCGGCTCATAGTCGCCGGCGAGACGCCGATGATGGCGGCGACCTCCGCCGATTTCAGGCCGAGCGCATCGCCGGCGCGGACGACCGCCTTGGTCAGCACATGCGCCTTGTCCGCCGAATTGTTCGTCGCAATTTTTTGAGCGACCGCCATGGAACACTGCTTTCTATTGAAACAATAGATATAGGATATTTCAGGGGAAATCAAGGCGGCGGAGTGATATTCCGCTAGGTGAGCGCCGCTAAGGGTGGATGAATAAGCACTGACAAACAATAGCTTACTCGATCCTTCTCCGAAATCAGCCTGCGCTAAATCTGCGGAATTCTCCTGACCCAACGGTGCGCGGCCGCACCAGCCGCCTCCAGAACGTCCTTTCCCGCCCCTAGCGCCCAAGACCCCGCTCCCGCCCGAATTCCCAGGTGATCCCGCCGCGTTTCAGGACAGCGGAAATTTCCATGCCGCGCCGAACCTCAAGCCCCTCGCGCCAAGGCAAAAGTGAGAACTCCTTTGACCGCTCGACAAGGGCGTAGCGACCGGAGGCGAGATCGACCGGCCGGCGATAGGTTCCGGTGAAGCGCTCACCCTCGACCGGCTCGACAAAGGATTTGCCAAGGCTTGCCGCGAGCTTTGCGCCCTCTTTGGCGACAGCGTCGCGCTGCAATTGGGCGAGCGCGCGCCGGTCGATGCGCAAAGCGCCGCCATCATCTTCAGCAAGGCCGTTTGCAAGGAGCCAGCGCCGCCGCGCGCCGAGCGCATCTTTGAGCTCAGAACCGAAGCCGGAATGCATCGTTTCAATCGAGCGTATTCCTTCAAGCGCATCGTCCAGGAATGTCGACCCGCGCGCGTCGCTGAGGTTTTCAAGCGCGACGAAAGAAAGAACGCGGATCGACGCCGGGCCCTTGCCTCGCTCGAATTCGGCGGCGCGCTTCAGATAATCCTCCGGCACACGCCAGGCACCATCCTGTTCGCGCTCAACGATCCCGGCGCGCCGCAACGCCTCCAAACGCCTCTTATGCGCAAGACGATATTCCGGCGTCGAACGCGGATCCGCCGCTTCATGAAGCGCGTCGGAATAGACGCCGCTGTTTCGCTCTGCGATGGCCGCGATGATGAGATCGGACTTGCGAGGCGCTCCTTGCGCTTTCGCGACTTCGACAATTAAGTCTTTCGCAACCGGCGGAAGCGCGCCTTGCTCAACCTCAACATGCCATTGCTTGCCGTCGGCGCCGTCGATGGCGAGGAACCGTTTTTCATGGAGCTCGTCCGCGGCGCCGGAACCGGCGACGCGGCCAACCAAAACGGCAGGCGCATCCGGTGCCGCAAAATCGCGTAACGCCGCCGCCGAAAATTGCGTTCCAAGCGCCTTGTCCATGGAGCGGATGATGTCGCCGCGCCGCCCCAGGTCGCGGAGGGTCTTTTCGTGGTCCGGCGAGAGCCGCCAGCCCTCGCGCGATCGCGTCGCAAGCCCCATCTGTTCGAGGGTCCGCAATCGCGCCTTCATCAGCTTCATTCGGAAACGGTCATAGACCGTGCGCGGCCGCTTCAGATCGATGACGCCGTCCGCCGCCAGTCCCTGTAATTCGCGATCGAACGAGGTGAAGCGTTCCTTGCCCGCTTCCTGAACCCTTGCGCGGGCGATGTCGAGATCGCTGCGCGGCCCGAGCTCCAGCGTCGCCAGTTCCTCGGCCCGTCGCCTGAAACCATGGGTGATGTAATTGCGGGCGATGACGAGATTGCTTCCGTCATCGGCCCTTCCGCGCAAAACGACATGGACATGGGGGTGATCGGTGTCATGGTGATTGACGGCGACCCAGTTGAGCCTTGTCCCGAGATCCTTTTCCGCCGCGGTCATGACTTCGCGCGTGAAGCGCGTCAGGTTTTCGAGCTCGCCCGCATCCTCCGGCGACAGGATGATGCGGAACTGATGGCGATCTTCCTTGCCGTCCTCGAGGAACGCGTCGCCGTCGACCGCTTCCCGCTCCGGCCCGTAAAGCTTGCCCGGCGTTCCGTCCTTTTGCGCGCCGTCGCGCTGGATGTATTTCAAATGGGAACGCGCTTTCGGCAGGCCGTTCTTGCCGAGCCGCACCGAGCGGATTTTGACCGCGACGCGACGCGCCCGGAATTTCGCGAAAGGATGCGACCTTACGGAGAAGGCCGCGGCGATGCCGGCGCCGCGCCCGATATGGGAGAGTGCATAGCCGCGCCCCGAGCGCTTGGAGAGCGCGCCCGGCCGAGCTTTCTCCATCGCGGCAGCGAGCTTGCCGAGATAACGCTTCGCTGAGCGCCCGCCGCTCGAACGAATACGGCCGAGCTTCGGGCGGAATTCATCTTCGGCGCCGCTCATCGATCAATACACATCAATGCGCATGGCTCTGAACCCCATGCACATGCAAATGAGACGTGCAGACTGGCTTTGCGCACCTCGGTGTGCAAAGCCCTTAATCTTGCCCTCCCGGAAAATTCTCCTCTCCGTTCCCTGATCATCATGACGCG
>CALAZI010000092.1 GCA_937895955.1 uncultured Alphaproteobacteria bacterium | reverse complement strand
CCTTTTGGATGGCGGCGGCGCGCGCAATCGACGAATTACTGTCGCTGATGGCGGCCTTGAGAACGCCTGGAACGGGCTGCCCCTGGGACCTTGAGCAGGATTTCCGCACCATCGCTCCGTATACGGTCGAAGAAGCCTATGAAGTCGCCGACGCGATCGAACGCGGCGATATGGATGAATTGAAAAACGAGCTTGGCGACCTCCTATTCCAGACGGTCTTTCACGCCTGCATGGCTGAGGAGGAAGGCGCCTTCACTTTCGAGGATGTCGCGCGCGCGATCACCGACAAGATGCGGGTGCGCCATCCGCATGTCTTTGCGGGCGCCGACGCGCGCGACGCCGAGGAACAGACCCGGCATTGGGAAACGCAGAAAGCGGAAGAACGCGCGGAGAAAGGCAAGACCGGCCTTCTCGACGACGTGCCGGTCGGCCTCCCCGGCCTCACCCGCGCGGTGAAATTGCAAAAGCGCGCGGCGCGGATCGGGTTTGACTGGAAAAACCCGCGCGACGTTCTCGACAAGATCGCGGAGGAAACCGCGGAGCTTGTCGAGGCGATCGACAGCGGCGATCAGGACAAAATCGAGGACGAATTCGGCGATCTCCTCTTCGTCATCGCCAATCTATCGCGGCATCTCGACGTCGACCCCGAAGCCGCGCTTCGCCGCACGAACGAAAAATTCTCGCGCCGCTTCCGGCATATCGAAACGCGCCTCAACGCCGAAGGCCGCCTCGGCAAGGCGAGCCTTGAGGAAATGGAGGAATTGTGGGTCGAGGCGAAAAATCTCGGAAGGCGTTGAACGCCGCCGGATATCAGGTTTTGCCGCGCGTAAAGCGATGCTTGCCGATGCCGGCTTCCTTTGCGTAGGCGCCGATGATCTCTCGCATCCTTTCATCCATATGCAGCGCCTCAAATCCTCGCCAATCCAGGTTTTCGATCTGATGCTCCGTATCTTTTCGACCAATGCTGAGCCACCAGACGCCAAGACCGACGACAAGTGCTGCGATGAAAAACAGCCATGGCGAAAAACCGACCCAACCAAGACCTTTCTCCGGATCAAATGGAATTAATCCCATGATCCAAAAAACGGCTATGCCAGCCGCAATCACGCTGAAAGCGTAATACAATTGGTAGAATCGAAGATTGCGTCGCATTTGGTAGTATTCATTGCGCAGGAAATTCTCCATGAAGAGAATCCGAAGAGCATGCCACAACATTATCTTGTGTGATTTTTCGGCATTATCGGCCAAAAAGTCCTGATCCTCTTCGCCGAGGATGGCATGACTCATTTTTGAGTGCGCGTTGACGAATTTATCGCTGACGCCGGCGAAATAACTCTGCAACAAGGCCTTGAAATCGCCAAATCCCGTATCGCGCGCATTGCTGTAATAGACGTTGGTGCGCAGCCATAAGGCGGCGAGCGGACACAACGCGATGATGGCGAGTATGATGAGGATTATCTCATAAGTTTGACGCGCAATATCAAATTTCAGCGCTATCAGCAATTTAAGAAGCGCGCCGATCAGGCCGATCCATATGACGGCGAAAATAGACTTCACAACCATACGCCGCGCATTATCGCCGACGACACAGCGGAATTTGTCAATCGCGTAGAGCATCGGCCGATCAGAACGCCGAAACATTTTCACGATGACCGCACCCTCTTCCTCGTCATACAAATTGTCCGCGTCAGTTTCGACCTGAATGGGACTTGAGAAAAACCGCCGCGCCAAATCCGCATGGCGGTCCGGATCTGCGTCAGACGCCTGGAAGTAGCCCGAATTTGGCTGCTTGAAGGTCTTAAATCCCTTTTTGCGCGTCACGAGCTGGCGATCTTCTTCCGTAAAATCATAGACCGCCGCGCCATCTTCTGGCGTATCGTCAATAATATGAAGTTCTCTAAGAATCGCCGGCAGATCGCCGATCACTTTGGCGTGGGAGCTGAGGCCCGCCGTTCCGGTTTTTCTTCCCACCGCCTTGGCTTTGCGCGGGAGAATTTTCAGGCGGCGCCCGATAAGACGCGGAACGCGCAACAAATAGCGGCGATAAAGCGCGAAGATCACACCGAACAGCGCGCCAAACAGCCCGCCGAAAATCGCACCCATGACAAAATGGTTCATATCACCCCGCTCCGCCGCCAACGCCGGCCCGACTGATCAAGGTCAAGGCCAGCCATTATCATTATAATGCAAATGCAATCAATCAGATACGCGACACCCACGCAGTCCCAAGCGTAATCAAGGAAAGCGCGGTCTCCTTCGCCTCTTAATTCCCGCATAGAGGGGCGTGTTCTTCAACAATATTGTTACTGGATGAGGATCATTTTGAAAAGCAGGTTCTGATGGGAAAGCTCCTCACTACCCCCCATACCCCCCTCTCGGCTTCAACCGTTTCATCAGTATACGGTAAATTCCCAGGAACGCGACGATCAGCAATGATTTGAGCGCGATGTCCTCGACCATCCAGTTCGCCCAGGGCGCGACGGCGCCCCAATAGGCGATCGGAAAATAGAAGAATGTTTGCGCGACATAGGAGGAAAGAAGCGCGAAGAACGGCGCGCGCCACCAGCGTTCGCCGCCGCGCGTGATGTCGTAAACGGCGCCGGCGGTGAATTGCGACAGGATCGACGAACCGACAAAGGCGACGACGAACGAAGTCGAGGGCATGTCGCCGTCTTCCAATTGCGGCGAGAGATAGGAAACGCCGGCGAAGGCGGCGAAGGCCGCTAGCCCCCAGGCGGCGGTGACGACGCGCGAGGCTTCCTCGCCGCCGAAGCGCCGCGCAATCAGGATGACGATCGGCGGGACGGCGGCCATGAGGAAATAGCCGACCGAAAGCCAGTTGCCGGGCTTCACCGGCCCCATCGAGAAGAAATGATCGAGACCGCGATAGGGAATGTCGACGGTGAGGAAGGAGAGAACGAGAATCGGGATGATAATCCCGGCGAGCAGCGCGACGCGCGCCAGCGAGGCGAAAAACCGGCGCGTTTCGCGCGCGAGCTTTTCGAGCGGCGTTTCCTTGATCGGCCGTCTCGTCTCAACGGCGGTCGCTGCTTCCACGGCCCTGGCCCCTCGCCTCGCCCTTTCCGGGCGGAGTCTGACGCGCGTTACGCCGCCCGGCAACCGGAGAAATCCAGGGCTTGCAAAAATACGGCTTGTCGCCCGCCATGTGGCAGGGTGAGAACGGACCCGCGATTAACCTTGAAAAAATCCGGCCTTAGGAGGCTTTGGCGAGATCGCGCTTGATCTTCTTGGCGCCGCTCGAAAGCTTGGCGTCGTCCGCCTTGGCGAGGAAGGCGTCGAGGCCGCCGACATGATCGACGGTCCGCAGCGCCGAGGCCGCCACGCGCAGCTTGAAGCCGCGGCCGAGCTTGTCCGATTGCAGCGTCACATCGCAGAGATTCGGCAAAAAGCGCCGCTTCGTCTTGTTGTTGGCGTGCGAAACGTTGTGTCCGACCATCGGGCCGACGCCTGTCAGTTCACACCGGCGAGCCATGCTGATAACCCTGCTTTTGAGCGTTCGAGCGCCCAAAAAGGCGCGAATTTCCAAGAGCCCGCGCGTCTAGCGGGGCTGTTCCGCCCTGTCAAGCGCGGCTTCGGCGCGGGGCGCGGACCCGCCCTTTCAATCGCCGGCGAAACCCTTAAATGGCGGAAGGAAGCCGCGCCAGCCGGCCCCGTTCAGCCACCGGCCCCAAGGCCCATGCCCCGCCGCAAAATAAAGCCGCATGAGATCGAAATGCCCGCCCAAGGTGAGGCGTCGCGGCTGATCGCCCTTTTGGGACCGACCAATACGGGCAAGACCCATCACGCGATCGACCGCCTGCTCTCGCACAAGACGGGCATGATCGGCCTGCCGCTGCGGCTCCTCGCGCGCGAGGTTTATGACCGGCTGCTTGAACGGCGCCCGGCCGGCGAGGTCGCGCTCGTCACGGGTGAGGAAAAAATCGTCCCGCCATCGCCGCGCTATTGGGTATCGACGGTCGAGGCGATGCCCGTGCGCGAGCCTGTCGAGTTTTTGGCTGTCGACGAGATCCAGCTCGCCGCCGATCCCGAACGCGGGCGCATCTTCACCTCGCGCCTTCTTCACGCGCGCGGAACGAAAGAGACTCTTTTTCTCGGCTCCGACACGATGCGGCCGATCCTGAGAAGTCTGTTTCCGGGCGTTTCCTTCGAGGCGAAAGAGCGATTTTCCTCGCTCTCCTACGCCGGTTCGAAAAAGGTGACGCGCCTGCCGCGCCGCACGGCGATCGTCGGCTTTTCAGCCGACACCGTCTATGCGATCGCCGAACTCGTTCGCCGCCAGCGCGGCGGCGCCGCCGTCGTTCTCGGCGCGCTTTCTCCGCGAACGCGCAACGCGCAGGCTGAACTTTACCAATCGGGCGAAGTCGACTGGCTTGTGGCAACCGACGCGATCGGCATGGGGCTTAACATGGACATCGACCATGTCGCGTTCGCCGCCGCGCGCAAATTCGACGGGCGCGGCTTTCGCGATCTGAAGCCGGCGGAACTGGCGCAAATCGCCGGTCGCGCGGGCCGCCATATCCGCGACGGAACATTCGGCGTCACCGCCGATTGCGCGCCGTTTGACGAAGACGCCGTCGAAGCGATCGAAAATCACGTCTTCGATCCGGTCGCCGCGCTGCAATGGCGATCAGACGCGCTCGATTTCTCTTCCCTCGCCCATTTGCACGCCTCGTTCGACCAGCCATCGCCGCGACGCGAATTGATGCGCGCGCGGCCCGACGAGGATGAACAGGCGCTGGCGAGCCTTTCAGCGGACGAGGATATCGCCAGCCGGGTCAAGGGACGCGCGGCGACGGAACTCTTCTGGGAAGTCTGCCAAATTCCTGATTTCCGGAAGATATCCTTCGACCAGCATCTCAAGCTCCTCGCCGACATATTCGCCCAGGTCGAAAACGGGGGGCGGATCGGCGACGCATGGTTCAGCTCGCGGGTGGAGCGCCTTGCCGATGTTGAGGGCGATTTCGACGCGATCTCTTCGCGCATCGCCCATATCCGCACCTGGACCTATCTCGCCAATCGCGCGCCGTGGATTGAAAATCCCTCCTATTGGCAAGCAAGGACGCGGGAGATAGAAGACAGTCTTTCCGACGCTTTGCACGAAAAACTCACGCAAAGATTTGTCGATCGCCGCACGTCGGTCCTGTTGAAGAAGCTGCGCGATGAGGCGCCTGTTCTCGCCGGGGTCAGTGAAGACGGAGAAGTCATTGTGGAAGGCCAGTTCGTCGGCCGGCTGATGGGGTTTGAGTTTATCGTCGATCCGCGCGCGCGCGGCGCCGACGCCAAACGCATGCGCGGCGCGGCCGAGCGCGCGATCGCGCCGATCCTCGCCGCGCGCGCGGCGGCGCTCGCCAATGCGCCGGAAATCGAACTGAGGCTCGCCGATGACGGGATCGTCTGGTGGCGATCATCGCCCGTCGCCGAATTGCGCAAGGGCCCGACGATGCTGCGCCCCGACATCGTCATTCGCGGGCTTGACGCGATATCGCCGAATTTGCGCGGTCGCGTCGCCGACCGTCTCGCCGGCTGGCTCGCAGCCCGTATCGAAACGCCGCTTGCGTCCCTGATCGCGTTAAAGCGCGCCGTCGATGCGACCGACGAAGGCGGCTTGTCCGGACAAGCGAGAGGCATCGCCTTTCGACTGGTTGAAAATTTCGGCGCGATGTCGCGCACGCAGTTCGGCGACGAGCTGAAACAGCTTCCGCAGGATGAGCGCGCCAAGCTCAGAAATCTCGGCGTGCGCTTCGGCGAATACACGCTGCACATGCCGGCGCTTTTGAAGCCCGCCGCGGCGCGCATGATGGCGATGCTCTGGGCGCTCTACGCCGACCGCAAACTCGCAGAGCTGACCTTGCCGAAACCCGGCCTTGTCTCATTCCCGTCGAGCGAGGATGTTCCGCACGCCTTCTATTATGCGCTCGGCTATCGTCCGTCCGGCGGCCGCGCCGTCAGGATCGACATGCTGGAACGCCTTGCCCAGCTTGTCCGCTCGGCGCGCAATGTACCGAACGCGAAAGAGGGCTTTGAGGCGACATCGCAGATGATGTCGCTCGTCGGCTGCTCGGGCGAGGATTTTGAAAGCATTCTTCGCTCGCTCGGTTATCGCAAACATATGGTGAAGCGCGCGCCGGCGCCGGCCGCGGAAGAACCGAAAGCGGATGCGCCTGCCGACACCGTCGATGCCGCCGCCGAACCCGATGCTGCGCCGTCGGCGGACGCCCAGGCTGATGAAGTCGTCGAAACGGTCGAGACGGCGCCCGAAAGCGTGATCGCCGAACAGCCGGAAAACGCAGGCGACGCCGAGACGCAAACCGACGCCGCGCCGCTCGCAGCGGAAGAGACGCTGTCGGCCCCGCCCGCTGACGCTGTTGAGATTGAGGTTGCGGTGTGGCGCATGGCGCCGCGCCGGCCGCCGCAGCCGAAGCGCGCGCCGAAGCGCGACGACCCAAAAAAGAAAGCCGACGGATCGAAAGAAGCGCGCGGCGAGCGTCCGCCCCGGCGCGGAAAAAAACCGATGCGCAACGCCGATGCGCCGCCGCGCCAATATTCCAGCGCGCCGCGCCGCGAGCGCGGTCCCGATCCGAATTCGCCTTTCGCGGTGCTCGCCGCGTTGAAGCAGAACATGTCAGGCGACGCCAAGTCTGAATGAGCGGGAGCGATGACGAACCGCTCTCGCGGCGCATAGACAGATGGCTCTGGTGCGCAAGGGCTTTCAAAACACGGTCGATCGCCGCGAAATTCGTCAGCGATGCGAGCGTGCGCGTGACCCGCGACGGCGCCACGCAGCGCGTCGACAAGCCGAGCTTCCTTTTGCGCGTCGGCGATGAAGTCTCCTTCGTTTTGGGGGAGCGCGTCATCGTCATGACGGTCGCAGGCTTCGCCGCCCGACGCGGCCCGCCGGCGGTCGCGCGGGCTCTTTTCGCCCCGCAGGCGAACTCGCAGGATCGTCAGCCGGCGCCGGCGGGCGATGCTTGCAAGGCCGCGCGATGACGCTAGAAAGACGGAAACGGCTTCAGGAGCTTGCCCCATGACCTATGTCGTCACGGACGCCTGCATCAAATGCAAATACACCGACTGCGTCGAAGTCTGTCCGGTCGACTGCTTTTACGAGGGCGAAAACATGCTGGTCATCAGCCCCGATGAATGCATCGATTGCGGCGTCTGCGAGCCGGAATGTCCGGTTGAGGCGATCGTCCCCGACACGGATGATTCGGACGGCAAATGGGTCGAATTGAATTCCAAATACGCCGCCGAATGGCCGAACATCACCGAGAAGAAAGACCCGCTCGACGGGGCCGACGATTTCGCCCAGGAAAAAGGCAAGCTGGACAAATATTTCAGTCCGAAGCCTGGTTCCGGCGATTAACGCCGCCGCACGGGTCCTGACATGCTCGACGCAATCTGTCGCCCCGCCGCCCGTGGCGGACGGCGTTATTTTGTGCTATGGTCATAGCCGAATTGAGCATTGCTGCCGGCGACTGACGCACGATATCCATCAAGAAGCTGAGAAGTTCAGGCCAACCCATTGATTATTTTGGGGAACCCTGCATATGCGGATCGCCGGCTCTTGGCGGACCGGTTGCGTGAGTTTCGCCAACGGCAATTGCGTCAAGGAAGAAACACAAGGTCCGCGCGTATCTTTGCGGCGCTCCCGCTAGCCGAATCGGCGGCGACTGCCGCTGAAGACTGCGCTGATCTGAGCGATGAGAATTGACGATGGCTGCGAAGAAGACAACGAAAACAACGAAGAAGGCGGCGCCGGCGAAGCAAAAAGCCCCGGCCAAGAAGGCCGTGCGCCCCGCCAAGGCGGCGAAACCCGCCGCCAAGCCGAAAGCCGCCGCGTCGGCGGCGAAAACCGCAAAGGCGCCCGCCAAGGCGAAAGCCAAGCCGGCCGCCAAGCCTGCGGCGAAGCCGGCGAAACCCGCCAAGGAAGCCGTCAAGCCTACGACGACGGCCAAGCCGGCCAAAGCGGCGAAGACGGCGGCGGTCAAACCTGCCGCAAAGGATAAGGCGGCGGCGAAACCGGCGCCGAAAAAGAAACTCAATGTCGGCCAGAAACCCCGCTCTGAACGCGCTGACCTTCCGCTAAAGCCCCAAAGCCTGATGCAGACGGCGAGCGGCGAGATGGAGCCGGCCGGCGGCTCGAAAGCGACGCCCGCCTCGAAAGAGGCGAAACAGACTTTCAAGGTCAATGATTTCGTCGTTTATCCCGCGCATGGCGTCGGGCGCATCGTCAGCATTGAAAAACAGGTTATCGCCGGGATCACCAACGAGCTCTTCGTGCTCGACTTCGAGCAGGAGAAGCTGAAGCTGAAAGTGCCGACCGCCAAAGCGATCTCGAGCGGCATGCGCGGCCTCTCCGACGACGCGCTCGTCAAGAAGGCGGTCGACGTTCTCAAAGGCCGCGCGCGGATCAAGCGAACGATGTGGAGCCGACGCGCGCAGGAATATGAGGCGAAGATCAATTCCGGCGACATCATTGCGGTCGCCGAAGTCGTTCGCGATCTTTACCGCGCGACGGATCAGCCGGAACAAAGCTATTCCGAACGCCAGCTTTTCGAAGCCGCGCTCGATCGCCTTGCGCGCGAGGTTGCGGCGGTTCGCAAGGGCGGCCTCGACAAGGCGCTCGCCGAACTCGACGCATCATTGCAACAAAAGAAAGCGGTTTGAGGTTCTCAGAGAACTCTCAACTGCTTTTCATGGATGAGTTCGATTGACGGCCCGTTGATCATTTCAACGGGCCCTCTCGTCTCAACCGCCCGGCCGATAAGCGCGGCGGGGTCGATTTTCGATTTCCAGCGGCGAAAACGGACGGCGGTTACGGTGGCGGTGAAATCAGTCCGGTAATCGTCGCCGAAATTGATATAGACGCGCCCGCGCCGTTCCTGCGCGTTCTTGACCGCGCCCGCGTAGAGTTGAAATCCGCTTGACCGCTCGGCGCTCGCCGCATCGCGGATGCGCCAAGCCGGACTTTTCCATGCGCCGCGGCTTTCCGCTCGCGCCGCATCCTCAGCGGCGTAGCAGCGGTCAATGAATTCGTGATTGTCGCTTTCAGGCGCGACCCGCGCTGCGCCGCGCGCAAGCAGAATCTCCTGCATCGTCGTTTCGCCGCCGTCAGCCTTTCGCCAGCGAAGGGGACCGACGGCGCGCGCCCATCTGTCTGTTTTTCCAGGAGCGTCGAGCGGCTTCCCTTCCCCCTTCATCGCATCAAAGACGGCAAGCGCGTGCGCGGCGCCGGCTTCGGGCTTTCCGCCAAGCGGCGTCGATGAGGGAACAACGATATCGCTCAACAGGTATTCCTTGTCGTCGATCGTGACGCTTTGGCCGTCGAAGAATGGAATATGAACCGACGGTCGCGCTGCGGCGGTTGCGGCGACGCCGATGAGGAAGCGGCGGCGGTTCATTCAAACGCCGCGACGCGCACTTTCGCAACCGCGCTCTTGCCGCGCGCATCGACTACGGCGACGTCGTAAAAGCCCTTGGCGGCGGGTCGCCAGACGGCGCGCTCATGGTCCCCTGCATCGCCAATTTCTTCGCCGTCGACATACCAGCGATAATCGCCGGCGCCGCCGCGCGCCGCGAGAACGACGCCGTCGCCGCCGAAGGCGTCCGGATAAATTTCAGATCCCGGAACAGGATAGACGATGATCGGCGGCTCGCTGATCGCCGGCGCCGCCAATCTGACCAGCGCGTCGGCGACAGGCTCTTCTTCCGGCTCGCTCGGACGAGCGTCCCCGCCTTCTGCGAGCGCGTCAAAAAGCGCGAAAAGAAGCGGCGCCGCCGCCTTGCGGCCCGTTGCGCCGGGGCGCGGCGCGCCGTCGGCGCGCCCGACCCAGACGACGATAGTCAATCCTTCGGCATGCCCCGCCGACCAGGCGTCGCGATAGCCGTATGAAGTGCCGGTCTTGTAGGCGACGACCGGCGCCCTCAGCGACAGCGACGCGGGCGCGCGTCCTTCAAGCGCCGGCGCGCCTTCAAGAATCGCATTGATGCGCATGACGGTGTCGGCGGCGAAAAGCTGAACGCCCTCGCTTTCGTGCGCTTCCGCCGCTTTCCAGCGCAACGCGCGAACGCGCCCCTCATTCGCGAGGCCGTCATAGAGCATCGCGACATCGCGCATGGTGACGCCGGCGCCGCCGAGCGCGAGAGCCAGCGATGGACGCGCTTCAGCCCGCCGGCGCTGAAAGATGCGCGCGCCGGCGTTCCTGAGCGTCGCTGCGAAGCGCTCAGCGCCGACGCGATCGAGCGCCGCCACAGCCGGCACGTTCAGCGAATGTTGCAGCGCGTCCTTGACGCGCACTTCGCCTCTGAACGTCCGATCGAAATTTTCAGGCCGATAACCGCCGAAACCGCGCGGCATGTCGTCGATGACAGTGTCGGGTCCGAGAATCCCGTCTTCAAAGGCGAGCGCGTAAATAAACGGCTTTAACAGAGAGCCCGGCGAGCGTACGCGATCAGTGAGGTCGATCCAGCCACCGGCGGCGTCGAGGCCGGATGAGCCGACGCTGGCGAGAATGTCGCCCGTTTTGCTGTCGACGACGATCGCCGCCGCGGTCGCGCCGTCCGTCAGTGATTTCGCATGATCGGCGATGATGCGCTCGGCCGCAATCTGTTTTGCGATGTCGATGGTCGAGCGAACGGCCGACTGCGACCCTTCGCGCTCGCGCGCAAGCATCGAGGCCGCATGATAGGCGTGGCGCGGAAAAACTTTTCGCGCGCCGATGACCGGCGCATCCTTTGAATCATTCGCGATCGCCGGATCGAGAACGCCTTCGGCCGCAAGACGGTCGAGAACGAGGTTGCGCGCGGCGGCGGCGGCCGCCTGACGCCGATCGGGCCGGCGCGCTTCAGGCGCCTGAGGCAGCGCGATCAGCATGGCGCGTTCGGCCGGCGTCAACGCATCCGGTTCGCGGCCGTAATAGATAAGGCTCGCCGCGCGCACGCCCTCAAGATTGCCGCCATAGGGCGCGAGCGTCAGATAAAGCTCAAGGATTTCGCGTTTCGAAAGGCGGCGTTCCAGCTGGACGGCGCGCAGCATTTCGATAAGTTTCGATCCGAGCGTGCGTTCGCGCGGCTCGAGAAGCCGCGCTGTCTGCATCGTTATCGTCGAGGCGCCCGAGACGACGCGCCGCGACTTCACTGCGCTGACGCTGGCGCGCGCGACGGCGAACGGATCGACGCCCCAATGCGACCAGAAGCGTTTGTCCTCAATGGCGATCAGTTCGTTAATGAACTCGGGATCGATATCATCCAGATCGGCGGAAAATCGCCAGCGACCCTCTTTCGTCGCGAAGGCGTGCAGCCAGTAGCCGTTCCTGTCAGCGACAATCGCGCTGACTTCATGCGCGCGGCTGATTGGCGGCGGGAACAGAATATCCGCGAGCGCAACGCTTGCGAACAGAAAGACAAGGCCGAGAACGATTCGCCGTTTCGATTCCTTCCTCCCCCGCAAGCGGGAGAAGAATTTGAGAACGAAAGATCGCGCGTTCATTCTATTCCGCCGGCGAGATTTTGACCTTCGATACCGCCGTGCGCGCGAAGACGCCGGGCCGATACATGTCCTCGATGACTGCGCCTGGGAAAACATACTCGCCGGGCGTCACCGCGCGAACGACATAGGCGAGCGTGAAATCGCCTACATTGTTGTAAAGATCGATCGCAGCGACGAACCGGTCGTCACGCGCTTCTGAGACCTTGGTCCAGGAAAGCGCGCCGGCCCAGGCATAGGGACCTGACGACGCGCCTTCGCGCTGCGCGCCGTCTACAGGCCGCAGCACCGCTTCGATTTCAAAGCCCGCTGGAAGAAGATCAGCGACGATCGCCGGGTGGAGTCTATTCGCCGCGGGCTTGCCGGTGATGACGATCACCAGACGATCGTTCTGTTTGATCGTCATCGGGTCGACGGGCCGTCCGTCGCGCGTCGTCAGCCGTTTCGTCAATGTGAAGCCTTGCGCGGCGGCGGCCGGCGGCGTCGTCGGAGAACCGTAAACGGAGACGGACGCAAACAAGGGCCCCTCGCCGGCGTTGGCGTAGCTGGCGCCGGCTTCGAGATCATCGCGCGTCAGGTTGAAGCGCGGCGCAGGCGTTTCGACGCTGATCGCCGCGCCATTGCGGGTCAGCGACACCGGGCCGCCGGCGCGCAGCATCGACTGCGCCGCGAGAAGCACGAACGCTTTTTCCTGCGTGTGCATGCTGTTCGGGTCTTTCATCAGTCCGATGAATTTCTCCGACATCGCATTGAGGCCGGGCGCGTTTCGAACTTCGGCGAGAAGTGCGAGAACGCCCGCCGCATCGCGCAGAGACGTTTGATAATAGTCGCCGGTATTCTGATAGCCGACAGCGTCCATCGCCTTGCCGAACGCGCTCAAGGCGCGCGCGCGATCGCCGAGCATGGCTAGCGCGGCGGCGACATGCGCTTTGGCGAGCGGGCTCGCCGTGTTGTCGAGCAGCGCGTCGTTGAAATAGCGGAGATCAGAAAGATCGGCGCGGCCGGCGCGCGCCAGAACGTAAAGCGCATAAGCGGCAGAACGTCGACGCAATTGCTCCGACGTATCGTTAGACCACGGGCCCTCATAAGCCTGCATCTGATAGCCGATATAGACCCAGCGGTCGGTGCGCGCGATTTGCGCGAGCGCCTCATAGGCCTTGTCGAGCGCCTCGTCAGGAACGCCGTAGCCTTCCTGTTTGGCGCGATAGAGGAAGTCGGTGACATAGGCGCCGAGCCATGGCTGCGCCGATGAATCGCCTTCGCGCCAGAGCCCGAACGCGCCGTCCGGCCCTTGACGGTTCAGCAGCTTGTTGACGGCGTCCTGAACGCGCGGGCGCACCGCGAATTCCGGACCGCGCCCAGCCTCGCCGCCGAGCGCGTCGATATAAAGCAGCGGCATCGCCGTCGATGTGAGCTGCTCAGAACAGCCGTAGGGATAGCGGTAAAGAGAATCGACGAGCGGTCCCGGATCAACCCCGCGCAAGCGCGAGAAGGAAACGCTGACCGCCGTCGAACCAGGAACGTAATTCGCGATCAGCGTGCGATCGAGCGCGACGCTCTCGCCCGGCAAAAGCTGGCGCGTTGAAACTTCGGTCACCGGGAAATAGGGCGTCCGCACCTCGATGGGATAATTCCGCGCCACGCTGAATCCGCCGGGCCCGGCGACGCTCAGATTGACGCCGCCGACGCCGACCGCGCCCGCGGTCACGGGGAACAGCGCCGTCGCCTGCTGCGCTTTCGCAAGCGTTTGCGTCTTTGTCTGATCTGCCCTGACCGGTCCCTCACCCGTAACGGCGACATTATAATCGCCGGGCGCGCCTTCGACATTGTCGATCAGCAGCGTCGCCTCGGCCTTGTCGTTCGGCCCGAGAAAACGCGGCAAGGATAAAAGCGCCGGCACCGGATCGCGCACGGTCAAGGGCTGCGCGGCGGAGCCCAGCTTGTTCGCGCTCCACGCGACCGCCATCAAACGCAATTCGCCGTTGAAATCGGGAATGTCGAGCGGCACGCGCGCAACGCCTTCATCGTCCACCTGGACAGGGCCGTTAAAGAGCGCGACCGACTTGATCGGCACGACGGTCAGCCCTTCGCCGCCGAGCTGGTCGCCGCCGAAGCGCGCCGGCGCACCGAGATTGGCGTCGAGAATGCGGCCGTAATCGTCGCGCACTTCAACGCCGAGACGCTTCTTGCTGTAATAAAAACCCGCCGGATCGGGCGAGGCGAATTTCGTCAGGCGCAAAATGCCTTCATCGACCGCGGCGACGGTGAGCATCACATCCTCGCCGCGGGCTATTCCCTCGATCTTCACCGGCGCCGTCACCGTCTGGCGCGGGCGCACAAGATCCGGCGCGCCGATCGCGACTTTCATTTTTCGCGCGCCCATGTCGTAGGGCACGTATGCGACGCCCATCGCGCGGCGCGGGATCGGCCGCCGGACGGCGTCGCGCGGCGTCACGATGGTCGCCAGAACGTAAAAGCCCGAGCCCCACGCGGCATCCGTGTCGACGATGATTTCGCGACCTTTGTCCTCGACCTTGAAACGCTGGACGAGATGAACCTTGTCGGTTGCGATGGCGACAATCGCTTCGCCGGCGTAGGGCGGATCGATAAACAGACGCGCACGTGCGCCGGGCGCGACATTCTCGCTCGTCACCGTCAATGTCGCCTGATCGGGCGTATCGGCGCCTGATTCATAAGAGCGCCAGCCGACATAAAAGCGAATATCCGTTTTCGCGCCGGACGCGGGATCCGTCGCCGTCAGGCGGTAGGAACCGGCGTCAAGCGCCTGCGCGATGCGCGCGGGCCCGTCGGTTTTCGCCTGCGTGCGTCCTTCGGCGACAAGAACGTCCTTGTAAGACCGCCGCCAGCGCCATTCGCCGTTCTCGCGGTACCAGTCGAACCAGTAATCTTCCTCGACAATCCGCCATTCGACTTCGCCGGCGACCTGCTTGCCGTTCCAGTCGACAAGGACGGCGTCAATCTCGGCGGGCTCGTTCTGGCCGAAGCCCCAGCCGCCATCCTTGCCGAGCTTCAGGCCGAGATAGCGATCGTCGGGGCGAACGGGAATTCGCGCGCTTTCGCGCACCGCGCGACCGCCCGGTTCAACGACGCCGACGACGAGATCGGCGCGCAACGGCGCCCCGTAATTTTTCGGCGCATCGTTAATGGCGAGATCAACGCTCGCCTTGCCGTCCGCGCCTGTCGCCGTTTTCGCAAGCGTGATGAAGCGCTCGTCAAAACGCCCATTGACGGGACCGTAGCGATAGCCGGCAAGCGCGGGAAAGGGGTTGGGATCAAGGCGCAACCGCGCTTCGGATTCAACCTCGAGAGCGCCCGCGGGCGCGCCGTAGAGATAGCGCGCATCAACAGCGACGCTTCGCTTCTCGCCGGCGCGCATCGGCTGCTTCTCGTCGACGCCAAGCTTCACCTCAATGCGCTGCGGCACGAAATCTTCAACGGAAAAAGTCTCGCCGCCGACAACGCCGGCGCCGTCGGCCTTGACTTCAATGCGCCACACGCCGCGCGCGGCGGACGCAGGCACGTCATAGTCGAAGGAAAAGCCGCCGATCGATAATTCATCGACGCGCCGTTCAAGCGCCTTTGTCGAATTCGGCCTGTAGATCGTCACGGTGAGCGGCCGGTCGGCGGCGAGGCCGGCGCTGTCGCGCAACATGCCTGAAACATGCGCGGTCTCGCCGGGCCGATAGACGCCGCGGTCGAGCCAGACATAGGCGTCAAGCACGGACGGCGCGGCGCGTCCGTCGACATTGCGGTCGGAAAGATCGAGCGGCGCGCGCGACAAATCGAGCGCGGCGAAATCCTCCTGCGGACCGTAGGCCATGATCATGCGCGGCGTCAGCGGGTAATCGCCGTTCACCGCCGCCTTTTCAAAGCGCGCGCGCCCGTCGCCCGCCGTAACGGCGCGCGCAAGAATGTCGTTATTCGTCGCCACGAGTTCCAGCTCGACGCCGGAAAGCGGGCGGCCGGATTCAATCGAACGCACGAAGATGTCGATCCCCTCGCCGCTTGAATAGCTCGTCATGGCGAGGTCGGTGAACATCACCCAGCGCCAGGCCTGCGCCTTGCGATACTGGTCGCCGCCCGGGGTCGCGTCGGTCAGCCTTACGAAATAGGCGCCAGGTTTCAAATCAGGGAGCGCAGCGCCGAGCGGGAAGACCGTCGTCACCGCGTCGTTCTCAATTTTTTTGACGTCGATTTCCTTATCAAAAACCTTCACGCCGACATCGGCGCCGTCTTCCTGATCCCAGACATAGGAATACTCGCCTTCCGGCGAGGCCTCGCCCTGCGCGATCGATTTTCTCGCCAGCGATCGATCGGACACTCTGTATACCGAGACATTGACCTTCTCGACGTTGACCGTTTCGATGCCGAGGCCGTCCGCTTCAAGACGCGGCAGGATGACGCCGTCGCCGACAAAGCCGACATAAGCGGGCTTGTCGCCGAAGGCGATCGTCACCTCGATCGGGCGTTTCAGTTTCTCGCCGGATTTCGCCGGCATGCCCGCGCGGATGCGCGCTTTATATTCCTTGTCGAATTCAACGCCGGCGATGCACAGGCTGGAGCCGTTGACGCTCACCGCCGGCTTCAGCGCCGGCGTCATGCGGACGTAGTCGGCGTAATTCGTCTTGCCGGACGTATCGAGTTCCCGCGTGAATTGCAGGCAGGCGCGCGGCGCGGCGTCGTTCGTTTCAAGAATGAGGCGGTCAAAGGCGAAGGTCTTCGCCTTTTCGCGCTCGGCGCGCGGCGCATCGGGGCCGCGCAGCGCCTGGAAGGGCCGCCTCGGGGCGGCTTCGCCCTCGCGAACCGTCGGAGAAATGAGGGAGCGCCCCGCGCTGTCGCGCATTTCCGCCTCGCCGCGGTCGATCCCGCGCCCGAGCAGCAAGCCCGCGGCGAAGGCGATCAAGACGCCGCCGGCGACGAAAATCGTTCTGTTTTTGTCCATGCCCCACTCCTCAGGCGCTCTTGCGGGCGCAATTTTCACCAAGCTTATGGCGTTTCAAGGTCGAAAAGAAACAGATTTGGAGGCTTTAGGGGGACGCCGGCGCGGCGGACGCCGCAAAGTCGGACATGATCGACGATTGAAATTCGGGCGGGTCGGGCTAGGAGTTAACCGCCTAGCGCGACCGAAAGGCGGATAGTCTCCGTAGCTCAGGTGGATAGAGCACCAGATTCCTAATCTGGGGGCCACAGG
>CALAZI010000091.1 GCA_937895955.1 uncultured Alphaproteobacteria bacterium | reverse complement strand
GGCTTTTCGCGCCGGCGGGCGAGCGGGATCGCGTTTCGCATCTGCTCGGCGAATTTTCGAAGGAGGATTTCCTCGCGCCCCAACGGGCCTGACTTGAACTGCGATGAGCCCATGCCCGCCTGCACGCGCTCGATCAAATCCTTGTCTTCAAGATTGACGCTGCGGTTGATGCGCGTGTTCAAATAGCGCGACAATTTCATCTCGCGGCGATCATCGCCCAGCGCATAGGCGCATTCGCGCAACAGGCACGATGTCGGCGTCAGCGGAATGAACTGCATGAAGTCGACCTGATCGGGATAGACGTCGAACATCAGGTTCGGCCAGAGCTTGTAATAGGTCCACAGGCGCTGCCGGTCGTCCGGCAAATGATCGACGCGCGGCAATATCCGGCAATAGGCGGCGTTCGACTTTGACGGCATGCGGCCCGTTTCAAGATCGCCGTAAATCTTGAACGCCTCGCCGTCGACCTCAAGGCGATAGGTCGGGCCGATCAGCCCGTTCAACCCCCAATGCGCGACCGGGATATGCAGCGCGTCGCAATAATTGTCGCAGCCGTTTTTCCAGTTCACTTCGCGCAGGCGATTGCCGATATTTCTCAAGGGCTTCATTTCCGCCGTGCGGTAGATCGAAAGCTCTTCCTTGATCGGCGCCATATAGGCGGCAAGCGGCTCGCCGCTGCCCTCAAAACGGATAAAGACGAAACCGGCGAAGCTTTCGCATTCGATCGGGATAAGGCCGTGATCGGCGCGATCGAAATTCTCATACTGGTCGAGATAGGGAACGCCGGACAAACGCCCGTCGAGCTGATAGGTCCAGGCGTGATAGGGGCAGACGATATTGCGCCCGCAATTGCCCTGATCGCCGTCGACAAGGCGCGCGGCGCGGTGGCGGCAGAAATTGTGAAAGGCGCGAATCTCGCCGTCCTTGCCGCGCACGACAAGCGCCAGCTCATTGAACATTTTCAGCGTCGAATAATCGCCGATATTGGGGATGTCGCTTTCATGGCAGACGAGGTGCCAGGCCGGCATGAAGACATGTCGCCGTTCAAGCTCCATGAAATCGGAATCGTTATAGGTCCAGGCCGGCAGGCTTTGCGCGGCCTCGTCCGCAACGACGCGCAGTTTCGGCTGTTCGGCTTTCTGCATGGTGCACCTCAGACAATCAGTCTACGCCAGCGCCCCGAACCGTGACAACTGCGCCCTTTTGCAGCGTCTCGATAGCGTTAAGGACGTCTTGGCGCGTCACCTTGCTGAGCCTTTCGGCGAATTCCTCGGCGCTTTCGGGGCGCCCGACGGCGAGAAAGTCTTTCAGCATCGCCTCGGCGATTTCCTCATTCGATTGCGCGGCGCTGATCTTGCGCCCCAGAAGGTGGCGCTTGGCTTCGTCGATCTCCGCGTCGGTCGGCGGTTCGGTTTTGAGGCGCGCGATTTCGGCTTTCATCAGATCGCGGAAAGCCTCGACCTTGTCGGGATCGACGCCCGTCGCGATGGTGACGAGACCGCCGCCGATCCCTGCGCGATATTGAGCGTCGATGTAATAGGCGAGGCCGCGCCGCGAGATCGCTTCGACGCCGAGCCGGCCGGCATAGCCGTGCGACAGGACATAGAGAGCGATCTGGCTTGCGAGCGAATCGACGCTGTCCGCCGCCGGCGCCGCCGCGGCGTATCCGACCGCGTGTTGCGCTTTGGGTTCGTCAAGGGTGATTTCGATATCATCGTCCGGCAAGCGAACTGGTGTTGCTGTTGAAGCAAATCGTGCGTAGCCGGCGGGCGCGACGACGTCCGACGCGACGGCGCCGCTGAGGGCGATCGCGAGCAGGCCGCCTTGCTCGGGCGCTGACGACATGCCGGCGAAAATTTCGTCAACACGGCCGAGCGGGTCCCGGCTTGCGGGCGATTCCTGCGCTGCAGGGACGGCCCGCTCAATGGCGGCGAAGGCTTCTGTCAGCAAACGATCCGCATCGATACTCGCGCCGCTGACGGAAAGCGAAGTCAGGCCGAAAGCCGGATCGTCCGCCGCGCAAGCATCGCAATCAAAGCGCCCGGCGAGCACGGCCTTTGCCGCGAAAGTCGGCGATAGCCCCGAATCCTGAAAAAGAAACGCAGGGCCGCCTTCCGGCGTCATCGCGACCGGCGATGGAAGCCTGTCGAGATTGCCGGCGGCCCCGGCGCGCGCGATTGCGTCACGCACTGTCGGCGCTTCCGTCGCCTCGGGCGCCGGTCCCGGCTCAAGCCATGCGATGGTGCGCTGGTTCGCCGCCAAATATTTCTGCGCGACGCCGCGAATGTCTTCCGCTGTGGCTTTCCGAACGGCGTCTTCCAGCGTCAGCAATTGGTCGAACGCACCAACGCCGGCGAAATAGGCGAGCTGGTGCGCGGCCTCCTCAGTCGTGTCGACGTCGAAGGCGAGCGCGTCGATCAGTTTGCGCTTCGCGGCGTCAAGCGCCGATACTGCGGGCGCCGTTTTCGCGATTTTGTCGAACGCGCTCTGGATCGCATTTTCGACCGTCGCGTCGTTTAATTTCGCCGCCGCTGATCCTGAAACAACGAAGGCGTAGGCTTCAGCGGTCGGAATGATCCATGTCCGGACGCCATCGGCCGCGCTTGCAATCGGCGAGTCGGCGCCGACCGGCGTTCCCCAGTCATTCTGGTTGAAATTGACGCCGGCGGACTCGCCGATCAGCGCCTGAAGAACGAGAAACGCCGGAAAATCGGAGTGCGACGCGGCCGGCGCCGGATAGGCGATCTTGAACAGTTTTTCGTCTGATGGCAGCGAGATCGTCACGCGCCGTTCGCCTGTGCGCGGTATTTCAGCCGTCAGCGGCGCGCGCGGGCGGATTTTTTTTCTGATCTTGCCGAATTTCTTTTTGACGAGCGCGCGAACCGTATCGCGGTCAATATCGCCGACAATGGCGAGGATGGCGTTTTGCGGCGCGTAATGGCGTTCGTAGAAGTCGACGACATCCTCATGCGCGATCGCGGCGATGTCCGAGGCGTAGCCGATCGTATTGTTGC
>CALAZI010000090.1 GCA_937895955.1 uncultured Alphaproteobacteria bacterium | reverse complement strand
CCGCAGCGCGTGCCGTTCGGCTTTCACGGCGCGTGGTTCGCCGATTGACCGCCTCTTCATGACGCCTTCTCAGCAATATGGGAGGCCGTTCGCCCGAAGCAAACGGTGAGACGCCGATTCCCGGCGCAAAAACCGGCCCTGACAAAGCGGGTATAATATCTCCGCAGCGCAATGCGCTTCGTTGGAGCTAAGATCTATCAGCCGCCTATTGTAATCGTGCAGAATCTGCGAGCGCTCTAAATTCCCCAATGGCGCGTTCGAAATAATGCAGACGCGGAGCATCGAAGGTGATCATATATAATTTGTCGTCAATAATTGCAGCACGAGCTTCCCCGGCGCGAGTCAATTCGTCCGCATCGGTGTAGGCGTATTCAAAGAACACGCCATCATGATCAAGAAATGATATGGGCTCAGACGATAACAGCTGAAAAGTCCCGATGGCCTTGTGGGATCTGTATGTTCCCTCCAATAATTCCGGGATTTCAACAAGCAACATGTCTTTTCTAAATTTCGGCAACGGATCTCGTTTCTTATCATACTCTTTCATAAGAGGCTTGCCTGACTCAATCCCGCCAAAAAAAGTCACATCATTGAGTTGCTCGCCATCCAGCGTCCACGTTTCAGTCAGTTTTCCAATCGTCTTACTAAGTTTGTTCCAATCGCGTGTCGGCGTGACCGCCAAATCGGAATCGGCGACTTCAACCGCCTCGCCTCGAATGCGCAGTTTATGAGCGCTGGCGGGAGTCGATAACGCCGTTATTGATACGAGCGCGACTAAGACGCCGGCAAGGCTTCGACGGGTTATCATTGTGCTGGCTCCTTCGGCATCAAAAATTTAATCATATCCGCATCTTCAGCGTCCGGGTTCAATTCCAGATATCTTTTGAGCGCAGCCTGGCCGCTTGATCGCTCTCCAGTCTTAATGAGCGATAATCCTAGCCCGCGATGCGCAGCGGCATGCGTGACATCCAGATCTGTCGCTTTGGAATAAAACTGAACGGCATTGACCAAATCTCTTTGATTGCCGCGCGTCCGATAAAGCTCGCCGCGCGCGAACCACAAATCCGCCGTCCAGCCAGACTCCGAAAGATTGGAAATAATGTGCTCGCTGCCGCCGAAGTCGTTAAGCTTTATTTGATCTTCGAGGAAAATCGGCAACCATGCTGATATTGCTGCGCGATAGCGCTCGGTTCCATTATCTCGGCTGTCGCCTTCGGGAGATGCGAGAGCCGAAAGATATTCCGCTCGTTCGCTTTCTGGCGGATGAGATGCAGTGAAGGCGATCCTATCAAACTTCGGCTTCTTCAGCCCCTTGGCTTTTGCAGACGCTTCAATCTCGGCCATAATGTTTCGCCAAACGTCCGAAGCCGCTTGCGGCCGCAATGCGCTATTATTTAAATATCCGAGACCAAGGATGTCGGCCTCGCGCTCATTATCGCGGTTATATCGGTATAAGCTCCCATAAACTGAGATCTCGAGGTTTTGGTAGGACCGACGCACATCCGGATCCTGCGAGACGCCGGCCAAGACGGCGCCCCAGGCGAGAATGTCAGTGCTCTGGCGTGTTTTCTTGAATCTGTTAAGGTTGTGCCTGCTCTCAAAATGACCAAACTCATGACCCAGGATCGCCGCAAGCTCGGCTTCATTCCGCACCCGGAGGAGCAGCCCGCTAAATATTCGCAATGTGCCGTTTGGGGACATGGTCGCATTGAACATGGGCTCGCGCACGACATAGACCCGAACGGCGTTGCAACGATCCGGGCCGACGGCCCGGCAAAGCACACCCTTCAAATACGCCGTCAGCGCTTCATCGCGAATCAGCAGGGGGGAAGCCGCTAAATTCCGTTCGCCCTCATCATCCTCGTGCCAGAGGCCGATCTCGTCCGAACCCTGCGGTTGGTAGGCGCCTTCATAAGGGGGAGGCAGCGGCGCAGGAGCGGCGGACGCGACGCCTAGGCTGGCGGCAATCACGGCTCCCAAGACAAAAAAGCGAAATGTTGATCGAGTCATCATTCCCGCCCGATCTCGCTGCCGGGAAAGTCTTCCAAAAGCTGGCGAGCGCGCTTCTGCGAACCATCGACTTCCCTAACGTCTCCGCCCATTTCGGCGTCTGCGTTAAGCCAGACTAGATCGCCGGTTTTAAGATCAACCAAACCTGCATAACCAACATGCTCGCCTGACTTGACTCCAATTCCTCCGACCAAGGCCACCGCTTGGAGCACTTTGCGGCCCGTCGAGCCGTATGCGTCCTTATTGTATATAAATAGCGCATAGTCGGCGTTTTTCGCGCCGGGAAGTTGTGCAACCGTATCGCCCAATGACCAGTCGAATACGTCATTCTTGTTGTCACGCTTCTTCGTCGGTAATCGATTGCCGACGAAAAACTGGTACTCAATTACGGCTTGAGAAACCGCTGCAAATAGCGCCATGTGCTCTTGAACGATTTGGGCTTCTTCACCATAGGCCTCCGGTGCGACAATCAACTCATTTCCGAGTTGAGATTGCAAATCTTCAAGTGCCGCTTGAATGTTGGCCTTCGCCAAATCAGTCCATTCCGCATTCGGTTCGAACAGGCCGCCGGTCGACTGCGAGCCGACTCTGACCGCAGGTCGGAGCATTAGGATGCGTTTGCCGCTATTTGGAGCGAGTTCAAAACCCTGCCGTACAGCTGAGCGCTCCTGCGAAAGCGCCGGCGAGCTGACCAAGGCCAATAGAAAAATAGCAGCCAAGCGCCAAAAAGATGTCATCCAGCCCCCCATTTATTGCGCTGTATTGGACTTCTGAAGGTCAAGTAAATCACAATTGAAATGGCGCGCAAGCCTTATTCGCAAGCAAATAGTCGTCAGCCGGGCGCTTTGGGGGTTTAGCGCCGCAATGCGGGCGATGCGTCAATTGTCATACTGGTGCGGAAGCGGAAAACCTGCTTGCCTGACCGGGCGAAATTTTTCGGAGCATCGACATGACCGACAAGCCGCGCGGACCGCTCGCCGGCGTCCGCATTCTCGATCTGACGC
>CALAZI010000089.1 GCA_937895955.1 uncultured Alphaproteobacteria bacterium | reverse complement strand
TCGAGATCAACGGCTTCGGTCCGGCCTTCGACAGCTTCGCCGAAATCCTCGCCGCGACGACGGATGTCGGCGGCAACGCCGTCATTGACATCAACGGGAACACCATCACCCTCATCGGCGTCACAAAAGCCCAACTCGACGCCAACGACTTCATCTTCACCTAGGGACGATTGTGGCGGCTATGCGCCGTCCCGCCCGATCGGCGCCCCACCGACGCCATTTTTTTACATTAATGAATCGCTCTTCGGCGGCGTTCGAGGGGCGTATTCGTGGCGCGCTATTCCGTTTTTGCAGCTGTTTCAGTCGTTTTTCTCGCAACAGGTTGCGGAGCCGCCGATGAGCGCGTCGCTTCGCAAGCCGCTCCGGCGACGGGCGAGGAGAATTCTGCGGCTGGCGGCAAGGCGAATCCCGCGCAGCCCGAACAGGCGGCGACGGTCGCGCCGCTCGTCGTCATCGCCAGCGACGGGCCCGCGATGTCGGAAAGCGCGCGCAGCGTTTGCGACGAGGTGATGAAGATCGCGAATGAGCGCCGGGAAAGCGGCGAAATATTTTATTCGATCGCTGCGTCGCGGGGCGATATTTCCATTCCGCATTGGTCGCCGCTTGACGTCAAGATCAATGAAAATCTGATTGTCGAAGGCCTCTATGACGGATGGTGCGAGGCTCCTGCGCGCGTCAATCCGTCGACGAGCGCAGCGTTTACCGAAGCTGACATAGCGCTATGTCGCGAAGAGCGCCTGGCGGGCGTTCGCGAATTGCTCGCCGGCGCGCCGCGGCTTGAGCAAGCGGAGCTGGATATCGATCGCGATGGTGACGCTGATGCGGTTTATCAGCTCCATCCCGATCCCGCATTCGCCGATCGCTCCGGCGAAGCGTGGGTGTTGTGGAATCTGCAGCCGCGAATTTTCGTATCCGCTGAAGAAAACCCGGACCTTCATCGCCAGCTTCACAAGACTATTTTTGCGCCTGAGGCCAGTCTCTTTCTCCGCGGCGGCGAGCTCTATGCGCTGCGCGCCTGGAATGGGGAAGCGGACAGGTTCGAAATTTTTGAGATCCGTCGAACGCAAGGCCGTCTCGGGCAAGCGCCGCTTTGTCTTTTGACAACGGAGACGGATAGCGATGTTTAACGATCGCCTATTGTCGCCGTCGGATTACGCGGATCGGCTGCGTTATGTTTCGGCGTTCTTTGAAGAATCCGGAAACATACGTCAAACGCTTTATGCGGACTCGGTCGGGGTTCCGACAATCGGTATCGGCTTCAATCTGCGCGTGTCAAGCTCTCTCAACGAAGTGCTCGAAACTTTCGGCTTCAATCTTTCGGCTTCCACCGATCAAGGATATCGCGACCGGCTCGCTTCTGTCTTCGCGTCGAGCAACTCTTCGGCTTGGCAGGCTCAGGCGGATTCGATCCTTGCGGAACGGGCGGCCTTCGCCGGCTTCGGCGCGAGAACGAAGTTCACGTTCTTCAATGACCAGGAAATTTTCGACACGTTCGATGAGCTGATCCTGACCTATGAGGCGAGAGCGAGCGCGCAAGGCCCTGATGCGCCGCTTTCCTTCGAGCGACTCGCCATCGTCGATATGGCGTATAACGGCATCCTGGCGTCGAGCAACAAATTCCGCGCGGCCTATTACGCCGGCGATCGCGCCGAGGCGTGGTACGAAATCGTATTCAATTCGAATTACGGCGCCGCGCGCGCGAATTCCGGTACGGGCATGATGCGCCGCCGTTATCTCGAAGGCGAATTGTTCGGCCAATACGACAATGAAGACGGAACGCCCGGCTTCAGGCCCTCCGAAGCCGAGGCGCTGCGCATTTTTCGAATGCTGAACAAGCACGAGAACCAGATTTTCGGCGAGATCGCGCTGTTTCCCAAGGCGCTTGGTTATGCGCAAGCCGAATGGAACGCCATGACGACGGCGTACAGAGCCGCCTATGGCGAAGAATTCAGCCCGACAAGCGTTCAACCGCTTGATCAGGAATTGGCGCCGGCTTTCGCCAAGCTGCTCGAGACTTTCGTGCAGCCTTCAGCGCTGCTCAGCCTGACCGGTGCGCCCGCGGAGTGGAATTCCCTGATTAATTTCTCGCCGAATGCGATCCGCGTTGCAGCTGACACGCAAGGAAGCAATCCTTTCCATGCCCCGGAAGTTGCAGCCAACACGGTTGATCGAACAGGCGGTGGCGCATCGCGCGATCTGATTTTCGGCGCAATAACTTCAAGCGGCGGCCTTGACGCGCTTGCCGCCGACACGCTTCGCGGCGGCGACGGCGCAGACTGGGTCGTTTCCGGCGGCGGTCCGGATCTTATCGACGGCGGGGCCGGCCTCGACGTCGTCGATTACGCCAATAGTCCGTCCGCTGTCGACATCAACCTGTCGGATTCGCTCGCGGAGGCGGGCGGCTTCGCGCAGGGCGACAGGTTGGCGAATGTCGAAGCGATCATCGGCTCTCCATTCGATGACCGCATCGCAGGCGACAGCGCGGATAATTTATTTCTCGGCGGCGACGGCGACGACTGGCTCAACGGCGCGCGCGGCGACGATTATTTGCATGGCGAGGCAGGCGATGACTGGCTTGCGGGCAGCATCGGCGACGACTGGATATCGGGCGGCGCCGGGAACGACACGCTTGGCGGCGGGGCGGGGAACGACAGGCTGTTCGGCGGCGCCAATCCTGACTGGCTCGCCGGTCACGCAGGCGCTGACGTTCT
>CALAZI010000088.1 GCA_937895955.1 uncultured Alphaproteobacteria bacterium | reverse complement strand
TCGGTCGTCGGTCCGTCCGGACCGTCGAGCGAAAACTGATAGGTCCCCCGGTCGAGCGCCATGTCGCCGCCCGACGCGACGACGATCTCGTCGGCTTCAAAGGTGAGCCCGAACCCCGGCATTTGCATGAGCCCGCTCCAGGCCTGTTCCAGCGCTGCCTGGCCCTGCGCAATCGGAGCGCCAGGCGCCATCATCGCTCCATCCGCGGTGTATAGCTTGGACACCGCAGCCGCATCGTGATCGCGTATCAGCGCGAGCCACTGCTCATTCGTCTCGCGTATGGCCTGCTCGTGCGAAGCGCCGCTGTCTGCGGCCGACTTGTCAGAGCCATCGCTCGCGCTGCAAGCAAGGAGCAGTCCGCTCATTCCCGCAATCAAAAGTGCTTTGGCTTTCAGCATCAGACATCCTCCGTGGGATTGGGTGAGACGCCAATATTACTCGCCCGGTCAATCCAAGTCACGTCGGAGGAGTTGATCGTCGTCGGCGCCGGCATCGCAGCGCATCAATACCTTGGCCGCCGTTTAAACATTAATCGGCCCCATGAATTTCAGGGCGCAGAGTTTATTGCCGTCAGGGTCGCGCAAATAGGCGAGATAGATGCCGCCCTTGGCGCTGTGATTGCGGACGCCCGGCGGGTCTTTGACCGAAACGCCGCCATTTGCGAGGCCGGCCGCGTGCCATTCATCGCCCTGTTCGGGGCTTTCGACGGAAAAGCCGATGGTGACGCCATTGCCGGGATTGGGCGGCTGCTTGTCGAGCGGCTCGCCGACGACGAGAAACATACCATCCCTTTGCCAGAACCAGCGATCGCGATCCGCATCCTTCCAGCTCGTCGCGCCGCCGAGCGCATCGAACAGCGCGTCATAGAAGCGCTTCGAGCGCGCGACGTCGCTGCTTCCTAAATGAACATGCGTGAACATGATCGGCCTCCTCCGTGTCCGCTCGACATTCGGAGGCGGAGCTTGCCTCTAAACCAGCTCGACGTCGAGAACGCCGTCGACGGCCTTTAATGCGCCGCGCATCGCCGGCGTGCAGGCGGCTTTGGATTTCAGTTGCAGTTCGACTTCGCGCCCGCCGACATCGGGAAGGCTCAGCGCGATGACGACGTCGCCAGCTTCCGCCGCGCTCGCCGGTTTCACCGCCGCAAGCCGGCGCTGAACGGCGCCGAGACCTTCGGCCGTGCCGACGACGATGCGCAATTGCGAGGTTGTCTGCGCCGCGGCCGCATCAAGACGGCGCACGCCGTCGCAGGCGAAACGCACCTCGCCGTCGCGGTCTTCGGCATTTGCAGTGAGCAGGACGAGCATGCCGGGTTCCAGCAAATCGCGCGCGACGGAAAGAACGTCGGAGAATACGGCGATCTCAAACTCGCCGGTCGCATCCGAACATTCGACAAAGGCGAAAGGCTTGCCGGCTTTCGAACGGCGCATGCGGACTGCGCGCACGACGGCCGCGATCTGGCCGGCGAAGCGTTCGCCCGTTTTCACCGTTTCCATCGCTTCGGCGACGGTTGAAGCTTTGAGGCGCCTCAGTTCGACCGCGTAATCGTCGAGCGGATGGCCGGAGAAATAAAAGCCGAGCGCGGCGCGCTCCTCATTCAATCGCTCCATCGGCGGCCAGTCATCGGCGGCGGGAAGACGCGGCCGGTCAAGTTGCGGCGAGGCCGCGAGATCGAAGAGCCCGCCTTGCGCGCTTGCGCGCTCGTCGAACGCCTGCGCCGAATAGCGGATCAAAAGATCGGCGCCCGCGAGGAGTTCGGCGCGACTGCGATGGAGGCCGTCAAAGGCGCCGGCGCGGGCGAGATTTTCCATCGCGCGCTTGCCGATCTGGCGAAGGTCGACCCGTTCGGCGAAATCGTGAATGTCGACGAAAGGCCCGTGCGCGCGGCGTTCGTCGGCGATGAGGCGCATCGCGGCGGCGCCGACATTCTTGACCGCGCCAAGCGCGTAAAGAACGGCGCCGTCTTTCACGGTGAAGTCGGCTTCGGAAGCGTTCACATGCGGGGCGCGGACATCGACGCCGCTCCGGCGCGCTTCTTTCAGGAAGATTGCGAGCTTATCGGTGTTCGCCATATCGTAGGTCATCGACGCCGCCAGAAATTCCGGCGCGTAATTCGCTTTCAGATAAGCTGTCTGATAGGCGATATAGGCGTAGCAGGCCGCGTGCGACTTGTTAAAACCGTAACCGGCGAATTTCTCGACAAGATCGAAAATCGAGCCCGCTTTGTGCGGATCGACGCCTTTTTCCTTCGCGCCGTCGACGAAACGCGCGCGCTGCTTGTCCATCTCCTCTTTTTTCTTCTTGCCCATCGCGCGGCGTAGAAGATCCGCCTCGCCGAGCGAATAGCCGGACAGAATCTGCGCGATCTGCATCACCTGTTCCTGATAGATGATGACGCCGTAGGTTTCTTCGAGAACGTCTTTCAAAGATTCGTGGAGATAGTCCGGCCGCTGCAATCCCTGTTTGCGCTCGACATAGGTCGGGATGTTCTCCATCGGCCCCGGCCGATAGAGCGAGACGAGCGCGATAATGTCTTCAAGACAGTCCGGTTTCATCGATCTGAGCGTCTGGCGCATGCCCGTCGATTCAAGCTGGAAGACGCCGACCGTCGCGCCGTCGGACATCATGTCGAACGACTTCTTGTCGTCGAGCGGCAAATGATCAGGATCGACCATGCGCCCCGACAGCGCGACAAGTTCCGCCGCGCGCTTGATGACGGTGAGCGTTTTAAGGCCGAGAAAGTCGAATTTGACGAGGCCCGCCGGCTCGACCCATTTCATATTGTACTGCGTCGCCGGCATGTCGGAACGCGGATCGCGATAGAGCGGCGTCAATTCGTCAAGCGGGCGATCGCCGATGACGACGCCGGCCGCATGCGTCGAGGCGTGACGATAAAGCCCTTCGAGCTTCAGCGCCTTTTCAAGCAGCGCCGCGACGCTCTCCTCGCGGTCGCGCTCCTCTTTAAGGCGCGGCTCAGAATTGATCGCTTCGGCGAGCGTCACCGGGTTGGCGGGATTGTTCGGCACCAGCTTGCAAAGCCGATCGACCTGACCGAACGGCATGCCGATGACGCGCCCGACATCGCGCAGGACCGCGCGCGCCTGCAATTTTCCAAACGTGATGATCTGCGCGACGCGATCATCGCCGTATTTGCGCTGAACATAGCGAATGACTTCGTCGCGCCGGTCCTGGCAGAAATCGATGTCGAAATCCGGCATCGACACGCGCTCTGGATTGAGGAAGCGTTCGAACAGAAGGCCGAAGCGCAAGGGATCAAGATCGGTGATGGTCAGCGACCAGGCGACGAGAGAGCCGGCGCCCGATCCCCTGCCCGGGCCGACCGGAATGCCTTCCTTCTTCGCCCATTTGATGAAGTCGGCGACGATGAGGAAGTAACCCGGGAACCCCATCTTGTTGATGATGTCGAGTTCGAATTTGAGCCGGTCCCAATAGGCGGCGGCATCAGCGGCGGGTTCAACCTGCGAAAGACGCGCCTTCAGTCCTTCGCGCGCCTGCTTTTCAAGTTCGACCTCTTCGGCGTCAGCGCCGCCCTCGCTCGTGAAGCGCGGCAGGATCGGGTTGCGCGTTTTGGGGCGAAAGGCGCAGCGACGCGCGATTTCAAGCGTCGCATCAAGCGCTTCAGGCAAGTCGGCGAAGAGCATGCGCATTTCCGCCGCGGTCTTGAAATAATGATCCGGCGTCACCGTGCGCCGGTCTTCCTGATGCACATAGGCGCCCTCGGCGATGCACAAAAGCGCGTCATGCGCCTCGTAATCGTCCGCCTTCGGAAAATAGGGCTCGTTCGTCGCAACGATCGGCAGAGCGAGTTCGTAAGCGAGATCGATGATCGCGCCTTCGGCCGAGGCGTGCCGCCGCTCTGCGTGACGCTGCAGCTCAAGATAGAAGCGACCCGGAAAAAGCGCCGCGAGACGCTCGACCAGCGCGCGGGCGTCATCGGCGCGATCGGCGCGGATGAGCCGGTCGACGGGACCGTCAAAGCCGCCCGAAAGACAGATGAGCCCGTCGGCGCAACCGTCGAGCCAGTCGAGCGCGGCGCAAACGCCGTCCTCGCTCGCCGAGGTCAAAAACGCGCGGCTCGACAGCTTCATCAGATTGTTGAAGCCCGCCTCGTTTTGCGCAAGCAGCACGATCGAAGGCGGCTTGACGTGACGCGCCTCGGCGCCGGCGAGGTGCGGCGTCAGGAGCGACAATTGGAGGCCCGCGATCGGCTGAACGCCGGCGGCGCTCAAGGTCTCGGAAACCTCAAGCGCGCCGAAGAGATTGTTGGTGTCGGTGACGGCGACCGCCGGCATGCGATCGGCAAGGCAAAGATCCTTCAGCTTGCCGATCTTGATCGCGCCTTCGGAAAGCGAATAGGCCGAGTGAAGATGAAGGTGGACGAAGTCGCCCTTCGATTCCGGCATTTACGGCTCCAGCCAGCGCAACAACGAAAAGCCGGCGTCAGGCGCCGAAAACGGCGCTCGCCAACTGGGTCGACACGATCAGGAGCAGCAATACGCCGAGTCCGAGCGCGTCCTTCAACACGCTCATTTCCCCCAGAACTTCCACACGGGTTTCCACAGATTTTTTCACAAGACGCCTCCATCCGTTGAGCCCTTCAGCCGGGCTGATTCGAAAAAGGATTTCGTTCGTCTTTTGTTCTATATTCCCTTTTTGTTCTCTTGTAAATCCCCCAATTTCCACAGGCCGAAAGCCGCCCTCACCGCTTCACGACATTGATCGCCGCGCCGGTCGACAGGAACGAGATGAGGTTGGCGAGCGCGGCCATGCCCATTTCCATGCGGCACGCATCCGTCGCCGAGCCGACATGCGGCGCGAGGACGACCTGATCCATCCGGCGCAGGGCTTCAGGGACATGCGGCTCGTTCTCGAACACATCGAGCCCGGCGGCGGCGAGGCGCCCGGATTGCAGCGCGTCGATGAGCGCGGCTTCATCGAC
>CALAZI010000087.1 GCA_937895955.1 uncultured Alphaproteobacteria bacterium | reverse complement strand
CAGCCTGCGCTTCTCTATTGGATCGGCGTCCTTTTTAAAGAACGCGGCGATATGGTCCAGGCCGAGCGCGCCTTTCGAACCGCAACCGAGATCAAGCCAGATTACGGCGAAGCCTTGTGTCACCTTGGCGAAACGCTCTACCTTATCGACAAGAAAGATGAGGCGGCGGCCGCTTACGAACAAGCGCGCGCCGTCGAGCCTCACTCCGCAACAGTGCTCGCCAAATGCGCCCGGTTTTTTGAGACGATTCACGACCTCGAGAAAGCGCGAACGCTCGCCGAACAAGCATTTGATGCGGCGCCGTCAAACGAATTGATAGCAATCGCTTTTGCGGAAATCCTGTTGCGTGAAAAGGAAACCGATCGCGCGATCGAAATATTAGAGCCCATCGCTTCCGCCGACTCTGTCAACCAACGCAATCAATCGAAGATAATGAGTCTTCTGGCCGCCGCCTATGACAGAAAAAAACGCTACGAGGCGGCTTTCGCCGCGCTCGAAAATGCGCATCGCCTTCAGAAGAACATAACGTCCTCGCAAGTCGCCGCCCAGCAGAGCCCGCTCCAGACGCCGGTTCTTCAAAGAACATTGGGGTTTCTGAGCGATGCGAATTTCGCTTCCTGGACTTCATATGACGCGCTTGAGGGCGCTGCGCCCGTTTTCTTGATCGGGTTCGTACGCTCTGGAACGACATGGCTAGACCAGATTCTTTCCTCTCACCCGCAAATCGAGGTTATGGAGGAAGAAGACAATTTCATCGACATCTGGCCGCGCTATGTCGTCGATCAGAAAGGCGCGCAGCGCTTGCCGGCCCTGACGCTGGATGACGTCAACGCTTTGCGCGCCGCCTACTGGAAACGCGCAAAACAAATATTGAAAGACGATAAAGGCGGTCCCGTCGTCGACAAGGTTCCGCTGAACACCGCCCAGCTCGGCCTCATCTATCGGATTTTCCCTGACGCGAAGATCATCTTCGCCGTTCGCGATCCGAGGGACTGCGTTCTCAGCGCGTACCAGCAGCATTTCCAGATCAACGCCGGCATGGCTCATTTTCTGGACATGACGACCGCGGCGGAATTCTATGACCGCGTCATGTCGATCGGCGAGATCGTTCGAAACGGAACCGCGCTCGACGTGCATGAAATCCGCTATGAGAATCTGGTCGCAGACCTTGAAAAGGAGGCGCGCGCGCTGATCGACTTTCTCGCCCTTCCCTGGGACGACGCGGTTTTGAATTATCGGGAGACAGCGCGGCAACGCGCCGTCAGAACGCCAAGCCGTCAGCAGGTCGTGCAAAAGCCCTATGCGACGTCGATCGGCAAATGGCGCAATTACAGGGCCGGCATGGCGCCGGCGCTGCCTATCCTCGCCCCATGGGTCGAGAAATTCGGCTACGACGTCGATTAGAGGAAGTTGAGAAGCGACAACTCGCTCGCCTGCGACAGCGCCTGCGCCGCCGCTTCGATCGCGATGCGATCCTGATTGAGCCGCGCGACGACTTCGGCGAGATCGGCGTCTTCAAGCGCTGAGGCCGTAATTTCGGCAAGATCGCGGCGCTGAACGTTGCGAACGCGCGCATCCTCCGTCTGTCCCTGCGCAAGGCCGTTAAGGCCGAGTTCCGAATAGAGGCTGTCCGAGATGGCATCCAGTTCGGCGATCTTTTGCGAAATGAAAGCCTGCTGGGCGGGCGTCAGCACGCCGGAAAAAACGCCGAGGCCCGCCGGCGCGTTCGCAAGCTCTTTCAGTCTCCCAAAGAGGTCGGAGGCGATTTCGCGCGCCGTCGCGCCGCCGTCGACTGTCGTCCCCTCCTCGACCGCAAGACGCTGACGCGCGGCGTCAATGAAAAGCGCATCCGTATTCGCGGCCGCGCCGATATCGGCGAGCGAGGCGGCCGTCACCGGCGGAACCGAACCGTCAACGCCGCCGAAAACGTATACGCCGCCAAGCTCGGTGTTCAGCGCGCCGATAATGCGTTGCGCTTCGGCCGCGATATTCGGCCCCAAAAGCTCGGCGCCGCCCGTCGCGATCGAAATGACGAATTGCTCGCGCAGCCTCGCGACGCTGTCGGCGATCGACGTCATCGCGGCTTCCTGCGTGGTGAGGCGCGAAGCCGCGACGGCGGCAGACCTTTCATAGGCCGTCGCCCGCGTAATGACGCCTTCCGACGACAGGAGCTGCCCTGTAGCAATGCCGACGCCGCTGTAACGGTCTGAAACCTTGCCGGTCGAAAGCTGGATCTGACGCGCTTCGGCGCCCGCCTGCGCGCGCTGAAAGCTGTTCAGGAGAATTTGCTGGAAGCCGAGATCGGAAATGCGTGTCATGGCGAGCCTTTAAATGATCTGCAACAGCGTCTGCCAAAGTTCGTCAATGGCGGAGATGACGCGCGCATTGGCGCCGTAGGCGCGCTGATAAAGGATGAGGTTCGACAGCTCCTCGTCGAGATTGACGCCTGCATCTGCGCTGGCGCGCGCATTAAGATCGGCCGCGATCGCCTTGTTCGATGTTGCAGACAATTCGGAGTTGCGCGCCGCCGATCCGATCGAGGCGATCGAGTCCGCGACGGCGCGCGCTGCGGCGCTTGTCGCGATATCGGCGAGCAGAACGGCGCCCGCTCCGTCATTGGCCCCCGCGCCGGCCCCGCCCGTCGGGCGCGCAATCGCGAAACTCGCCGGATCAGCAAGCAGCGCGGGATTGATCGAAAAAACGCCGTTCGTTTCAAGGACAAGCGTTGCGCCGGACGGCGCAGTCGCGCCAACGGCGACGTTGCCGGCGTAAACGCCGTTCAATTGCGTCGCGACGCCGCGCGCGGTCGTTTCGACCAGCGCCCGAAGGCGCGGCAGATCGACATTACGCAGCGTGACGAGACCGCCGATCTCGCCGCCGACGCCGATTGAAGCGCTGATATCGGCGGCGATTTGCGCCGCCGAGCCCGTATCAGGATCAACGGACGACAGGGAAATCGCGGTCGGCGGCCCCGCCGTCACGCCAAGCGCGGAGAAACCCGCCGAGTTGACGAGAATGGTTCCGCCATTGGTCGACACTTCAACGCGACCATCCTGGCTGCGCGTCACGTTAATCGAGAGATAGCTCGACAATTCCGACAGCCGCTGGTCGAGAAGATCGGCGGCGCCGTTGCTGTCCTGGACGGTCTGGTTGAGACGATAGATTTCATCAAGCAGCGCGTTGACGCGAGCAACGCCTTCATTGAGGCGCCCGAGCGAGGCGGCGCTTTCATCAGCGATCGCCGCGCCGGTGCGGGCGAATGCGTCGAACGCCGCTTGAAGCGAGAACAGCGCATCCGCTTTCGCCGCTGTTGAAGACGGATTGGCGGCGAGCTGGGTCAGCGCGGCGAACGCCTCGTCAAGCTTGTTGGCGTAGGAGATATTGTCGCCGGGGGCGCCGAGCGAGGCTTCAATGCGCGAGAGCGCATCCGCGATCGCCGCCGACGCCGTCTCATCGGCGTTGCCGCCGTAAGTCGCGGACTGTAGAAAACGGTCGACGGCCGCGCGGGCGATATCGACATCGACGCCGGCGAACTGGTTCGGAATGGCGTCGGCGTAAAAATGCGCTTCGCGGCGGGCGAAATTCGGCGTGTTGACGTTGGCGATATTTTCCGACGTCGCGGCGATCGCGCGCTGGTTTGCGAACAGGCCGGAAACCGCCGTATTGAGCGCGACATAGAGGCTCATCGTCCGTCTCCCGCGGCCGGAAAGAATTGCCGGGTCGGCAAAAAGAACCCGGCGCCGATTGCGCGATCGGCCGGGTTATGGGCTCGAAACCCAAGCAAATTGGCGCTTTTCGTCATCATTCTGATGCTCACGCTTTTTTTTCGGCCTGAAAAATTGCAAGGCCCGAACCAGTCGGGGGCAGCCCGGCAACAATCGCCGCAAAGGGAAAATTCTGCAGGCTGATATTTCCGGCGACGTTCAATCCTTAATCGCGCTTAAGCATGAAAGGCGAGCAAGTCCGCCATTCGCCTGTTTGGCCCTTCTCTTGCCGATAGACGCGCGAACAATTGGGGTCATTCGTGGCGGACATCGCTTCCATCAACATTCAATCTGCGCCGCCGCGCATGCGTCCAGCGCAGGAACACGAAGGCGCGGACGTCTTCTCCTATTCGCTGGCGGCCGCATCGCTTGAGCGCGGCGCCGCCAAATCGCTCGAAGCCCATGGCGCGCGCCCGGCGCAACAGACGAGCGCCGGGAAGGCGCAGCCTGCGGACGGCTCCGCTGTCGCCGAAAACGCGGCGTCCGGGAAACAGCCGGCTGACTTTTCCAACCGGCAAGTCAAATCAGTTTCGCCGTCAGGCGCTGAAAAAACCGCCGGAACAGGCGCGCCGACGCAATCCGCCATCAGCGCCGCTGCGCCGACCATCGCCCAAGCGGCGCCCATCGCCGCGCCGCCATCCGCGACTATGCCGGCGAAGACCGCCGAGATCGCATCCTTGCGCGACGCATCAGCGGCGAAAATGAAAGCTGCGACGGCGAAAGCTCCGCGTCTCGCCCAAGCGCCGACCGCTCTCAAGGAAGCGTTCGCGGAGGTGCTGGCGCGCAGACTGGAAAAGACGAGCATCTTCGATCTGCGCCTCGATCCGCCGGATCTCGGCCGCGTCGAAGGGCGTCTTTCCGTCAATGACGACGGCAAAGCTGTTCTCTCCCTCACTTTCGACAATCAGAACGCCTTCGATCTCTTCTCGCGCGACGAGCAGGCGCTGCGAACCGCGCTTCAACAAGCGGGGCTTGAATTCGGTTCGGGCGATTTCGCTTTCGCGTTTCGGGAGCCGAGGCAAATCGGGGAACCGCCGACGGCGCTGGTCGCCGCATCCGGCGTTGAGGCCCTAGCCCTTTACGACCCTGTTTTCATGTCTGACTGGACCGCCGGCGCGGTCGACCTTCGAATCTGAGGATCACATCCGATGGAAATTTCCACCCTTCAAACCGCGCAATCGACACGATCCGCTAACGCTCTGTCGCAACTGACCGGCAATCTCGATTCCTTCCTGACGCTGCTGACCACGCAGCTGAGGAACCAAGACCCGCTTGATCCGCTCGACACGGAAAAATTCACCTCGCAACTCGTTCAGTTCGCATCCGTCGAACAGACGATCCAGACAAACAAGCATCTTGAAACGCTGATCGGGCTGCAGGCCGCAGCTGATCGCGACGGCGCGCTGTCGATGATCGGCAAAACGATTATGACGGACGGCGACAAGGCCGCCAATCTCGGCGCCGGCGCCGACTGGACGTACAGCCTGCCGGCCGGCGCCGCGGCGGTCAGTCTTGTCGTCGTCAATGACAAGGGACAGCCGGTTGCGCAATTCGCCGGGGATCCGCGCGCCGGATCCCATAATTTCGCTTGGGACGGCAAGACATCCGACGGCGGCGCAGCGCCGAACGGCGTCTACCAATTGCTGATCCAGGCGAAAGACAGAACCGGCGCGGCGGCGCCCTATCAGATTCAAACAACGGCGCGGGTCACGGGCGTTGCGTTCAACGCCTCAGGACCTGAACTCGAAACGGGCGTCGGCGCTGTCGCGCTTTCGAGCGTCAAGCGCGTTATCGGCGGCTAGGAGCGGCATATGAGCTTTTCAGGTTTGTTCTCAATCGGCCTTTCCGGCCTTTCGGCGTTTTCAACCGGTCTTGAAGCGGTATCGAGCAATATCGCGAACAGCCAGACGACCGGCTACAAGCGCGTCAGGACGGATTTCGCCGATCTTATCCCGTCAGACGCTCACGCCCTCGGCCAGTCGGTCGGCGCAGGCGTCATCGGCGGCGGGGTCGCCGCCGTCTCCCGCCAACTGGTCGGCGAACAAGGCGCCGTCACGCGCACCAATAACGCAACCGACATCGCCGTTTCTGGCGACGGATTTTTTGTCGTCTCGCAAGCGCCCGCCGGGAACGCTTCGTTCCTGTTCACGCGCGCCGGCGATTTCAAGGCTGATGCGCTCGGCAATCTCGTCAATTCGGCCGGATTTTACCTTCAAGGCGCCGGCGCCGGCGCAACCGGCGGCTTGGGCAGCCTGCAAAGCCTTCAGACCGTCAACATCAACCGCACGCCGACCGGCGCCGATCCCGCTGCGCTTGGCGCGCTTGCTGGCGTCGAGATCGATGCGGACGGCGCCGTCAACGCGACTTACGCCAATGGCGAAACGCATACGATTTTTCGCATCCCGTTAGCCCTGTTCGTCAACCCTGAAGGGCTTGAAGACGCTGAGCGCTCCGCATTTCGCAATACGACCCTGTCAGGAGGCGCCCGGCTCGCCGGCGCGCAGACGGGCAGCGCCGGCGCAATCGAGGGTTCGGCGCTTGAGATCTCCACGGTCGACATCGGTCAGGAGTTTTCAACGCTGATATCGACGCAAAGGGCCTATTCAACGGCTTCAAGGGTCATTTCCACCGCCGATGAGCTGTGGCGAACGCTCGTCCGAACCGCTGCGTGATAAGCAATTTGAAATAATTTGTCCCGCAATGGCGCGTCCCATTTCGAAATGAAAATCCTGACGCTGCAACAATGTCTTAGCATCGAATTTACCGTGACATTTAGGCGTTTCTTAAAAGCGGATCGCGTATGGTGCGCATACTGAGTTGCGTATTTCGAAGGAACGACAAGCAATGACCGTCGCCGCTCCACAAGCAGCGCAGCAGCGTTCGAAAGAGCCGTATGTCATCGGCCCTGACGGATTGCCGTTGACGCTCGCCGACCTTCCGGCGCCTTCCACGAAGCGATGGGTCATCCGTCGCAAGGCTGAAGTCGTCGCCGCTGTTCGCGGCGGCCTTTTGACGCTTGAAGAAGCTTGCGAGCGGTATCAGCTGACCCTCGAGGAGTTTCTCGCCTGGCAGAAAGCGATCGACCAGTACGGCATGCCGGGCCTTCGCGCGACGCGGGTTCAGCAATATCGCTAAGCCTGAACTTAACGCATTCGAAAGATTTCAAGCCCGCGCATCGTCAGATGCGCGGGTTTTTCTTTTCCAGCTCTCTAAAATCATTCTCGCCGCCCTCTGCGCCTAACGGAATATTTACGCTGCGCACGGCAAATTTTGCCGAGCGCTTCCAAGGCATAGGGGTTGGCGGCGTCATCTGGTGAGGGCGAAAAGCCGTGAATGATGTAATGGGGATGATACGATCCTTCGGGATTGCGCGGCTCGCCGCTATTATCGGCGTGACGGCCGGCGTCGCAATTGCGCTCGGCTTCATCGTCATCCGCGCAAGCGAAGCGCCGATGACGCTGCTTTACGCCGAGCTTGACCTGAAAGAGGGACAAGACCTCGCGACGCGCCTTGAGCGCGAAGGCGTCAAATACGACCTGCGCGAGCGCGGCGGGCGCGTTTCCGTCTACGCCGCCTCGAAAGACGGCGCCGCCCTGAAAGTGAAACTGGCGGGGGACGGCTTCGTCGCCGATGCGCGCGAGGTCGGTTATGAAATTTTCGACGCGCAGGACGCGCTCGGCGCCACCTCTTTTCAACAGAATATTAATCGCCTGCGCGCGCTTGAGGGCGAACTGGCCCGAACGATCGCATCGATCGACGGCGTGCGGTCGGCGCGGGTTCATCTCGTCCTGCCGGAGCGCGAGCTCTTTTCTCGCGACCGCCAGCAGGCGACGGCGTCGATTGTGGTCGACGCGCCGGCAGGCCTCGACAACCGGTCCGTCCGCGCCGTCGTCAATCTCGCCGCTTCCGCGGTGCCGGGGCTGGCCCCGGCGCGCGTCACCATCCTCGATTCGGCGGGCGACCTTCTCGCCTCGGGCCAGGACGGCGACGATCCGCTGTCGGCGGCCGGCGGCGTCGACGAACGCATAGCGACGACCGAAGCGCGCATCCGCCGCACGGTCGAAGATCTGGTCGGACGCATTGTCGGACCCGAAAATCTTCGCGTTCAGGTCGCCGCCGATATCGATTTCAGCCGCGTCACCGAAACAGCCAACATCATCGATCCCGACAGCCAGACGGTGCTTTCCGCGACGACGGTTGAGGACGCCTCGAATTCAAACGACCCGGCGCTCGCCCGCGGCGTCACGGTCGGCAACGACCTTCCCGAAGCGCAAATCGTCGATCCGTTGACGCTCGCCGCCGCTGCGTCCTCTTCGCGCCGGACCGAGGAAACGACGAATTATGAGATGACGCGAACGGTGCGCAATGAAGTGCGGGAGATGGGCGGCGTCAAACGTCTTTCCGTCGCTGTCGCGCTCAACATGACGACCGCGACGGGCGCAACGGGCGCCGTTGTCGCAAACCCGCGCAGCCCGGAAGAGCTTGCCCGCATCGGCGCGCTTGTCCGTTCCGCCGTCGGCTATAACGCCGCGCGCGGCGATCAGGTCGAGGTCATCGAAACGACCTTCGCCCCGAACGCGCCGGCGGCGAGCCAAGGAACCGTCGCGAGCGCTGCCGCGCCGCGCGGTCTTTCAAACGATCAGATCATGCGCGGGGCGGAGATCGGTTCGATCGCGCTTGTCGCGCTGGCGCTCATCATCTTCGTGTTGCGGCCCTTGCTGACTCCCTCAAGGGCCGCAACGCCTGCGCTTGCGCAATCGGCTCCCATGCGGGAATTGCAGGCCGGCGCCGCCCCCGCCGCCCTGCCGACGCCGCAGACGAGCGGGCTCGAAAACCTCATCGACCTCGCCCAGGTCGACGGCAAGGTCAAAGCCTCCTCGCTCAAGCGCGTCGCCGAAGTCGTCAAATCCCATTCCGATGAATCGGCGGGCATCCTCAAAAGCTGGATCAGGCAGGCGTCATGACCGCGCGCACCATCCTTTCCGCCGACGATCTGACCGGCGCCGAACGCGCCGCCGTCGTCATGCTCGCGCTTGGCGAGGAAGCGTCAAAACCGCTCTGGGCCTCGTTTGACGAGGACGAATTGCGCGACGTGTCGCTGGCGATCTCAAAGCTCGGCTCCGTCGCATCCGAAGTCGTTGAGAGCCTTCTCTATGATTTCGTGACGAACCTTTCCTCGACCGGCGCGATTTCCGGCTCCGCCGCGTCGGCGCAACGTTTCCTGCGCAACGTGCTGCCCGCGGACAAGGCGGAATCGATCCTTGAAGACATCAAGGGTCCCGCCGGCAAGACGATGTGGGACAAGCTCGCCAATGTGAATGAGCGCGTTCTTTCCGGTTATCTTCGCAACGAACACCCGCAGACCGTCGCCGTCATCCTCTCGCGCGTCAAACCCGATCACGCTGCGAAAGTGATCGCTGCGATGCCGCCCTTGTTCGCTGAGGAAGTGATCGCGCGCATGCTCAGTCTCGGTCCGGTGCAAAAAGAAGTGCTCGATCAGATCGAACTGACTTTGCGAACGGAATTCATGGCGGCTCTGACGCGCGGTCAGGATCGCGATCCGTATGACGCTGTTGCGGAAATTTTCAACAATTTTGATCGCACGACGGAGCGCCGCTTTATGGAGGCGCTGGAGATGAAAAATCCAGGCGCGGCCGAGCGCATCCGCTCTTTGATGTTCGTTTTCGAAGACCTTGTTCGTCTCGACGCGCAGGATATGCAAACGCTGCTTCGTTTCGTCGACAAGTCCGATCTTGCTCTGGCGCTCAAGGGCGCCGCGGAAAACGTCGCCGCGCATTTCTTCGCCAACATGTCGGAGCGCGCATCGAGCATCCTGCGCGACGATATCGAGATCATGGGGCCTGTGCGGGTCAAGGAAGTCGACCAAGCGCAGCACAAGATCGTCGAAACCGCCAAGCAGCTTGCGGAGGACGGTTCGATCTTCCTGTCGAAATCCGATGAGGAGGAGCTCGTTTACTAGATGGCCGAGCCGCGCCCCTATGATTTCGTCTCATTCGACGCGCCGGACGCAGCGCCGGCGCCCGTCGCGCGCCGTTTCAGCGCCGACGATCTCGCCGCCGCGCGCGCCGAGGGCCTCGCCGAAGGACGGCGTCTCGCCATGGAGTCGATCGCCGCGAATGAGGCGGCCGCCCTCGCCCGCCTCGGCGACCGGCTTGAAGCGGCTGTCGCCGCGACCGCCGGCGATATCGCAAAGGCGCGCGCCGACCTGCTCGCGCTCACGCGCGCTTTCATCGAGGAATTTTGCGCTTCGATCGCACAGGCGCGCGATATCGACGCCGCTGAAGACATGTTGCGCCGGCTGACCCAGAATTCCGAGGACCGTCGCGGCGCGCATCTTTTCATCGCCGCGCGCCGCTTCGACCGGCTTGCGCCCCGGCTCAACAATCTCCTGGCGGAGCGCCGGCTCGGCGACTTCGTCATGATCGAATCCGATCCTTCTCTTGAGCCCGGCGAATGCCGGCTTGAATGGCGCGGCGGCGAATTGCGCCGCGGACGCGCAGAGATAGAGGCCGCCGTCGCGGCGGTTTTCGATTCCCACTCACACCCCGAAACGGAGTCGCAATCATGAGCGCTCTTGAAAACGCCAAACGTCCGGCGACGCTGCCCGAACTCGCAGACAATGAGGAAGCGCCGCGCGCGATGCTTGAAAGCATTTATGACGTGCCGGTGCGCGTAACGGCCGTTCTCGGCAAGAAGCGCATGAATGTCGCCGACCTGATGCGGCTTGACGCCGGCGCCGTCATCGAGCTTGACCGGCGCGTCGGCGAACCGATCGACCTTTACGTCAATGACAAGCTGATCGCCCGCGGCGAACTCGTCCTTGTCGACGGCGTGCTCGGCGTGACGATGACGGAAGTCGTCAAGGAAACGGACGCATAAGCCATGAGACTGCTTATTGTCGGCGGCCTCTCGGGCCAATTGTCAGCTGCGGCGAAAATCGCGATGGATCGCGGCGCGCGCGTCGCTTTTTCTCCCGACGTCGACGCGGCGTTGACCGCGCTGCGCAAGGGACAAGGCGCCGACGTGCTGATGGTCGATTTGCGCCAGGATATCGCGCGTCTGATCGCGGCGCTTGACGATGAGCGCATCGCCGTTCCCGTCGTCGCCTGCGGCGTCAAGACTGACGCCGACGCCGCCGTCGCCGCCATCCGCGCCGGCGCGAAAGAATTCATTCCTCTGCCGCCGGATGCCGAACTCATCGCCGCCGTTCTTGAGGCGGTCGCGGATGAAACGAGCGATCTTATCGCCGTTGATCCGGCGATGAAGAAGGTGATCGCGCTCGCCGATCAGGTCGCGGCGTCGGAAGCCTCGATCCTCATCACCGGCGAATCGGGCGTCGGCAAGGAAGTCGTCGCCAAACATCTCCACGCCAAGTCGCGCCGCGCCGAAAAGCCGCTGATTTCGATCAATTGCGCGGCGATCCCGGAAAACCTGCTCGAATCCGAACTCTTCGGCCATGAGAAAGGCGCCTTTACGGGCGCCGTCGCGCGCCGCATCGGAAAATTCGAAGAGGCGAATGGCGGCACCATCCTGCTCGATGAAATCTCCGAAATGGATGTTCGGCTGCAAGCGAAGCTCCTGCGCGTCCTGCAGGAGCGCGTCATCGACCGCGTCGGCGGCTCAAAGCCGGTCAAGATCGACATTCGCGTCATCGCAACGTCGAACCGCAATCTCGCCGAGGAAGTGAAAAAGGGAACGTTCCGCGAAGACCTCTTGTTCCGGTTGAACGTCGTCAACCTGAACGTTCCGCCCTTGCGCGAGCGCCCGGCCGACGTCGTCGCCCTCGCCGACCACTTCGCGAAAAAATACGCGGCGCTGAACGGCGTCGCGGAGCGGCCCCTGTCAGACGCCGCGCGCATCGCCGTCGCCGGCGCGAAATGGCCGGGCAACGTCCGCGAGCTTGAAAACGCGCTTCATCGCGCGGTTCTCCTCTCCGTCGGCGACAAGATCGAGAAAGACGCGATCCGCCTGCCGGACGGATCAGACCTCGCGCCGAAGACGGCGGAAATCGCCGACCCGCAATCGGGCGAATCGCTCGTCGGCCGGACCGTCGCGGAAGTTGAGCAGGCGCTGATCCTCAAGACGCTGGATCATTGCCTCGGCAACCGCACGCATGCGGCGACGATCCTCGGCATTTCGATCCGCACGCTCCGGAACAAGCTCAAGCAATATACGGAAGACGGCGTCGCCGTGCCGCCGCCCGCCGCCGAACGCCAGAGCGCCTAACCGATGGCGGAAACCGCAGCCATTCGTTCGAAAATGTTCTCGCCGGGTAAGTTGAAAGCGCTCGCGCGCAGCGATGTCGTATTCTCCGTCGCGATCATGTCGATGCTGGCGCTTCTCGTGCTGCCGGTGCCGCGGTTCCTGCTCGACCTTCTGCTCGCGCTGTCGATCACGCTCTCCGTCACCGTGCTGATGACGGCGCTTTTCACGCGCAAGGCGCTCGAATTCTCGACCTTCCCGGCGATCCTGCTGATTTCGACGCTGTTCCGGCTCGGCCTCAACGTCGCCTCAACGCGCCTCATCCTCGCCAACGGCCATGAAGGGCCGGACGCGGCCGGCCGCGTGATCGAAGCCTTCGGCGGCTTCGTCATGCAGGGCAATTTCGTCATCGGCATAATCGTCTTTGCAATCCTCGTCATCGTGAACTTCGTCGTCATCACGCGCGGCTCGGGACGGATCGCGGAAGTCGCAGCGCGATTCTCGCTCGATGCGATGCCCGGCAAGCAGATGGCGATTGACGCCGACCTCTCTTCCGGCCTCATCAACGAGACGGAAGCGCGCGCGCGCCGAAAGCAGCTTGAAGACGAATCGAATTTCTACGGCGCGATGGACGGCGCGTCGAAATATGTGCGCGGCGACGCGATCGCCGGCCTTTTGATTACGCTGGTCAACATACTCGGCGGCATCTTCATCGGCGTTCTCCAGAACGGCCTGACGCTCGGCGAGGCGAGCCAGTCCTACACGCTGCTGACGGTCGGCGACGGGCTCGTCAGCCAGATTCCGGCGCTGATCATTTCAGTCGCCGCCGGCCTTCTCGTTTCAAAAGCCGGCGTCGAGGGTTCCGCCGACAAGGCGCTCGGCGCGCAGTTTTCCGAATACCCGAAAGCCCTCGCCATCGTCGCCGCCGTGCTTGTCACTTTCGCGATCCTGCCGGGCATGCCGTTCGTTCCGTTCATGATCCTCGCCGTTCTCGTCGGCGCGGTTGCATTCTCGATCACGCGGCAAAAGAAGCGCAAGGCCGACGCTGAAGCGAAAAGCGCGCAATCATCGGTGCGTCGAAAGTCGGAGGAAGATCCGGCCTCAATGCTCGCCATGGACGACATCCGGATCGAGGTCGGCTACGGCCTCCTGCCGCTTGTCGCCGACGGCGCCGGCCCCAAGCTCACCGATCAGATCAAGGCGCTGCGCCGCGCGCTTGCTCAGGAAATCGGCTTCATCGCGCCGCAGGTCCGCATTCTCGACAACATGCAGCTTGGCGCGAATGACTATGTCATCCGCATCAAGGAGCAGGAAGCCGGCCGCGGCTCAGTCCGGCCCGGCCAATATCTGATTATGGACCCCGCCGGTCGTCGGCTTGATTTCGCCGGCGAGCCGACGAAAGAGCCCGCCTTCGGTCTTGATGCGATGTGGATCGATGAAACCGACCGTCAGGCGGCGACGCTGCGCGGTCTTACCGTAGTCGACGCCGCAACCGTGTTGACGACGCATCTGACCGAAATCATCCGCGCCGAAGCGCCGTTGCTCCTCTCCTACGCCGAGACGAAAAAGCTTCTCGACGCTCTGCCGGACAAGCATCGCCAGCTTGTCGCCGATCTCGTGCCGAGCGTCGCTACGATTTCAACGATCCAGCGCGTTCTTCAGTCGCTCATCGCAGAACGCATTTCGATCCGCGATCTGCCGACCATCCTGGAGGCGATCGCCGAGGCTGCGCCGGCGTCATCGAACCCGCAATATATCGCGGAACATGTCCGCGCGCGCCTCGCCCGGCAGATCTGCGGCGCCTTGAAAGGCGCGGACGGCGCTGCGCCGATCGTCATGCTGTCGCCGGAATGGGAGCGCGAATTCGCCGATAATCTCGTCGGCGCCGGCGATGATCGCCGTCTCGCCATGGCGCCGAGCAAAATTCAGGACTTCGTCGCCGCGGTCCTCGGCAGGCTGGAAGAAGCCGCCGCAGCGGGTCACGCCGCAGCTCTTGTCACCAGCGCCGGCGCGCGGCCTTTCGTGCGTTCCGTCATCGAGCGCGTTCGCCCGCAAACGATGGTTCTGTCGCAGAACGAAATCCACCCGCAAGTGAGGCTCCGCAATCTCGGGCTCGTTTGACGCCGCGACCGACCGATTCTCCTGAAAACCAGCGGCTCTTGCGCGCGCCCGGCCGTCGAACAATACTGGCGGCGTTTCGGAGTTGCGTTCCCGATCATGATGAAATTCATCGCCTCCACTGTCGACGCCGCAAAAGCCAAGGCGAGACGCGCCCTCGGCGATAACGCCTCGATCATTTCGGTGCGGAACCTTCCGTCGGGCGACGTCGAGGTGTCGGCCTCGGACGGTCCTGCGCCAGCGGCGCCGCCCCAGCCGGTTGAGCCGGGTTTCGGCGATCACACGCGGCAGGTGTTGACTGATGCGGCTGTTCGCGAAGAACGATCGACTGGGGCGCGTCTTCATGAACCGCTTGAGCAGCGATTCTCCGAAGATGCGCTCGCCCGGCTTTCAAGCGAACTCTCCGGCCGCCCTCATCGCAACGGCCCGATCGATCTTTCCGACAGCGCGGCGCGCAAGATGGCGGATGCGCTTCGGCCGCATTCGATGCCTGACGAGCTGATCGCGCGCATCATCGAGGGCGCAAGGCAGGCGCGCGTCAATGACGATCTCCATCGCCTTGAAACCGGGCTCGCGGAAACCTTCGACTTCGCGCCGATTCATTTCTCGCCGAAAACGCCGATCATGCTGGTCGGCCCGACCGGCGCCGGAAAAACCTCATGCGGAGCGAAACTGGCGGCGGCCGCGCTCAACAGCGGATCGACAGCGTTCCTAATGTCGGCCGATGTCGGCCGCGCCGGCGCGATTGATCAGATCAAGGCGTATGGCGACGCGCTCGGCGCCGATTACTACCTGACGGAAACGCCCGGCGATGTGGCGACGGCCTTGCGCTCAAAGCGCCCCTCCGGCGCGGTTATTCTCGATACGCCCGGGATCAGCCCTTACGACCCCGGCGATTTCGCAGCGCTGAGATCGTTCCGCGAAGCGACCAACGGCGAGGCGGTGCTTGTTCTTCCCGCGAGCGGCGATCCTGAAGAATACAAGGATTGGGCGCTCGCCTTTCGGGAATTCGGCGCGCGCCGCATCATCATCACAAAACTCGACGCGACGCGCCGCATCGGCGCCGCGCTCGGCGCGGCCCGCGCGGCTGAATTGGCGCTCGCCCATTTTTCGCAAACGCCGTTCATTTCCGAAGGGCTTCTTGACGCAACGCCCGAATATCTGGCGCGAAGGCTGCTTTCAGGCGGCGCAACGCGGCTTAATTGAATCGGATTTGCGGCGCGGCTGAGGCATTATTAACGAGCGATTGAGCCGGTTTGCAAAACGCGGCGTTTGCGCGAAGTGTCGTCTTAATGCCGGTCGACGAGAATGGCCTCGACAAATATCGAGGAAAGCCATGCGTCTGATCGTTCTTTTGGCCGCTCTTTTCGCCCTCGCCGGATGCGCTTCCGGCATGTCCAAGGATGAATGCCTCTACGCCGACTGGCGCGCCATCGGGTATGAGGACGGCGCAGCGGGGCGCGGCGCAACCGCGGTTTCGCCGCGCCGGGTCGCCTGCGCGAAGAAAGCCGGCGTGACGCCGGACATGGAAGCCTATCTCGCCGGCCGCGACGACGGCCTCGAACAGTTCTGCCGCCCCGCCAACGGTTTCGACATCGGCGCGCGCGGCGTGCGTTACGCCGGGGTCTGTCAGGGAAGCAGCGAAGGCGCGTTCGTCGCCGCCTATGAAAAGGGTCTCACCCTGCACGGGCTCATATTGAATTTTGAAGCCGCTTCACAGGCGCTTTCACGCGCGCACGCCGATCTCGACAGCGTCGAACATCAGATCGCTCACGCGCAGGCGGCGATCGTCAACCCGGCAACGCCGAATCCGGAACGGATCGATCATCTGGCGGAGATGAAAACGCTGTATGCGCGCCGCGACAAGATTCGCGACGCCATCCCGCAGCTTGCGCGCGACGTCGAGTACGCCGAAGACGAGCTTGAAGATTATCGTCGCGATGTCGAAAGGCAGGATTACGCCCGCGCGACGCGCGCGCTTAACGCCAGCTATTAGCGAGGCGCTTTATTTCAACGCCTTTCGCCGCGCAGCGTAAAAACCGTCAATATCCTTCCTGTAGCCGGGCGCGAAATCCGGCATGGCGCCGCGACCGAAACCGGGCGCGTTTTCAATGTCCGAACGATCATAGGGAAGGATGAACCGTTCGGCCTTCTCATCGATCTCGGCATCGCCGAACGGGACGGCGAATTGTTTGTCGCCGATCCCGAGCGCGCCGCCAGCGCTCATGATAAGATAATGAACGCTCCCGTTTTGGGGGTTCAGGACAAAATCGTCGATACGGCCAAGCGTTTCGCCGGAGCGGGAAACGACCTTGTGACGACGCAGCGTTTCAAGAGACAGGAATGACGTCATGCTGTGACCCTTTTCACCGGGCGCGCACGACAACCATCGGCAATAAACGCGCTCAAAACCGCTCGCGGCGCCTTGTTTGATTGATGCATAGGAAATGGGGACGCAACGAGCCTGCTTCAACCCCGCGGCCGCGCATTATGCGGCTTTTTACAGCCGCAAGGCCGTCGCCGGCGGGCGGGCCGGCGACGGAGTTGACGGCGCGTTCAGCGGGAGAGGGGCGGAACGCGACCACAAAGCGTCAGGAATTGCGCACCTGCTTCGCCTTGCAAATCAGATTACGTTTCGCCGCGCGCGCTGGATCAGTCCAGCCGATCGAGCGCTTGCGAGAGATCCCGAACGGTGCGCCGTATAGGATCAAGCACGACGCCCGGCTTTCCGCGTTGCGCGGCGTAGGCGACGATATCCGCCGTCCCGCCAACGCCGCGCGAGGGGCCGCCGTCCCAGACGAAAACCATCATGTCGCTTTCGTCGACGACCGCTTTGCCGGCCTTGAAAAAGGCTTCATCCGGCGTCGCGCCGGCGATGCGGCGCACATCCGACGCGGCGGCGATCAGAGCGGTTTGCCGTTCCCTGTCGGCGTTGTCGCCATTCGGCGGGGCGGCCGGGGCCATGACGATAAGCCGGCGTCCAAGCGCCAGCACCGCCTCGGCGAAGATCATGTCGGCGCCCCGCGCAAGACATGAAACGCCGGCCGCGCAATCGGAGGCGATGACGACGTCTATTTCGGCGCGAACCCAATCCCAGTCCGCGCCTTCGCGATCGCGATGTCCTGATACGCCGACTTTCATTACGCAAACGCCGAACAGCGATGCGGCTTAGTCATCGTCGCGGTCGAGCCGCTCAAGGAAGCGCGCCGCCGCGCCGCGGCCGCCCATGCCGAAGGCGAGCGATGCGGCGAACGCCGCCGCGCCGAGAATAATGACGAAGCCGGCGAAGATGATGTCCTCGCCGAGGCCCATTTCGCGAATGCCGATCGCCGTGACGAGCACCATGATGCCCCACTGGACGACCGTTGCGACAAGCTCGGAGCGCGCGTCGCCGCCGCGCCGCAGCGTATTGGCGACAAAGCGGCTGATCGGGATGCCGGCGAGGATGACGATCGACCCCAAAAGAATCTGCCCGCCGACTGAGAGAATCTGGCTGAGCGCGACCGATACGGGTTCGATATTCAACTGTTCCGCCGCCGTGATCGCGCCGACGATCAACATGGCGGCCATAGCGATATTGGCGACGACTGTCGTCGGCGAGACGACGGACGAGCCGCGCTCTTCCCTGATCGCATCCATGTCGCGATGTTCGATGGCGATGCCGAGATGACGCCAGAAATTATCGAAGCCGATGCCGGTCAGGACGGAAATGACAAGAGAGCGCACGGCGCGCGCGAGCAAGGTGAAAACAAAGAGGATCAACGCCGCCGCGATGATGCTCGGAATGGCGTTCAGAATCGTCTGAAGCATCGCCGTCAGCGGCGCTGAAATCGATTCGATAGCCAGGGCGTCAAGGCCGAGAATGAAGGTCGGCAAGAGGATCAGCACGTAAACGATCAGCCCGCCGGCGCGCGCAATCTCGGTTCCCTTGATCAAATCGCCGATGTCGGCGCGCTGCGCCGCATGATCGATCGGCGCGGCGGAGAGGAGGCTCGTCACGGCGCGGCGCGCCACGGTGGCGATGACTAACCCTATAACGATGATGATCGCGGCGCCGGCGATGCGCGGCAGGTAGTCCATGACCGTCGTCAACATCGAATTGAGCGGCGCGAGAGTTTCCGTCAGACCGAGCGTCGTCAGGATCAGCGGGATGAAAAGGAGCAGGATGAACCAGAAGACCGCTGCGCCGAGCGATTTTCCGAGCGAGGGGCTGCCCGGCGCGATCGCTTCGCGATTGGCGGCGGCGCCGATCTTCGATTTGTCGATCCTGACCCTGACGAACTCTGAAATCACGCGCGCCAGAATAAGCGCGAGAATGGCGAGGCCGAGCGCCCCGAGAACGTTGGGAAGAAACGCCGCAAACGACTCAAACGAGCGTTCAATTTCCGTCCGGATCTGATCCATCATCCCGTCCTTCTCGCCTTTCCTCGGGCCGCGCCTAGCACGAGTCGGCTGGCGCTCAGTCCGCGCGGGATAGCAGGACCCGCCCCCGAGGGGCCAGCGGAAAACGCCGATTTCGCCTTATACGGGCGCCCGGTGATGGATTCCGCCGCGGACCGGGCGCGGCGCGCGCGTCGTCTTCGGATAGGTGAGCGGCAGTTTTCTCAAAGACCGAACGGCGAGAAACGCCGCGCATTCGGCGTCAAGCGCGTCTGCGCGCCAGCCGAGCGAATCGGCGTCATGAACCTCTGCGTCGAGCGCCTTCCGGATCGCTTCCATCATCGCCGCATTGCGCCGCCCGGCGCCGGTCACGATCCAGTCGTTCGGCGCTGAAGGCAGCAGCGCGGCCGATGCGCGGATCGCCGCCGCCGTAAACGCCGTCAGGGTCGCCGCGCCGTCCTCGATGGAGAGGTGCAGCGCCGGATCAAGCTTGAATGAAAACCAGTCGAGCGCTTTCGGCGGCTTTCGACGGATATAGGGGTTGAGCAGCATCAGCCTCAAAATATCGGAATGAACCTTGCCGCTGCGCGCCGTCGCGCCGTCCTCATCGCTCGCCGCGCCGGTTTTGAGCGCCATCCATTCGTCGAGAAGCGCCAACCCGGGGCCGCAGTCAAAGGAGAGAAGATCGAGCGGGCCGCCCTCGCGCGGAATGAAAACGATGCGCGCCGCCGCAGCGAGATCGATGACGCCGACATCGCCGTCCGGTTCGAGATCGCGCACGCGCGCAGCAAGATAGACGGGCGTCAAAGGATCGCCCTCGCCGCCCTCCGCAATATCGGCGGATCGGAAATCACATACGACATCGATTTTCGTTTCTTCAGCGAGCGCGCGCCCGTCGCCGATCTGCCAGGTTCGGCCGGCCGTTTCGGGCGAGCGCTGCGGCTTGTGCAAAACCGTATGGCCGTGAAAGCCGATGACGTCGATCGCCGTTCGTTTGAGGCTTGCGGCGTCGAGGAGTTCTTCGACGGCGACGACATGCGCATTGGTGAGTTCGCCGGCGGCCTTGCCGATATCGGCGGCGCCGTCACGCCCCTCGCCGGCCGCTTTTGCGGCGCGATGAAGGACGATCTTCATATCGCGATCATAGGCGTGAAAACGATGGGCGATGATATCGACGGCGCTCTCGCCGTCGGTCTTCACGATCGCGCCGCTGACGCCGTCCGCCGATGCGCCCGACATCAGACCTATGGCTGTCAAAACCGTCATGAGCGCCAATCAATCCGCCTGCCGCGCTATGTCTCTAGCGCGGTTCGCGCAAAGCGCAGCAGTCGAATCGGTCAAATTTCGAGCGGCGCTTCGCCTATCGCAGTTCGCGCAGCGTCGGCCGCATTCGGGCGAAATCCTGCGGCGGCAAGAATCCCGGCCCCGCAAGCTTCGCCTCCGCCTCAACCGGCGCACGGCGCGCATTATTGTCAGCGTCTTCAGCTTCGCCGAGCGACAGATCGCCCTGTTCAAGACTGTCGGCCGGTTTGAAAAAACTCTTTTCAATCGGCGGCTCTGCGCGCTTATGCGATGTTTTCATCGTTTCGATCTTCGAAGAGCCTGGCTCATCGTCAGGCTTGAAACGCGCGGCCGACGCCGTTTCGCCAACCGGCGCGTTCGCAATCCCGCCGCGACGCATCGCGCGGCCGAGATTGAACCCGGTCAGATAAGCGGCGAGCCACGGCGCAAAGCGCGCCGCAAGATCGAACAGGCGATCGTCAAGCGTTCTGACCTGCTCGTCGATATTGAGGCCGAGGAAATAATCCGTCGCCATCGCAACCGTGAAAAGCACGATGAGAAGATGGACATAGGTGAACTGAACGAAGCGGGCGGCGAGCTTGCCGGCATAGGCCGCTGCGCCGCCCTGATGGCGCGCCTGATACCGCCAGCGCCCGACTAGAAATCCGGCAAGCGGCATCAATAGCAAATAGGCGATCAGCATCGCCGGCACGCGAACGCCGAAAAGATCAGTCAGCCGGTAATAGGGATCGTCCCGGACGATCACCGCCCAGAGCGCGGTGATGCCCGCAAAAACCAGCGCGCTCGAAAGATAGCCGTGCGCGCCGTCCGCCCCGTTCGCGGCGCCGCTATTCTTACCCATACCCGTTCCCCACCTTTAAGGCGCGGGATGCTAGCCGGACTTTTCCCCAGATACAAAGGCGCTCCATCCGTCGCCGGAGGAGCGCCCGATTTACCCATCAGGGCAAGAAGTTAGCCCGTGACCTTCAGGTTAGTCGCCGAGGTCTTGCCGCGGTCCGATGCGAGGTCATATGAAATCTTCTGGCCCTCATCGAGGCCGTTGAGGCCCGATTTCTGGACGGCGGTCACATGGACGAAAACGTCCTTGCCGCCATCGTCCGGCTGAATGAAGCCGTAGCCTTTGGTTGCATTGAACCACTTCACGGTGCCTGTCGCCATTCTGATCTCCTGATCTATGGGTCCGGACTGGCGATCCGAACCGGCGGTCTAGTTGACGCTCGCCAGGAGCGAGCGCCGGTTAAAGGACCTTCTAAGTTCGGGAGGCATTCAGAAAAGGCTTAGGCCGGGACGGATTGCGGTGGAAGGCAAAGTCCAGGTTAGGCTAGGCGTTGTCGAATTCGGCCCAAATTAGTCTGGTCACGCCGTTGAAATTAGGAGCGCTTTTGATGACGCGCAAGGACTCCGACCGTTCCGTTCGCCGAAAGGAGGCGCCGCGGCGATGCGTCTGACTATCTTCGGAAAAGGCCGCGTCGGCGCCAGCATGGCGCACTATGCGCGCTCGCTCGGCTGCGATGTCGCCGTCGTCGCGCGGCGCGACGCCGAGACCGATCGTCCGGGCGTTAAGGCGCGCATCGATCAGTCAGATGTCGTCGCCGCCGCCATTCCGGACGATCGCCTCGCCGACTGGTTTGTCGATTGGCAATCTCTGATCGGCGCGCGACGCACGATTCATTTTTCGGGCGCGCTCCTGATCGACGGCATGCGGAGCTATCATCCGCTATTCTCATTCCCGAAAAATCCCCTTCCTCCGGCCGAGATGGCGAAGATCGCCTTTGCGCGCGAGGAAGGCGCGCCGCCGCTTTCAAGCATTCTGCCCGGCGCGGCCAATCCGGAATTCGTCGTCAAAGCCGGCGACCGCGCCTTCTATCATGCGCTCGCCGTCCTCTCGGGCAATTTCGCCGCGCATCTATGGAACGAAACGGCGAGCGCTTTCGCTGCCCGTTTCGGGCTTGCGCCGGACGCCGTTCTGGCCGGCTATCTCGCCGGCGTCGTCGAACGGTTTCGCGAATCCCCCCTCGATTCAATGACCGGCCCCGTCGCGCGCCGGGACCGGGCGAGCGTCGAGGCCAATCTCGCCGCCCTTGCAGGCGAGCCGAGGCTGACGGCGCTCTATCAAGCCTTCCTGTCGAGCGCCTGGCCGGACTTCGAAAAGGATGGCGGGGACAGCGCCTGAAAGCCCCGAAAATAGCCGGTTGGCGCGCTTGCCACCCTTTTGCCTTTCCTCTATAGAGCGCCGCTCATTCACGAACGACAGGCGCCGCGCCGTCCGAGGCGAATGAGGCGGTTCCCGCCTCCCCCGGAACGCGGCCTATTTGCATAAGGGTCCCGTCATGGCCGAGACAGACGTTTTTTATTGCGAAGTCCGCGAGCGGACGGGCACGGGCGGCGCCCGCGCGGCGCGTCGCGAAGGCTGGGTGCCGGGCGTCCTTTATGGCGGCGGGCAAGGCCCTGTTTCGATCCGCCTGCGCCAGAAGGAAATCTCTCTGGCCTTCGCCGCCGGCCGCATGCAATCGCACCTCGCCAAAATCGACGTGCCGGGCCAGGACTATCTTCAGCCGGTCATCGCCCGCCAGGTGCAGGTCGATCCCGTGACCGACGCCCCGATCCATGTCGACATGATGCGCGTCGATGAAAACACCCGCATCGACGTTTCGGTTCACGTGCGCTTTCTCAACGAAGAAAAATCGCCCGGCATCAAGCGCGGCGGCGTTCTCAACATTGTTCGCCACGAGGTTGAACTCTACGCGCCGGCGACTGCGATCCCGGAATATCTCGAAGCGGACTGCGACGGTCTCGATATCGGCGACGCGATCAAGATTTCGGCGATCAAACTTCCCGAGGGCGTGACGCCGGTCATTACGGATCGCGACTTCACCATCGCGACGATCGCCGCGCCTTCCGCCTTGCGCTCGGAAGAAGCCGAAAGCGAAGAGCCGACGGCCGAAGTGCCCGCGACGGCGCAAAAAGCCGGCGAAGGCGAAGAGAAGAAAGACTAGGTTCTTCTTCGCACGCATTCTCGCCCGGCGGAGGATTGAGCAGCCATGCTTTTGCTCGTTGGCCTCGGCAATCCGGGCGAGAAATACAAAAACCACCGGCACAATGTCGGTTTCATGGCCGTCGACGCCATCGCCGATGCGCATCGCTTCGGCGCGGCGCGCAGCAAGTTTCAGGGTGAATTGCGCGAAGGCGAGATCGACGGCGGGAAGGCGATCGCCTTAAAGCCGCAAACCTATATGAACGAATCCGGACGCGCAGTCGGCGCGGCGATGCGGTTTTTCAAATTGTCGCCCGCCGACGTCATTGTCTTTCACGACGAACTCGATCTCGCCGCCGGAAAGATCAAGGTCAAATGCGGCGGCGGCAACGCCGGCCATAACGGCCTTCGTTCAATAGACGAGCATATCGGCAATGATTTCCGCCGCGTCAGGATCGGCATCGGCCATCCGGGCGACAAGGCGCGCGTGACGGGGCATGTTCTCGGCGATTTCGCCAAAGCCGATTGCGACTGGCTCAATCCCCTGCTCGCGGCGATCGCAAAGGAATCGAAATTCCTCGCCGAGGGCGATGCGCGCTTTGCGACCGCGGTCGCGCAGGCGCTGACGCCGCCGAAGCCGCCTAAGGAAAAACGCGAAGCGCCGGCGAATAACGCGCCGGCGTCCGCTCATGACGCGAGCGAAGCCAAACCCGCCAACGCGATGACGGAAACGCTGCAAAAACTCTTCGGAAAAAAAGACGGAAACAAATAGATGGCGCTTTCCTGCGGCATTGTCGGCCTGCCGAATGTCGGCAAATCAACGCTTTTCAACGCACTGACGCGCACCGCCGCCGCGCAGGCGGCGAATTATCCCTTCTGCACGATCGAACCGAATGTCGGCGACGTCGCGGTGCCCGAACCGCGCCTGAAGCAACTTGCCGGGATCGCTAAGTCGCAACAGATCATTCCGGCGCGCATGCAGTTCGTCGACATCGCCGGCCTCGTCAAAGGCGCAAGCCAGGGCGAAGGGCTCGGCAACCAGTTTCTCGCCAATATCCGCGAAACGGATGCGGTGATTTACGTCCTGCGTTGCTTTGATGATGACGATGTCACCCATGTCGCCGGCCGGATCGATCCGCTCGCCGATTTCGAGACCGTCGAGACGGAATTGATGCTCGCCGATCTTGACAGCCTCGAAAAACGCCGCGGCGCGCTCGAAAAGAAAGCCAAGGGCGGCGAGAAGGAAGCGAAAGCGACGCTCGCCCTTGTCGACAAGGCGCTCGTCGCCCTGAAGGACGGCCGCCCCGCCCGGTCGATCGACGTTGCGCCCGAGGAGCGAAAGGCCTGGCGCGCATTGCAGCTTTTGACGCAGAAGCCTGTTCTCTTCGTCGCCAATGTCGATGAGGCGTCCGCGGCGACGGGCAACGCCTATTCAAGCCGCGTCGAAGAAGCGGCGAAAAAGGAAAACGCCGCCTTTATCGCCATCTCGGCGCGAATCGAATCGGAAATCGCGCCGCTGGACGACGAAGAGCAAAAGGACTTCCTAGAGGCGATCGGCCTTGAGGAGCCAGGTCTGAACCGCCTTATCCGCACGGCCTTCGCTTTGCTCGGGCTGCAAACCTATTTCACCGCCGGTCCGAAGGAAGCGCGCGCCTGGACGATCCCCGTCGGCGCGACGGCGCCGCAAGCGGCCGGCGTCATCCACACCGATTTCGAACGCGGCTTTATTCGCGCCGAGACGATCGCTTACGACGATTACGTCAAATACAATGGCGAGGTCGGCGCCAAAGAGGCCGGCCGTATGCGCCTTGAGGGCAAGGAATACGTCGTTCAGGACGGCGACGTGATGAATTTCCGCTTCAACGCCTGATCAGTCGTCAATCGAATAGATGTCGGCGTGATAGGGCTGTTCCGCCGGCGACAGGAACGAGCCTTCCCATTCAAGAATGCGCTCATAGGGATTGGGCGTCGCGCCGGAACCGCGATTATAGAGGATCGAACCGGGCTTCGCCGTCCGCGTCGATCCCTTGCGATAGCGATCGAACGATTCAGGCTCGACGATGAGCGACGGACGCAAGGGACCGTAATAGGCCCAATCCAGTCCGTTATAATGAAAGAAGCCCTCGACCTTGTAGTCGGGAAAATCCTCGAACGAGACCATCATCACGCAGGCGTAGCCCGAAAACACCTGCCAGATGCCGTGATCCGTTTGCACCGCGCGCGCATCGTCAGCGCCGCAACGCTCAAGACGGATGTCGGCGGGATAATGACCGCCGAGCGCGGTGACGTCGCCATTATTTCGTTCATCGGCGATGCGCTGCGCGATGGCGCGCGAGGCGTCATTGGAACTCGGCGGCGGATAGTGAACGGCCCCGACAAGAATGGCGAGCGCAAGGAACGACATGCGCCGACCCTATCGTCGAGGCGTTAACGCGCCATTCCTTGAAAGATTAACGACTTCCTAAACGCGCCTCAGGACGCGCCCCGCGACCGCGTCAAGCTTGGCGAGCAATGTCGGATCGCGCTTGTCGGGCGGCGTGATCAGCGCCGCGTCGAGCGTCCGCTCAATGCCGGTCGGCGACATCTCGCGCACAGCCCCGAGCCTCCCGGCGACATCGACGAGAAGCCGGCGGGCGGCTTCGGTGTTGCGGCGCATGACCTCGAGAATGTCGGCGACTTCGACATGCCCGCTTTCCTCGCGCCAGCAATCATAGTCCGTCACCATGGCGAGGCTGGCGTAAGGAAGCTCCGCCTCGCGCGCGAGCTTCGCCTCCGGCATGTTGGTCATGCCGATGACGTCGCACCCCCAGCTTTTGTAAAGAAGGGATTCTGCAAGCGACGAGAATTGCGGGCCGTCGATCGCGATATAAGTCCCGCCCCGGCGATGCGGGATTGAAAGCTTCTTCAGCGACGCTTCCAGCGCGTCGCCGAGCGCGGCGCAGACCGGCATCGCCATCGACACATGCGCAACGCATCCGGTTCCGAAAAAACTCTTCGCCCGACCCGACGTGCGGTCGATGAACTGATCGACGATGACGAATGTTCCGGGCGGCAATTCCTCCCGGAAAGAGCCGCATGCCGATACGGACAGGATGTCGGTCGCGCCGAGCCGCTTCATCGCGTCGATATTGGCGCGGTAATTGACCTCTGACGGCGGGATCGTATGGCCCTCGCCGTGCCGGGCGAGGAAAATCATTTCAACGCCTGCGAGAACGCCGGTCGTCAGCGGCCCGGAGGGCGGCCCCCACGGCGTTTCGAGGTCGCGTCTTTCGGCGCCTTCGAGCGCATCGAGCGCGTAGACGCCGGAGCCGCCGATAACGCCGATCCGCCGCCGCATGTCAGAGCTCTTTCGGATCAAGCCCGAGCGCGCGCGCGATGGCGGCGAGAATGAGCTCTTCCTGCGGCTTCAACGCCTGATCGGCGATCACCGACTGGCGCGCGGCGACTTTCACCGCTTCGACCACTTGCGGCTTCGATTTATTGGCGGCGATCGCGGTGAGGATTTCCGCCTGCGTCGCGTCGAAGTCGCTGCTGAGCGCGCTGGAGAGCCGCGTATATTCGCCGGCGAGCGCGTCAGGTTCGAACCGCTTGAACGAGGCGTGATTGACGACGCCGCCAAGGAACCGCGCTTCCTCGACCTTTTCGACGCGCGCGTCGGCGAAGGCGGCAAGCAGGTAGGCGCCGCAGGCGGCGGTGACGGCGCTTGAGATGGGCGCAGGGTCGTCGTTCATTTGCTTCGCCTCCTCAGCCA
>CALAZI010000086.1 GCA_937895955.1 uncultured Alphaproteobacteria bacterium | reverse complement strand
GCTCAGAAAACAGATCGCCGGGTTGTTTCTCTCAGGCGCAATCGCCTGCGGCGCTTTCACCGGCGCAACTGTCGTTTTCTCGGGAACGGCGATGGCGCAGGACGAGGGCGGCGAGTCCGGCGGGGAGCGTCGACGCTCGCAGCAGCTTGATATGGCCGTCGCCAAGGAACTCAGCAAGGTCTTCGAACTGCTGAATGCGCAGCCGCCGCAAACGCGCGCCGCGCTCGACACGCTGAATGCGCTGATCGCCAGCAAGCCGAACATGAAGGCGTACGACAAGGCGACGACCTATCAATACCGCGCTTCGGTCAAAGTGCAGCTTGAAGATTATCCGGGCGCGTTGCGCGACTTTCAGGCCGCGCTAGACGCCAATGGCCTCGACACCAACGGCAACAACCAGCTTCGCTATTACATCGCCCAGCTCCAGTTCCAGCTTGAGAATTACCAGGCGGCGATCCAGGGCCTTAACGCCTGGATTTCAAGCGCGCGCCAGCAGGGCGTTCCCGTCGACGCCAACGCCTATTATCTCCTCGCCGCGGCCTACACGCAGATCAGCCCGCCGAACTGGCGCGCCGCTGTCGGCCCCGCCGAGCAGGCGGTCGCCGCGCGCTCCGAACCGAAAAAGTCCGACTATGATCTTCTCAATCTCATCTATTCGGAACTCAATGAATCATCGAAGCGCGGCCCCCTGCTTGAAAAGATGATCAATTTCTGGCCGGGCGAGCGGTCCTATTGGGTGCAGCTCTCGGGCTTTTATTCGAACACCGGCAAGGACCAGGAAGCGTTCGCGGTGCTTGAAGTCGCCTATCGCGCCGGCCTCCTCAGCAAGGAGTCCGAGATCGTCACGCTCGTCAATTATTATTCGTTTTTCGACAATCCCTATCGCGGCGCGAAGCTTCTCGAACGTGAGATGGAGGCGGGCCGGGTTGCGCGCAACACGAAGAACCTTACCCTGCTGTCGCAATTGTGGAGCCAGTCGCGCGAACACAAGCGCGCCATTCCGGTGCTGCGCGCAGCGGCGCAATCGTCGGACAGCGGCGAACTTTATTATCGCCTCGGACAGGTGCTGCTCGCCGACGAGCAATACGTCGCCTCCGAGCGCGCGCTGACGAACGCTATCAATCGCGGCGGCATGCCGGCTGAAAAAGTCGGCGATATCTGGCTTCTCCTCGGCACGGCGCGTTTCAGCCAGGCGGGTCCTGAAGATTGCGCCATTCGCGATCGGGCGCGCGAAGCGTTCGTGCGCGCGCAGCGCTATCCCAAATCCTCGCGCCAGGCGTCGGAATGGGTGAGCTATATCGACGCCATCAAGGACACTGAAAGGCGTCAGGTTCAGCTTGAAAATGCGCAGAATAGAGACGCATGGGAAGACGAAATCAGCCGCGCGAAGACGGCGGTGCAGGTTTGCCGTTTGCAGGGCGGCGCCAATTGTCCGCAGCTCGAAGCGCAATTGAAGGCGCTGCAAGACCGCGGCCCGGTCAAGGCGGTGTCGGCTTGCAAGGGCGATGCGGCGTCAACTGAACAGCCCGCCGAGGGAGCCGCCGAATCGGAAGAGTAAGCAGGCTTCGGCGTTGAGTTGGAAAAAGGGCGGCTTTAAGCCGCCCTTTTTATTCGTCGATGCGCAAGATCGATCAGACGGTGTCGTCGAGAACGAACGTCACCTTCAGAATGACGCGGTATTCCTTGATCTTGCCCTTATCCATGATGATCGACTGGTCCTTCACCCATGCGCCCTCGATGTTCTTCAGCGTCTTGTTGGCGCGATCTATTCCCTGCTCGATCGCATCCTTGAAGCTTTTCGGCGATCCGCAGATGATTTCTGTGACGCGAGCTACTGACATTATTCCTCCAACAGGTCCCGATGCGCGCCCAACGCGCGCGGCACAGCCGGGACAAGGGATCACGCTAACACGAGAGAATGCGGCGAGGCAAAACCGCGCCTATGCGCGTTCGACAGCGGCGGCGAAACAGCCGTGCATGGCGTTGTGGGCGTGAATATAGGCGGCTTCAGGATTGGCGAACGCGGCTTCGATTTTCGCTTTGGTTTCGCTTGCGTCGCGCCCGAGATCGGCGCCGATCAGCATGCCGTCCCGATTGAAAATCCTGAGCGCGATCGGCCGTCCGCGCATCACAGGCGGCAGTTCGTCGACATGGCGCGCGGGCGCTGTCGCGCTTTCGCGCACGAAGATCGCATAGCTTGAGCGATAGGGCGTATCCGCCTTGTGGCTCTCGTAATTCAAAAGCAGCAGCGTCTCGCCCGGCTCGGCGTCCTCAAGCGTGATGCGGCAGGGATAGCCCGGCTTGCTGTCGGCGACTTTTCGGATGACGCCGCGTTCGGCGAGCGCTTCATCTGAAAGGCCGAACAGACTGCTGAACTCATCCGCGGCAAGACCTGTAATTGCAAATGTCATGACTCTCTCCTTCATTGTGGAAGGAGATGAGGCAAAGGCGCAGCCGCCGCGACCCGGTTCTTGCGCCTGTTTTCGCGCGCCATGAAAAAAGCCCCGCTGGAGCGGGGCCTTTCGGAGTTGAGTTCGCCGCCGCGCCTAAAGCGCCGCTTCGAGTTCAGGAAGGACCTTGAAGAGATCGGCGACGAGGCCGTAATCGGCGATCTGGAAGATCGGCGCTTCCTCATCCTTGTTGATGGCGACGATGACTTTGGAATCCTTCATGCCGGCGAGGTGTTGGATCGCGCCGGAAATGCCGACGGCGATGTAAAGCGCCGGCGCGACGACCTTGCCGGTCTGACCGACCTGATAGTCGTTAGGCATGTAGCCGGCGTCGACGGCCGCGCGGCTGGCGCCGACCGCGGCGTTCAGCTTGTCGGCGATCGGGTAGATAAGCTTTTCGAAATTCTCGTGGCTGCCGAGCGCGCGGCCGCCGGAAATGATGATCTTGGCGGCGGTGAGTTCAGGCCGGTCTGATTTCGTCAATTCCTCGCCGACGAAAGAGGAAACGCCGGGATCGCCTTCTCCGGCGATTTTTTCAATCGCCGCAGAGCCCGTCATGTCGGCGGCCTTGAACGTCGCGGTCCTGACCGTCACGACTTTCTTGGCGTCGCTCGATTTCACCGTCGCGATGGCGTTGCCCGCGTAGATCGGCCGCACAAACGTGTCGGCGCTTTCAATCGCGATGACGTCGGAAAGCTGCATGACGTCGAGCAATGCGGCGACGCGCGGCATGATGTTCTTGCCGTTCGCGGTCGCCGGGGCGACGAGCGCGTCATAATCGCCGGCCTGCGCCGCGACGAGTTTCGCCGTCGGTTCGGCGAGGAGCCTGGCGTAGGCGGGATCGTCCGCGTGCAGCACTTTCCGGACGCCGGCGATTTTCGCCGCTTCCGCGGCGGCGGCGTCTGCGCCCGACCCCGCGACGAGAATGTCGATATCCCCGCCGAGCGTTGCGGCGGCCGTCACCGTTTTTGCGACGGCGTCGGAAAGCGACTGGTTATTGTGGTCGGCGATGACGAGAACGGCCATTAGAGAACCCCCGCTTCGTTTTTCAGCTTGTCGACGAGCGTGGCGACGTCCGGCACTTTGACGCCGGCGGTGCGTTTCGGCGGCTCCGTCACTTTGAGAACCTTAAGGCGCGCTGCGATGTCGACGCCGAAATCCTCAGGCGTCTTGACGTCGAGCGGCTTCTTCTTCGCTTTCATGATGTTAGGCAGCGAGGCGTAGCGCGGCTCGTTGAGGCGCAAATCCGTCGTCACGACGGCGGGAAGCGAGAGGGACACTGTTTGAAGGCCGCCATCGACCTCGCGCGTCACATTGAGCTTGTCGCCGTCTTTCGCGACTTTCGAGGCGAAGGTCCCCTGCGGCCAGCCCGTCAATGCGGCGAGCATCTGTCCCGTCTGGTTTGAATCATCGTCGATCGCCTGTTTGCCGAGGATGACGAGTTCCGGCTTTTCCGCCTCGCACACCGCTTTCAGCAGCTTGGCGACGGCGAGCGGTTCGACATCGGCGTCGGTCTTGACGAGAATCGCGCGGTCGGCGCCCATGGCGAGCGCCTGACGCAGCTGGTCCTGCGCCTTTTCAGGGCCGATCGAGACCGCGACGACCTCGGTCGCGATCTTCGCCTCGGCGAGGCGCACGGCCTCCTCGACGGCGATCTCGTCGAACGGGTTCATCGACATCTTGACGTTGGCGAGATCGACGCCCGTCTGGTCGGATTTGACCCTTACTTTCACATTGTAGTCGATGACGCGCTTGACCGGCACGAGGACTTTCATCGGCCTATCCTCTTGAATTCAGGCGGATTGAACGGGGCTGAGCCCCTCAGAACGGCGCGACCATAGCGGCGCGTCCCGCGGCTTTCAACGATTTATGGCGCCGCAGCAAAACGATTAGAAAAAGGTTCAAATCAGGCGCCCGGTCCGCGGCCGATAAGGAAGAGAAAGAGCAGCATCAGCGCGATCGTGACGCCCTGGGCGAGGACGCGCAGGCGCATCAACCTGTTCGAATTCGCCTTGGCGAAAGCGCCGCCCTTGGCGAGGGAATAGATGCCGAGCCCGAGAATGATCAGCGTCGCGCCGAGGCCGACGGGAATGAGGAAATATACGAGTTTGTCCATGTGCGGCTCCGTTCGTCCCGGCTTTCGTCATTCCTACTACGATCGGGCTCGCGAATGCGATCAAAAAACCGGGAAGGCGCGTCTGCGGCGTGCGCGCTTTAGTCAGGCTTTGTCCAGCCGTTGAGGATTTTCGAATGCCAAGCCGGCAATTGCGGCTCGGGTTCGATGGGCGTTCCCGAGGCGAGGATTACCTCCGGCCCTTCCTGGACCGAGGCGAGCGGGAACGAATTCAAACTCGCAAGATAGGCGCGCAGATCCGCGTCCGCCGGCGCGTCGGCGCCGAGCCCGCCTTCGGCGGCGCTGGCGAGAGAGGGCGATTTTAATTCGTCGGCCGTGAAATCCATGCGGACGTCATAGGTGCGCTCGGCCTGATAGCGCAGCCAGCGCTGCGCGTCGTACCAGCGCGTCTTCGCCGCATCGTCCGTACACGTTTGCAGCTCGACGCCGCTCGCGCCCCAGCGGCGTTCCGAACAATGATAGGGATCGAAAGACAAATCCCACAGCCGGTCCTGCACATGGCCGAGGGTCATCTTGATGCGGCTGTCGTCCGAGCGCCAATATGTGAACGTGCAGGCGTCTTTTTCAAGCTGATAGGTTTCCCAAAGATCTTTCGGCAGATCGGCGCCGTCGTACAGGACATCCGTATCGCCGGCGTTGAAATGATCGACAAGCTCGGCGATCGTGCGTTTCAGGTCGATGAAGGAAACTTTGAGCCGCGCATCGCGCGACGGCGTCGAATAGCCTTCCCAATCGCCATAGGTGCCGTAAATATTGTAAGGCAGGCGCGGCGGGTGCGGTTTGTTCGGGAACCCGGCCGATACGGCGCGTTCGACGGCGACCTTGCGGTCTCTGACTGCGCCGCAGATCGTCTGCATCCCGTAACGCAATTCCTCGACCGGATTATAGGCGAAGCCGGGCGCGGCGAGGCTGCGGCGGACGAAATCATAGTAATTGACGAGGCGTCCCTTGACGACGAAATCGCCATAGCGCCAGTCGCCGTTCGGATCGGGCCGGTTGCCGACGAATTGCTCCATGGAATAATGCGCGATCTCGCCATTTGTCGCGGCGCGGATTTTTCCGCCTGCGAATGAACCGTCGGCGAGGCGGCGCGCGCCGTCGAGACGGATCGGCCGCCAGCCTTTCAGGCCGGCGCCGAGATCGGGCTTGGAGCGCAGGAAATTGGCGCCGTATGTCGTGCGCGTCACCGAACGATCGGGATGCGAGGCGATGACGAGAATGCGGCCGTCATCGAGAATATCGTAGACGATGCCGACATGGCCGTAGATGTCGTAGGCGAGAACGCCGGGGCGCACGGCGTCGCGATTGATCTTGACGGGATAAAAATCGTCGAACAGCCGCCCCTCGCCATTGTCCGGGTGCGTCCTGAACATTGCGGTCGAAACCTCGCCGCCGATCCGGCCGATGAAGCGCGCGGCGGAAACGGGATTGGCGCCGGTCGCGTCGCGGCGCGCGGCGACGATATTGCCGCCGGTCGAATAGCGCAGGTCCTCGGCCTTGCCGTCGGCGGTGCGCATCGCGTTCTGGTAGGAGAAGGGCAGGCCGTTCTTCCAGGCGAAATAGGCGCGCAGCACATAGGCCATGTCGGCGCAATCGCCGGAAAATTCCGGGTCGTCGTGATCGTGAAAGGGGTTCGCCGAATTGGCGAGGCATGATTCCAGCGTCGTGCAAGTCGAGCGGCCGATCGCCTGAACGAATTGCGAATAGCGGTCCTCGTCGGCGGCGCTCCAGTGGTCCTTGTAGATTTTCCAGGCGTCGCCCGTATTGACCGCCTCGGCGGACGCCGCCGGCGCGCAGACGATCGCCGCCAGAACGGCGGCGGACGCCCCCCATAAGCGCGCGCTTCCCCAGATACCCATCAGACCAAATTAACCGCTGATTAACCGGCGCGGTAGGGGATCTGGGACGAAAATCCGGGCCGGAAGGCCCGATTTTTCGCCTGACCGTTGCATTTGCGCCGATTAACTGCGGCGCCGTTCAAGAATCCGGATTTTCAAGTCTGGCGCGAAGTGAATCGGATTCCGATGTCTGAGGAGCCGATAAGGGAGGAGAGCCTCAATGGGTGCCTATGGTCTTTTCGCGGTCGCGATTTTCGCGCTGGCGATCTTTATCCTGTGGTCGACGGTGAAAATCGTGCCGCAGGGCTATCAGTTCACGGTCGAGCGCTTCGGCCGCTATGTGAAGACGATCAAGCCGGGCCTGCATCTTCTGACGCCGTTCGTCGATCGGGTCGGCCGGCGCATGAACATGATGGAGCAGGTGCTCGACATTCCCCCGCAGGAAGTCATCACGCGCGACAACGCCATGGTGACGACGGACGCGATCGCTTTCATCCAGGTGATGGATGCGCCGTCAGCCGCCTATGAAGTCGCCAACCTCAATATCGCGATCGCCAATCTCGCCATGACGAACATCAGAACCGTGATCGGCTCGCTTGATCTCGACCAAGTTCTTTCCAATCGCGACGATATCAATGAACGCCTGCTTCGCGTCATTGACGCCGCGACAAATCCCTGGGGCGTTAAGGTGACGCGCGTTGAAATCAAGGATCTCTCGCCGCCCGCCGACATCACCGAGGCGATGGCGCGCCAGATGAAGGCCGAGCGTTTGAAGCGCGCGGAGATCCTGACCGCCGAAGGCGAAAAGCAGTCGGCGATCCTGCGCGCGGAAGGCGAGAAACAATCGGCGATCCTTGAAGCCGAAGGCCGCAAGGAAGCCGCGTTCCGCGACGCCGAGGCGCGCGAGCGCGAAGCGGAAGCCGAGGCGAAAGCGACCGCCATGGTGTCGGAAGCGATCGCGCGCGGCGACGTCAACGCGATCAACTATTTCGTCGCGCAGAAATATGTGTCGGCGTTTGAGAAACTCGCCGCCTCGCCGCAGCAGAAAACCGTGATCGTTCCGGCCGAAATGTCGGCGCTTGTCGGCACGATCGCCGGCGTCGGCGCGCTCGCCGACGACGCGCTCGGCAAGGCGCGCGCGCGCGGCTCCGTTCCGAACGCGCAATAGCGGAGGTCGCGATGGTTGAATTTCTTGCAACGATGCCTTTCTGGTACTGGTTCGTCTTCGCGGTCATCCTGCTGATCGTCGAGATTTCGACCGGCACCACCTATTTTCTCTGGCCGGCCGCCGCGGCGGTCGTCGTCGGCTTCGCCGACATCTGGCCGCTCGACGGCGCCTGGCGGATGCAGTTTGTCATCTTCGCCGTCGTCACCTTCCTGCTGACGATCTTCGCAACGCCGAAGGTGAAACCCTGGCTGCATAAAAGCCAGGCTGACCATCTGACGCTTAACGAACGCGGCGCGCAGAAAATCGGCAAGCGCGTCAAGGTCGAGGAAGCGTTCTCCGCCGGCGAAGGGCGCGTGCGATACGGCGACAGCGTCTGGCTCGCCGCGAGCGAGAACGGCGCGAATTTCGACAAGGGCGCCGAGGTTGAGATCATCGGCGTCGACGGCGCAAAACTGTTCGTGAAAGCGGTGTAGCGCTGCGTGGCGATAGCGCTCTGCGGGAGCCGGCCTGAGTTGGCCGGCTTCATTTTTCGCTTGCGGGCATACCAACTAGTTGGTATGCTTCTTACATGAAGACCAACGCCCGCACGAAACTGCTCGACGCCGCCCTCGGAACGATCCGGGAGAAGGGTTATGCGGCGACCTCTGTCGACGAGCTATGCGCGCGCGCCGGCGTCACCAAGGGCGCTTTCTTCCATCATTTCAAATCGAAGGAGGCGCTCGCCGTCGCCGCCGCCGATCACTGGTCGGAGACGACGGCGGGCTTGTTCGCCTCGGCGCCCTATCACGATCCCGCCGACCCGCTCGCGCGCATTCTCGCTTATGTCGACTTCCGCAAATCGCTGATCGACGGAGAGATCGCCGATTTCACCTGTCTCGTCGGCACGATGGTGCAGGAAGCCTATGGCGCGTCGGACGATATTCGCGGCGCCTGCTGGCGCTCCATCTCAGGTCACGCCGAAACGCTTGAGGCCGATATCGCGGCGGCGATCGAGAAATATAATGTGGACGGAATAACGCCGGAGAGCCTTGCGCTCTATACGCAAGCGTCGATCCAGGGCGCCTTCATTCTCGCCAAGGCGAAGAACGATTCCGGCGTCGCCATCGACATGATCGGTCACTTGAAGCGCTACATCGAACTTCTTTTTAAGTCGAAGGGCAGGGAGGCCCGAAAGAAATGATCATCCATCTCGCCGGCGAATATGCGCCGAATGACCTTCGTCTTGATTTGACCCTTGACGCGCCGCGCGCCGCGGTCTGGCGCTGCTGGTCGGAGCCGTCATTGCTGATGGAATGGTATTGCCCGAAACCGTGGCGGGTGGAGAGCGCCGATATGAACATGCGCTCCGGCGGGCGCTTCAACAGCGTTTTCGCAGGGCCTAATGGCGAGCGGTTTGAAAATATCGGCTGTCTTCTCGACATAGAAGCGCAGCGCCGGCTCGTCTTCACTGACGCCTATCGCGAAGGCTTCGTCCCCGCCGAAAAGCATTTCATGACCGGCTATGTCGAACTATCCGACGAGGCCGGCAAGACGCGCATGATCTGGGGCGCGCGCCACGCGAATGAAGGCGACATGAAAAAGCATCTTGAAATGGGCTTTGTCGACGGCTGGAAAGCCGCCGCCGCGCAGCTTGAAGAACTGGCGAAGTCGCTCGGCTGAGCAGTTAGACCTGAGGAAAGGACCATCGGCATGAAAACCTTTCTCGCATTTTTTTATCGGCAATCAGGAATCGACGACGAGATTCGGCTGGCACGATTTCGCGCCGGAAGAACGCGCCGTGCGCGACTCGCCTTCGAACGCGCGCTCGACGCGCAGCTTGCGGCTTTTGAACGGACTGAAAACGGGAGGCGGCTATGACGCCGCATCATCGAATTTCAACCTGCCTCTGGTTCGACGACAATGGCGAAGAAGCCGCGAATTTCTATGTTTCGCTGTTTCCGAATTCGCGCATCGTATCGGTGTCGCGCTATGGCGAGGGCGGAATGATGCGAAAAGGCCTCGCCATGCTGACGCGGTTCGAACTCGACGGCGTTCCATACGGCGCGCTCAATGGCGGCCCGCATTTCAAACTTTCCGAAGCCGCCTCGATCGTCGCGTTATGCGACACGCAAGGGGAAATTGACCGGCTCTGGGCGGCGTTGACCGCGAATGGCGGCGCGGAAAGCCGTTGCGGCTGGCTGAAAGACCATTTCGGTCTTTCCTGGCAGGTGATACCGTCGCTTCTCAATGACGTCATGGCGGGCGAGCAGGCGCGCGTTGATCGCGTCATGGCGGCGATCATGCCGATGACGAAAATCGATCTGGCGGCAATTGAAGCGGCGTTAAACAGCTAGGAGGCGAAGATGCCATATATTGACGGCTATGTGATCGCGGTGCCGACCGCCAATAAGGAAGCCTATCGCGCAATGGCTGAAAAAGTAGCGCCGATTTTCAAAAAGCACGGCGCCTTGCGGATCGTTGAAGGCTGGGGCGACGACGTCCCGGAAGGAAAACTGACATCGTTCTCAATGGCGGTGAAGCGCGAGCCGAACGAGACCGTGGTGTTTTCCTGGATTGAGTGGCCGTCGCGGGCGGCGCGCGATTCCGGCATGAATGCGGCCATGGAGGAAATGCACTCGGCCATGCAAATGAAACCGGAAGACAATCCGTTCGACGGAAAGCGCATGATCTTCGGCGGGTTTCAATCGATCGTTGAGCGCTGATAGCGGGTCTATCGCGCCGCCGCGTCGGTCGCATTTCGCGCGCAAGATTGAGATAGAAAACACGTTGCGGCAGGTACGATGATATCCGGCCTTGCGCCGAGGAAAGAATGACCTTCTTGATCGATGTCGATAATCGTTACCGCTGGAAATGCCGCTTCGTAGCGACCGAGCGCGCTACGCGGGATGTAGTCGCAGACGCCGCGCATAATGAGTATTGAGGGCGGTGAGGCTGCGCGAATGGCGCCGGTCGGATCGGGCAAGCGTTTCAAATCCTGCGCTGTCATGAGATTCGCGTAGTAATTGGCGCCGCTCCCGCGTTCGCCCGACCCTGCATTGATCGGGGCGCCTTTGCATTTTCCTTGATATTCGAGTCCAGGATCGGCGGCGAGCCTGTCCATGACCGCGCCGGCTTCCGCCTGCGGCATGTAATTGACGGCGGCGTCCGGGTTCATACGCGCCAGCAGGCCGGCGATGATGACCCGAAGCGGCGGCAATAGAACGCCGTCATAATCCGACGACGCTGAAAGCGAGTAATCGTACTCGACGTCATCTCCCTTGCGCGGGCCGAGTATGCCGGGCGAAACGAACACGGCGCTGGAAACGCGCCCGGGATGGGCGGCGATATAATGGCTGGCGAGAACCGTTCCCCAGGAGACGCCGATGAGATTGATCGTGTCAGCGCCTATCAGCGCACGAATTTCTTCCAGATCAGCGACGTGGCGTTCGACGGAATAGGCGCTAATGTCAGCAAGACGCGACGAGGCGCCCGACCCGATCTGGTCGTAGATGTAGACGTCGTAACCCTCATCGCCGATCGCGCAAACGGTATCAATTGATTTGCCGCGCGGCGGGATGGCCGGTCCGCCGTGAAGGAAAATTAGCGGCGCCCCGTCAGGATCGCCGCATCGGTCAAAATTGATTGTTGCGCTGTCCCGCAGAGTCCACAGCGAATGTTGCGCAGGCGGCGCTCCATCATCGATTGGCGCCGTCGAACCCTCTCTTGCGAAATACCAAACGGATATCGCCAGTGCGCCGGCGGCAAGCAAAGGCAAGGCGCCTGCGATATTGAAATTTCGAGCAGCTTTTCCTTCGAGCATGCGAATGGCGAGAGATCCGACGGCGAATGCGCCGACAAAAGCGGCGAAGCCTATCGCTGGTATGATGTCAAAGACACGCGCTGCGCCGAGACCGGCGCCGATGTAAGCAATAATAATGATAAGCAACGCGAACGGATAAAACAGAATTCTCCTGATCACACCCCACATGGTTCGCGCTCCAGTTTTTCTCTCGTTAGCAGAACAGTCAGGGGACGGAAAGCCGCCGCGCCGCCCATTCCTCGCGCGTCAGTTCGAAATAGAGCGAGGGGCGCGTTCCGCCGTCCGGCAACTCGCTTTCAATCTCGCCGACAAGGCGAAAGCCGAGGCGTTCGAGCAGTTTTTTCGTCCGGACATTATCAAGTGCGGCGGTTTCGCAAATGAGATCGACGCCGATGGCGGTGAAAAGCCACTCAAAGGCCGCCGCGGCGCCGGCGCCGCCGGCGCCCATACTTTGACGATAAGGACGGATCGCGCCGCCGATTTCCGCCGCGGCCCATTCCGGCCAGAATTGAATATCGTGATAGCCGGCGATGGCGCCCGCCGCATCGCAATCGAAAATCAGCAATCCCTCGCCGCGCTGATGTTCCTCGATATGGCGTTCGATGAAGGCGCGCGCGGCGTCAAGCGTCGGAGGATTGGGCAAGGTGTAGACCGGCCCGGACACGCGCGGATCGGCGATCAGATCATAAAAGGCTGGCGCGTCTTCTTCCTGCGCGAGGCGCCGGGCGGCGTCTGCGGGAAATGAGACCGCCCGCACCGC
>CALAZI010000085.1 GCA_937895955.1 uncultured Alphaproteobacteria bacterium | reverse complement strand
GTCGTCACCGGATAGATGACGAGATTGAAGCCGAGCGCTTCCAGCTCCTTTTTATTCAACAGCCGCGATTTCCCGAATTCCGTCATATTGGCGAGGATCGGAACGTCGAGGGCTTTTCGAACCGCCTCGAATTCCTTTTCGTCCTTCATCGCTTCGGGGAAAATCATGTCGGCGCCGGCGTCGACATAGGCCTTCATCCGGTCGATCGCCTTGTCGAGCCCCTCGACGGCGCGCGCGTCGGATCGCGCGATGAGGATGAAATTCGGGTCGCGTTTAGCGTCCGCCGCCGCCTTGACGCGCTTTGTCATCGTCGCGGTGTCGACGACTTCCTTGCCGTCGAGATGGCCGCAGCGTTTCGGCATCACCTGGTCTTCGATGTGGCACGCGGAAATTCCCATTTCCTCCATCGTACGAACGGTGCGCGCCGCCGCCATCGGCTCTCCAAAGCCGGTGTCGATATCGATGATGGTCGGCAAATCGGTGACGCGCGCTATCTGATGGCCGCGTTCAGCGAATTCCGTCATCGTCGAAATGCCGATATCGGGAAGGCAAAGATCGGCGGACATGACGGCGCCTGAAATATAAACGCCGTCGAAGCCCTTACGCTCGATCAGCTGCGCGCAGAGCGGGTTGAACGCGCCCGGAAACTGCAACAGCTTGCCGGACTTCAGCGCCTTCCTGAAATCAGCGCGCTTTTCCGCCGCGTGTTTTTTGGTGAAGAGCATGAGCGCACTCGCTTTCTAATTCTTCGCCGCGCCCTTTGGCGCATCTTCCTTGTTCATCAAACAGAGCATCGTCGCCAGCATTTTCGCGGCGAGCGTCTCCTCGCCCGCGCCGATGTTCCAGACATCGCATTCGACAATGACGAGCGTTCGTCCCGGCTTGATGACGCGCGCGCGGGAGACCAGCACGGGGCCCTTCGCCGGCGCCAGCATGTTAATCTTGAATTCTGTCGTCAGGACGGTCGAGTTTTTCGGCATCACTGAATAGGCGGCGTAACCGCAGGCGTTGTCGGCGATCGTCGCCGTGACGCCGGCGTGAATGAACCCGTGCTGCTGCGTCAGCGTTTCGTCAAAGGCGACGGCGAGTTCGCAATAGCCGTAATCAATGGCGCGGAACTCAACGCCGAGCTTTTTCATGAACCCCTGACGCGCGAAGCTGTCCCGCACGCGAGCGTCGGCTTCGGGCGACAGGGTTTTGGTCATCGCGTTCAACTTCCCATGCAGAAGAAATTGAGCTTGTTGCCGTCCGGGTCGCGGACGTAACCGCAAGAGAAACGACCATCCATGCGCGGGCCGGCCGGACCTTCGTCTTTCGCGCCGAGCGAGATCGCCTTGTCGTAAAGCGATTTGACCTGCGCGGGGTTCCTGGCGGCGAGCGCGATCATGACGCCGTTTCCGACCGTCGCCGGTTTGCCGTCATAGGGCTGCGCGATGGCGAACATCGGCCCCTTGCCGTCGCCATACATCACGAACTTGTCGTCCATGTTCATCATTTCCGAAGCGCCGAGTTCGGCGAGCAAGGCGCCGTAAAATTTCTTCGCTGCTTCCATATTGTTGGTGCCGACGGTGGTGTAGGAAATCATGCCAGTCTCCTTTGTTGCGGCGGCAAATTCGCAAATCCGCCGGGACGAAATCCAATCAATTCTTCTTGTGCTCGTTAAGCGCCGCGCCGACGCGCGCGCCCATTTCCGCGCCGAGCGCCATCAGCCCCGACGCCGGGCGGATCATCACCTCGAATTCGGCGATCATGCCGTCTTCATCGAAGCGGATGAAATCGGCCCCCTTCAATTGTTTACCGCTGACATGAGCGGAGAATTCAAGCGCGACGCTCATCCCGTCTCCGCTCACGAACTGGCGGTGATAGGCGAAGTCCTGAAACACTTTCGAGACAGTGGAAAGAACGAGCGCCAGCGCGTCCCTTCCCTCATAAGGCGCATGTGCGACCGGCGAGCGGAAGATGACATCCTCGCGCGCCATTTCGCGAACTTGCGCCATATCGCCGGATTTGACGATCTTATGCCAGCGAGCAAGCGATTTCTCCGTTACGCCCCGCACGATCAGAAAATTCCCTTCGCCGGATTTTCTATGAGATAGGCTTTAGGCGCGACGGGATTGAGCGCCATGACTTCCGCCGCGGAAAGGTTCGGCAAACGCTGAACGAGATCGAGAAAACGCACCGACTCCTTTGGGTCGAGAACGCCGTCGGTAAGCGTCTTGAACTTCTTTATGTATTCGGCGCGGCCGAAGGGTCGCGCGCCGAACGGGTGCGCGTTGGCGATGCCAAGCTCGTCGATGAGCGTTGAACCGTCTTCGAATGTCACGACGACGCGCGCGCCGAAAGCTTTCTCTTTCGGATCGTGCGAATGATAACGCCGCGTCCATTCCGGATCTTCAATCGTCGAAATCTTATGCCAGAGCTTCACGGTGTCGGCGCGCTTGGCGCGTTCCGGCGCATATGATTTCACATGATGCCATTCGCCGTCCTGCAACGCGACGGCGAAGATATACATGATCGAATGGTCGAGCGTTTCGCGGCTGGCGTTCGGGTCCATCTTCTGCGGATCGCCTGAGCCGGTGCCGATGACGTAATGCGTGTGGTGCGAGGTATGAAGGACGATCGACTTCACCTTGTCGAAGCCGCCGCGCTTCTCGATTTCGCGCCCCATGCGGAAGGCGAGATCGATCAGCGCCTGCGACTGATATTCGGCCGAATGCTCTTTGGTGTAGGTTTCAAGGATCGCGCGCTTCGCCTCGCCTTTCGCCGGCAGCGGCACATGATAGGTCGGCTCATACGGGCTTTCGCCCCGGTCGCGCGCGGTGCGGCCGTTGAGGATGTAGGAGATCGGACCATCTTCGCCCTCATAGGCGGGCGACGGCGCGCCCTCGCCGCGCATGCAGCGATCGACCGCTTCGATCGCCTGCTTGCCGGCATAGGCCGGCGCGAAGGCTTTCCATGTCGAGATTTCGCCCTTGCGCGACTGGCGCGTCGTGATCGTCGTATGGAGACCCTGCTGCACCGCCTGAAAGATGATTTCCGTCGGCAAATCAAGCAGTGTTCCAATGGCCGCCGACGCCGACGGACCGATATGCGCGATGTGATCGATCTTGTGTTCGTGGAGACAGATCGCCTTCACAAGATTGACCTGAATTTCATATCCCGTCGCAATGCCGCGCACGAGAGCTTTGCCGTCCTTGCCCATCTGCTGCGCGACCGCGAGCACCGGGGGAATGTTGTCGCCCGGATGCGAATAATCCGCGGCGAGGAACGTGTCGTGAAAATCAAGCTCGCGGACCGCTGTGCCGTTCGCCCACGCCGCCCATTCGGCGCAGACCGTCTCGCCCGCCGGAGCGCCGAACAAGGTCGCGCCGCCCTTGCGCGGATGCGCATAGGCCATCGCCCGCGCCGACTTGATGGGCCCGCGATTGAGCGAGGCGATCGCGACCGAAGCGTTGTCGATGATGCGGTTGATGATCATGTCGGTCGCCTCGGCGTCGACCGCGACCGGGTCGCCTGCGACTTCGGCGATCTTCCAGGCGAGCTGGTCCTCACGCTTTAAATTGTCTTTCGAACGGTGCGCGCGGACGTCATGCGTGATCATCGGATTTCCTTTTGAACTGAACGGGTTAGCGGGCCGGCCGCTGGCGCGGTCGCCGGTCAAAATCGCGCGCTATCCATGCCGCAGCTGCGACAGGCTGTCAAAGCCGCGCGCCCCTGTGGAAAAGCGGCAAAACGCCTCCGGAAAACTAGCGCTTGACAGCAAGGCGGACCGATTTGTCGGCGCGTAGTCTTTTTCCGGCTGGCAGGCGTCTCAAGGCTTAGCGCCGCAAGCGGCAAAAGGAAGGAAGCCAACCATCAGCGCGGCGCAAAAAAGGACACCGATCACCAACCGCCGCCGCCGCCTCCACCGCCGCCGCCGCCGGAAGAACCGCCGCCGCCGGAACCGGATGAGGACGATGATTGCGGCAGGGACGACGAAACGCCGCTCGCCATGGCGCCGACCAACGCGCTGTTGAGGCCGGAAAGCGATCGCGAGCCGCCGTAATTCCCGCTCGCCCAATGCGGGCTGTAATCCGCCGCTTCCCGCGGCATCAGTTTTTCAAAATGCTTCGTCCACGGCTTTTCAACGCCAAGCGCGATCGCATAAGGCAGGAACCTTTCATAGCGCTCGACCGTCATCGGCGGCGGCGCCTCTGATCCGATTTTAACCGCGTTCAATTGCAGCTTCTCAGCGGTTTCCAAATATAGGCGAAAGCCCTCAATCTCGGTTCGTACGGCCTGTCCCTTCGGCGTCGGCGCCGGCAGGAAATAGGCGGCGGCGAGCGCCATGACGACGAGCGCGAGAACCGTCAGCGTGTGAAAAGACGTCCAGTCGAACGCAAGATTGACCGATATGACGACCGCGATGACCGAAACGACGATCGCGATGATCAGAAACGACCGGTTCCATTTGAAAAACGGCGAGCCGTAGGCTTTGTTCAGCGCCTGACGAAAAGACTCATAGGCGCTCGTCAATGTCGAGGAATATCTTTCGCCGAATGCGAACGGGGTTTTCCCCGGCAACAAGCGAGCTTCAAGATTGACGTCAATCGGCGACAGCCCCTCGCTTGGCCCGACGGCGATCGGTGTCAGCACGGTCTTTTTCTTCTTATCGACATCGATCTTGATGCGTCGGCGAACCGCGAGATTGACAAGCGTCGCGATCAACGCATCGTGACCGTTGACGCCCCGATGATAAACATAATGCGTCGCCGCCGGGGAAAACTCTTTCGGCGGCTCGTAGCGGGGAAAAACCGGCCCTTTCGCCGGATCGCGCCCGACGCGCAGCCACATTCCGACATAATAAAGCCCGATCGAAAGCGCCGCGCCGAACAAAACGACAAAGGACCCGTTGGTCGCCCACCAGTCGCGGCGCGCGTCGGCCGCGGACGGCGGATCGACGATCCCTTTTTCAAAACCGACGGCGACGGTGATCCCCTCGCCCGCCGCAAAGGGGCGCGTCGTCTCGAATATATGCGTTCCGTTTTGAAAAACGTAAGCGTAGTCGCGCCGCTCATCGCCGAAATAGCCTGTATAGGCCGCCGTCTGCAGCGCGCCGGCGCCGCCCGGCAGGCTGATCCGAGCCGTCGCGCGGCTGATCGGGAACGCCCAGTAATTGCCGGTCGCGTTCCAGTAAATTTCGTCATAGCGGTCGAAATAGCGAACCTGGTTCTTCACCTCATAGACGATTTCATAGGCGTGCGGACCGTTCTCCAGAAAAACATCGGCGTCGCCGATTCGGATGCGAAAGGCGTTGCCGTCTTTTTCGATGGCGTAGGGCTCCTCGCGCCCGTCGCGCATGACGCTCTTCACGTCGTAGGAATAGGCAAGCGTGCGGCCGTCATTCAGATAGGTGCGCGGCAGGTCGCGAAAGATGCCGCGCCTGATTTGGCTGCCGGTCGACACGACGTCGATCTTTTCGGTGACGACGATATCGCCGTCTTTCTCCGCCTCAATCAGAACGTCAAAATTTGCGATCCCTTCTTGCGCGGCGGCGGCAAGCGGCGCGAACAGAAGGGCGATGAAAAAGAGAAGACGCGGAACCATGACTACCCGCCTATCGAGACCGTCGGCGCCGCGCGATCGCCATCGCTCGCCTCAAAATAGGCGCGCGCCGAAAAACCGGACATGGCGGCGACGAGATTGGACGGAACGCTCTGGACGAGCGTGTTCAATTCGCGCACCGCGCCGTTGTAAAAGCGCCGCGCCATCTCGATCTTGTCTTCCGTTTCGGCGAGCGCGCGCTGCAATTCTAGAAAATTCTGGTTCGCTTTGAGGTCGGGATAATCCTCGGCGAGCGCGATGACGCGCTTGACCGGACGGGAAAGCGCCGTCTCGGCCGCCCCGCGCGCTTTGACGTCATCGCCGGCGGAAAGCGCGGCGTTGCGCTTCTCGGCGATCTCTTCAAACAGCGCGCGTTCATGCGCGGCGTAGCCTTTGACCGTCGTCACAAGCTGCGGGATCAGATCGGCGCGGCGTTTCAGCTGAACGTCGATATCCGCCCAGCCATTGTCCGTCATCTGCCTTTTGCGCACAAGCATGTTGAAAATGACGAGAAAGGCGATCGCGACGGCGGCGACAACGCCGATAAAAAAAGCTGAAGCGCCCAAGCCGGCCTCCTTCCCCTGAAATCGGCGGCAGTTTGCGCGCGTTTGCGCCGACGATCAATCGAGCGCGCTCACGGGAAGAACAAAAGCTTGATGGTCATCGCGGCGAGCACCGCGATAAGCGCGCGCTTGATGAACGCCTCGCCCCGCTCGATCGTCGCATGCGCGCCCATCCAGCCGCCGAAAGCCGTGCCGACGGCGAGCGCCGCCCCCGCCTCCCAGACGATCTCGACTTTCGCGGCGAAAACGAAAAATGCGACTGTCGTGAAAATGAGCGCGATGAACACTTTGTGCATGTTGACGCGAACGAGGTCCAACCCCATCACGCGATAAAGAATCGGCATCAGCAAAAAGCCGACGCCGATCTGGATAAGACCGCCCCAGAAGCCGGCCCCGATCATCAACGCATGGCCTAGAACGAGGTTCTTCGCCTTCGCCGAAGCGTCGGGCGCAGGCTTTGACTTGTCGCGCCCTGTCGCCATCAGGACCATGACCGCGATCATCACCGCGGCGACAAGGCGGTTGAACCACACGCCGTCGAGACTGACGCCGATCTGCGCGCCGAAAAAGGCGCCGACGGACGCAGCCGCGGCGAGCGTCGCGGACAATCTGAAATCTGAGAACCCTTTCGCGCGAAAGGACGCGACCGCGGCGATCGACTGCGAAATGATGGCGATGCGGTTGGTGCCGTTGGCGACCGGCCCCGGCAGACCCATGAACACCATGACGGGAACGGTCAGGAGCGACCCGCCGCCGGCGATCACATTGATCCAGCCCGATGCGAAGCCCGCAAAGGCGAGAAGAACAAGCTCCCAGAGTTCCAAGGACGGTCCACAATAGCGGCGAGCGTTGCTTAAGCCGCCGCGGGCCGGGCTAGCAAGCGCTTATAAGAAACGCGCGCGGGTCGCGGCGTCCGGAACAAGACACGTCTCGCGCCGGCCGAACCAGTCGAAGCGGTTGCGCTGGATGATGTGGTAGAACAAATCGCCTATGAATTCGGGGACGATATGGCCGGCGTAACCGAGCCAGCTCCACGGCGCCGGCAT
>CALAZI010000084.1 GCA_937895955.1 uncultured Alphaproteobacteria bacterium | reverse complement strand
CGCGTATCGCGCGGGTCGATAATATCCTCGATCAGGAATTGTTCCGCCGTGCGGAAGGGCGAGGTGACGGCGGCGAGGCGTTCCTTGATTTTTGCAAGTTCCGCCGCCGGATTATCGGACGCTGCAAGCTCCGACTTATAGGCGACCTCAACGCCGCCCTCCATCGGCAGGGAGCCCCAATCGCCCGACGGCCAGGCGAAGCGATATTGAAAGCGCGTGTGATCGGACATCGCGGCGCCCGCGACGCCATAAGCTTTGCGGATGATGACGGAGCACCATGGCGTCGTCGATTTGTAGATCGCATTCATCGCGTCGACGCCGCGCCGGATTGTCGCCGATTTTTCCGCTTCAAGGCCGATCATGAAACCCGGATTGTCGACGAGATGAACGACCGGCAGGCGGAATTGCTCGGCCAATTGCACGAAACGCCGCGCCTTGTCGGAGGCGTCCGCCGTCCATGAGCCGCCGAGAAACGTCGGATCGCTCGCCAGCACCGCGACCGGATAACCGTCAAGCCGCGCGAAAGCGGTGATGACGGATCGCCCCCAGCGCGCGCCCATTTCGAAAACGCTGTCCTTGTCGCAAACAGATTTGACGATCTTGCGCATCGAATAGGCTTGCCGCCTGTCGCGCGGCACAATTGAAAGAAGGTCGTCATCGCGCCGCTCGACCGGATCGCGATTGATTGTGCGTTCGGCGCGCGCATGGATTGAAGAGGGAAGGTAGGAAAGGAACGCGCGCGCCTTGGCGAAGGCTTCTTCTTCGGTTTCCGCTTCATCGTCGATGACGCCGTTGCGCGCATGAATGTCGGCGCCGCCGAGCGCCTCGTTTGAGAGCGCCGCCTCGCCGATGCCTTCGGCGACTTTCGGTCCCGCGGTGAACACCTGCGCGACGCCGCGCACCATCACAGAATAATGGCTCGCGACAAGGCGCGCCGCGCCAAGCCCCGCGCAAGACCCGAGCGCCAGCGCGACGACCGGAACAGTATCGAGATTTTTAACGACATGCTCCCAGCCCGGCACGAAAGGCACATAGGTGAAACCCATTTGCTCAAGCATTTTGACCGAGCCGCCGCCGCCCGTGCCGTCGATCATGCGGATCAGGGGCAACCGCATTTCATGCGCCATCTGTTCGGCCATCGAAAATTTGCGGTGAATGGCGGCGTCCGCCGCGCCGCCGCGCACGGTGAAATCATCAGCGCTCGCGACGACCGTTCGGCCGTTTATGCGCCCGCGGCCGAAAATGAAATTCGACGGTGAGAAATCCTCAAGCGCTCCGTCCGCGGCGTAAGTCCCGCGCCCGGCGATCTTGCCGATCTCGCGGAAGGAGCCCTCGTCCAGCAGCGCGTCGATACGTTCGCGCGCATTCAGCTTGGCCCTCGCCTTCTGGCGCGCAAGCTTTTCCGCCCCGCCCATAGTTTCGGCGAGGGCCTCGCGGCGGCGTAATTCTTCGAGTTCTTTTTCCCAGGACATGAGAGCGATCATTCGCCGGGACGGGGCGAGGGATCAAGGCGCCGCCGCAGCCTGCCTATCAGGAATCAGGCTTCGCTGAACGGATCGGCTTGTGCAATAAGCAAGCTTGCCGCGCGCCGATCCCGCGCCCTTATGCGCCGGCCAATAGAGGAGTCCGACATGCGTGTGTTTTGGATCGCCGCCGCCTTTGCGGTTTCAGCCTGCGCAACGCCTCAAGCCTCGCCGACGCTGAAAGTATACGGCGATCGGCTGTTCATCGACGCCGCGATCAACGGCGTAGCGGTGGAGGCGCTTTTGGACAGCGCGGCGGAGATTTCATTCGCCGACAAAGCCTGGGCCGAGGAGATCGGTCTTGTCACATCAGGATCGGAGACCGCCAAGGGAACGGGCGGCGCAGCGGAAGTGACGTTCGCTGAAAATGTGACGCTCGAAACGTTGGGACGGAAACTTGACGGGCTCACCGTCGCCGTTCTCGATCTGTCGGACATTTCAAACCGACTTGTCGGCCGGGAGGTCAATTTCGTCACCGGCCGCGAATTGTTCGACAGCGAGCGATTGGCGATCGACATTGAAAGCGGAACAATCGCTGTCGTTGAACTTGCGACCGCTCCTGACGGCGTTGAACTGCCGTTGACAGCGTCGCACGGCATTGAAACGTTCAAAGCAAGCGTCAACGGCGTTGACGCAGATGCGGAATTCGATCTTGGAAACGGAAGCGAGGTCCTCATCGGCAAGGCTTTCGCCGACGAGCTTGGCCTTCTAAACGAGCTTTCCGCGCCTGAGCGGCGCAAGGGCGGCGGCGTAGGCGGCGAGGTTGAGCGCATCATCGTCAATCTCGGGACACTCGAAATCGCCGGAGAGACTTTTTACGATGTCGAGGCCGCCGTCGATGAAACGGAAAACGCCGGCGCGTTGAATGTCGGCGTCAAAGTACTGCGCAAATTCACGATTACGACGGACTTCAGCGGACGGAAAATCTGGCTGGAACGCCGCTGATCAATCGAGGAAATCGAGGCCCAAATCGAGGTTCGGCGCCGAATGCGTGATTGCGCCCGACGAGATGACGTCGACGCCGGTCATTGCGATATCGCGGACGGTCGCGAGCGTGACGCCGCCGGAGGCTTCAAGGACCGCGCGGCCCTTGTTGAGCGTCACAGCGAGGCGCAGATCGTCGAGCGTCATATTGTCGAGAAGGATGATGCGCGCGCCGTGTTCAAGCGCTTCCTCCATCTCTTCGAGCGTTTCGACCTCGATCTCGATCGCGGTCATGTGGCCGACGGCTTCTTTCGCCGCCTTCATCGCCTCGGCGATCCCGCCCGCTGCGACGATGTGATTGTCCTTGATCATCACGGCGTCGTAGAGACCGAAACGGTGGTTCGATCCGCCGCCGCATTTGACGGCGTATTTCTCGAACGCGCGCAGACCCGGCGTCGTCTTGCGCGTGCAGACGATTTTGGCGCGAGTGCCGGCGACGGCGTCGACATAGCGCGCGGTTTCGCTGGCGACGCCTGAAAGGCGCCCGAGAAAATTCAGCGCGACGCGCTCGGCCGTCAGAATGCCGCGCGATGGGCCTTCGACGCGCATGATGATATCGCCGTCATCGACGCGCGCGCCGTCGCCCATTTCAATGCGCGTTTCTATATCCGGATCGACGAGGCGGAAGGCCGCGAGGGCGAGATCGGCGCCGGCGATGACGCCCTGCTTGCGCGCGGAGAGCGATGCGCGGCTCATCGAGTCGGCGGGGATGCAGGCGGCGGATGTGATGTCGCCGGCGTCGCCGAGATCTTCGCGAAGCGCGCGGCGGACCGCGTCTTCAATCATGAATGGCGGCAGCGTCACGAAAACTCCTCCTCCCATTCGATTTCAGCGGCCTCGGCGAGGCAGATTTCGGTGTGCATCGGTTCGTCGTCCGTTTCCGGAAAATCGCTTCTGTAATGCCCGCCGCGGCTTTCCTCGCGCATGATCGCGCCCTGCACGATGAGTTCGGCTGAGGCGAGAGCGCTTTTTAGCCCGCTCGTCATCAGCTCGGTTTGATTTAGCTCAGTAATCGTCTCAAGCGTCGCCTCAAGACTCTTTTCCGAGCGGATGAGGGCGGCGCCTTTCGACATCGCCTTCCTCAATCGCATCATCAGCTTCGCGTCGGCGGGTTTCGGCGCCAGCTCGTAACGATCTTCCGGCGCGCCGGCGCCCTTGCGCATGGCGAGAGGCGCGGATTTCAGGCGCTCGGCGATCGCCGCGCCGAAAACGACGGCTTCGAGAAGCGAATTAGACGCGAGACGGTTCGCGCCGTGAACGCCGGTCGAGGCGACCTCGCCGACGGCGGAAAGCCCTTCAAGCGAGGACTTGCCCTCAAGGTCGGTCATGACGCCGCCCATGTGGTAATGCGCGGCCGGCGCGACCGGCATCAATTTCCTTCGCGGATCGACGCCGTGACGCTGACAGGCGGCGAAGACGGTTGGGAATTTTTCCGGGAAATCGGCGCCGATCGCCGCGCGCGCATCGAGATAGGCGCCGCGTTTGGCCTTGCGTTCGGCCTCAACCGCGCGGGCGACGATATCGCGCGGGGCGAGGTCCTTGTCGTGATGATAATTCGCCATGAACGGCGCACCGTCGGCGTTGACGAGGATCGCGCCGTCGCCGCGCAAGGCTTCCGTCGCAAGCGGGGCGGGGTCTTCGCCGAAATCCAAAGCGGTCGGATGAAACTGCACGAATTCCGGATCGCGAATGATTGCGCCGGCGCGCGCGGCGAAAGCGAGGCCGTGACCTTGCGCGGGTTTCGGGTTCGTCGTCACCGCGTAAAGCCCGCCAAGCCCGCCGGTCGCGAGCACTGTTTCGCCCGCCTGCATCTCGACGCGCTCGCCGCGCTCGACCATATAGGCGAGGACGCCCGCGACGGCGCCGTTATCGTCAGTGAGGAGGTCCTCGACGACGACGCGCTCAAGGATTTCGATATGCGCCGCGGCGCGCGCGGCGCTGATCAGCGCATCCATGATCGCGGCGCCCGCCTGATCGCCCGTCGCATGGACGATGCGGTTGCGGCAATGCGCGGCCTCGCGCCCGAGAATGTAGTTTCCTTTCGCGTCCTTATCGAACTCGACGCCGAAAGCAGCGAGATCTTTAACCGCTTGCGGCCCGCCGTCGGCGAGGATGCGCGCCGCGTCCGGATCGACAAGCCCCGCGCCCGCTTCCATCGTGTCGGCGAAATGAAGGTTTGGCGAATCTTTCGGCCCGATCGCCGCGGCCATGCCGCCTTGCGCCCACATGGATGAGGCTTCCGTGCCGAGCGGACGCGCGGTGAGAATGGTGACGGGCCGGGGGCTGAGTTTCAGCGCCGTATAAAGCCCCGCAACGCCCGCGCCGACAATGATGATGGGAGAGGTCA
>CALAZI010000083.1 GCA_937895955.1 uncultured Alphaproteobacteria bacterium | reverse complement strand
AGCCTCAAAAAATTCCCGCCGAGGATTTTTTCAATCCGCGCATCGGAATGACCGCGCGATGAAAGCATCAGGCTTAGCTGTTCAAACTGTCCGGGACCGGTGAGGTCGCGCGGTATCGTCGTGATGTCTGGGTCTTCGTTCGGCGCGCCGACGCCGAGTTTCCTGCGGTTCTCAATATCCTTGCGGTGTTCTTCCAGATAGGCGGCCATATCGTCGATCGCGGTGACGGAATTGTCCGTGCCGATGCCGACATGATCCTCGCCCATGATTTTCACCGCATGTTCGATATGGGCGATAATGTCGGCGGCCATGTGCTGACGGCCGGGCGTCAGATACGGCATGAAATAAACCCCCGCGACGCCGCCTTTGTCGGCGAGCGCTTTCAGTTCCGCGTCGCCGCGATTGCGCGGATGTGGCGCGAGCGCGGCGCAGCCCGTATGCGTGATCGCGATCGGCGCCGTTGACGCCGCGATCGCTTCCATCGTCGTCTTCTCGCCGCCATGGGAAAGATCGACGAGAAGTTTCTGCGCGTTCAGCGCCGCGACCAGCTCGCGCCCGAAATCGGTGAGGCCGGCGTTTTCCTCAACCAGCGCGCCGTCGCCGGTCGTCGTCCGCAGATTATAGGTGAGTTGAACGACGCGCACGCCGAGATCGGAGAAGAGCCGCGTGCGTGAGGCGTCTTTTCCGAACATTTCCGTATTCTGGAAGCCGAAGATGAGGCCAACCTTGCCGGCGTCATGCGCGGCGCGAATATCCGCCGCCGTGCGGATGTGCGCGAGCGCGTCGGGCCGCAGCCGGATCGCTTCGGCCCACCACGAAAGATCGTCGACCGTATCCGCGAAGGGATCGCCCTCGCCGAACACATGGCCCAACGTCAAATTGATCGCAGCGAGATTGGCCTTGCCCGCGTCGGCGATCGGGCGCGGATCGAGATAATGCGCGGCGATTTCCTTTTCGCCGAACGGCCCGCCATTCGGATTGCCGAGCCCGCCGAGCGCATTGATGACGAAGGGGCGTTTTTTCTTTCTTGCGTAGGCCGGGGCGGCGGCGAGCGCGGATGCGGCAAGGCTCGCCGCCACGAACATCCTACGGTCAATTGTCATTTCGAGTTTTTCGTTTCTTTCCGCGCGTATTCGCCCTGATACCAAGTCTTCCATTCGCCGGACTGAGGATCGCGCGTTTCAAAAACCTGCGCAAGCGCATTCATGCCGGCGCGCCTCCAAGTGATGCGCATATCGACTGATTGCGCGCGCGCATAGAAGTGCGCAGCGCCTTCAAGCGTCATGCGCCCTTCTTCCTCGGCAGTCCCTTCCAGATTGAGCGCATACCCTCCATAACCGCTGGATACCCAGCGCTGGCGCCATTTGCCGTCGATCGGGTCGTAATAGGTGAGGCTTTCTCCTTTCACGCCGTCTGCGCCGCTCCATGATTCCCTGAGCGCGCATCCGTCATGGATCGTTTCAATTCGGTTCTCTCCTGACGCCTCGCCGCTCTCGGCATTGGCGACCGTCCAGTCGCCGATCCAGAAATCGAATGCATGAAACGCCGCGTCGCCGCACGCCGGCGGCGCCGGTTCGGCCGCCGTCGCAGAAGCAACTGTCGTCAGCAAGGCGATTTTCGTCAAATGCCAAATCTTCAAAGTTTCCTCCGTCCTTCATCGACGCCGCCCGCCAGCGAAATTAGCTTGACGGCTCGTCACACATAAGCGTGGCGGACGGGATTGCGGCGAAGGGAGCGTTAAACGCGGCAAGTCGTTTGCGGCACGGATTAAGAGCGCATCAACTTGAGCGCGTCGCATCGGCCAGCACGGCCGCCTTTTTCATTACGGTCGGCAACCGCGCTTCGGCGGGCGCAATCCATTGCTGATCGGCGGTCTTGCGAAACCCTTTCGGCGCCGGCGCCGTCATCACGTCAAGCTCAAGATGAAAATGCGTGAAGGTGTGCGTGACGGTTCCCGAATGGCGCCATTGGACGTTGGCGACACGCGCGCCCTCCGTCGCCTGCGGCGACACATCCCCCGTGAACGGGGGAGGAAGCCCGGCGACCGCTTTTTTTCTCCCGCGCGCGAGCGGGGGAGATGTCCGCGCAGTGGACAAAGGGGGCGCGAACACCCACTCGCTCCCGGGCAGGCCGAGCATGCCGCCGAGCAATCCCTTTTCCGGACGGCGCTCGAACAGCATTTCGCCCTTATGATTGAACAGCGCATAGGCGACGCCGCGGCGCGTCGGCTTTTCGGTCTTTATCGCTTTTCGCGGCAGGTCTTCAGCGACGCCTTTCGCGCGCGCGACGCATTGCGCGGCGAGCGGACATAAAAGGCATTTCGGACCCCGCGGCGTGCAGACGGCCGCGCCGAGATCCATCAGGCCTTGCGCGAAATCACCGGACCGTTTTTTCGGCCAGACCGATCCGATCGCCTCTTTCAGTTCCGCTTTCGCTTTCGGCAGCGGCGTTTCAACAGCGAACAATCGCGCGGCGACGCGCTCGACATTGCCGTCGACAACGACGGAAGGTTTGTCGAAAGCGATCGCGGCGATCGCCGCCGCGGTATAGGCGCCGACGCCCGGCAAGTCGCGAAGCGCTTCCTCCGTATCCGGAAACTCGCCGCGCGCGGCAATTTCGCGCGCGCATTTCCAGAGATTGCGCGCCCTTGCGTAATAGCCGAGCCCCGCCCATTCGCTTAAGATATCGTCGAGCGGCGCGGCCGCCATTTTTTTCACTGTCGGCCAGCGTTTCAGAAAGTCCTGATAACGCGGGCGCACCGTCGCGACCGTCGTCTGCTGCAGCATGATTTCCGAAAGCCAGACGCGATAGGGATCGGGCCTTGCGCCCGCCTTGCGTTCCGCAGGCCCGACGCGCCACGGCAGAACGCGCGCATTCGCGTCATACCATTTCAACAGCGCCTTCGAGATCGCGGACATTCCGTAGCGATTATGCTAGGCTCCGCGGCGATGAAATCCCCCCGCCCCTTCCTGCGCGATCTCGGTCCCGCCCCCGCGACGCGGCCCGCCCGGCAGTCCGCGCCTTCTCTGGCGCGCTTCTCGGCCGGGGTCGTCGAGGATCTCGCCCGCAAGACGCGCTATGTCGATCCTGGGCTCATCGCCCGCTGGCCCGAACTCGCAGGGCCCGAGCTTTCCCGCCTGTGCCGTCCGGGACGGATGACCGGCGGGCGCGAAGGGCGAACGCTTGAAGTCGTCGTTCCCCATGGCGCGGCGGCGGTTTCGGTCGAATTCGCGTCGGAAACGCTGCGCCGGCGGCTCAACGCCTATTTCGGGCCTGACGCCATCGCCCGGATCGCCATCGTCCAGAGCGCCGGCCCGTCCGCGACCGGCCCGAATCGCCCCGGCGGCGGACTTTCGCGGTTTCGCCGCGGCTGATCCGCGCCGCAGGCGCGAAACCCCGTAAAATTGTCGCCCCGGACGTCACGAACCGGCGAGCGTCGTCGCCGATCTTGTAACCGCCTGGGCGGTCTGCGATCTAAAGGCCGAGAGCCGCCCCGGCGGGCGGCGTCGGCCCATCGACCCGAAGTCGGTCCCTGAGAGGTTCTGCCATGAAATTTCGCGCCGCCCTTATCGCCCTTCCCTTTCTCGTCGCCGCCTGCGGCAACGCTTCGTCCGAGTCTTCGAACGGTGCGGGAACAGCTGCGCTGGCCGGGAAAAAGGCGGACATCCTCGACACCGACATGGTGCTCGGCGATCCGAACGCGCCGGTGACGCTTATTGAATACGCCTCCGTCACCTGCCCGCATTGCGCGACTTTCAACGAACAGGTGATGCCGGACATCAAGTCGAAATATATCGACACCGGCAAGGTGAAGCTGATCTTCCGCGAGTTTCCGACGGCGCCGGCGAATTACTCGATCGTCGGATCGGTTCTGGCGCGCTGCGCGGCGGAAAAGTCAGGCCCCGAAGCGTACTTCCTCATCACCGACGCGCTCTTCCGCGGCCAGCGCAACTGGATCAAGGATAATCCGCGCGATGAGCTGGTGAAGATCGTCGGCCAGGCCGGCATGGACGAAGCCGCCCTCGAGGCCTGCCTTGAGCGCAAGGAGCTCGCCGACATCGTCAACGCCAACGCCAAGGGCGGCATGGAGAAATACGATATTTCCGGCACGCCGCAATTCATCCTTGACGGCGAGAAAATGAGCTACAAATCCAAGGAAGAATTCGAGCAATTGGTCGCCGCCGCCGTTGAAAAAGCCGGCGCCTGACAAGGAATTGAGTTTGTTGCGTAATTCAGCGGCGGTTTCAGGTCGGTCATTTCTCCACAGGGGGCTTCCCAAAATTGCCCGGGCGGGAGAATCGGCGCTCGGTGTTTTGATTGGAGTTGCGTCGGCGCGCCTGTGCGCGCCGCCGCGTTGGTCGTCGGGACGTTTGCTGTGAGATTTACGAACCTTCGCCTTGTCGGCTTCAAGTCGTTCGTCGAACCGACGGATCTTGAAATCCGCGACGGCCTTACCGGCGTCGTCGGTCCGAACGGCTGCGGCAAGTCGAACCTTCTTGAAGCCTTGCGCTGGGTGATGGGCGCGACGTCCGCCAAGGCGCTCCGAGGCGACGGCATGGGCGATGTCATCTTCGCCGGCACGTCGATGCGGCCTGCGCGCAACTGGGCCGAAGTCATCCTGACGCTCGACAATTCCGATCGCTCGGCGCCGGCTGAGTATAACGACTCCGACACGCTCGAAATCTCACGCCGCATCCTGCACAAGGATGAAGGCACGCAATCGATCTACCGCATTAACTCGAAGGAAGTGCGCGCCAAAGACGTGCAGCTTCTTTTCGCCGACGCCTCGACCGGCGCGAACTCGCCCTCGCTCGTCCGGCAGGGCCAGATCGCCGAATTGATCAGCGCCAAGCCGCAGAACCGCCGGCGCCTGCTTGAAGAAGCGGCCGGCATCACCGGCCTTCATTCGCGCCGGCACGAGGCGGAGCTTCGCTTGCGCGCGGCGGAGCAGAACCTGTCGCGGCTTGAAGACGTCATCGGCGAGCTTGAGAACCAGAAAGTCGCCCTCGCCCGCCAGGCGCGCCAGGCGACGCGCTATCGCAACCTTTCAGGCGACATTCGCCGCGCCGAAGCCGCCGCCGCTTATATGCGCTGGAAGGAAGCTGTCGATGCGCGCGACGCCGCCGGCGAAAACCTGAAAGAAATTTCCGCGCTGATCGAAGAGACGGCGCGCATCGCCGCAAACGCATCAACGGCGCAGACCGAAGCGCATGAAGCGCTCGATCCCTTGCGTCTCGATGAGGCGAAAGCCGCCGCGGCGCTTCACCGTCTGACGGTCGCGCGGGAAAATCTCGACGACGAGGCCGAGCGCGCACAAGCGGAAATTCGCCGCCTCGCCGCTGAAATCCACCAGCTTTCGAGCGATGTCGACCGCGAGAAAACCCTGAAGCGCGACGCGGACGACGCCGTCGACACGCTCAATCGCGAAGAAGACGGCCTCAAGCAACGCGAAGCGGCGGAAACGGACCGCATCGCAAAGGCGAAGGCGAGACTTGACGCCGCCAATGACGCGGTGCGCGCCGCCGAGCAGGTTTTTGAGGAAAAAAGCGCGGAAGCCGCTGAAATCGACGCCCGTCGGCGCTCAATCGCCATGTCGATCGAAACGCTTGAACGCCGCATCCAGCGCGCCAGCGCGCAGATCGACCAGTTGACCGAGGAAAAAGCGCGCATCGAGCCGACGCCGGAACAGGCCGAGGCGCTCGAAGCGGCGACATCGCGTTTCGTCGCGGCGGAAGAAGCCGCGCGCGCGGCGGAGGCCGCTTTCCATCGCGCGGAAGAAGAACGCGCCGCAGCAGAGGAGCGCGAGCAGGCGGCCCGCGCGCCGCGCCAGAAAGCGGAGCAAAGGCTTTCTGAAATCCGCGCCGAAGTCGAAGCGCTGCGCCGCGTCCTCGCCGGTCAGGCGGACGGCGACTGGCCGGCGCTCATTCAGTCGGTCGATGTCGAACCCGGCTATGAAAACGCCCTCGCCGCAGCGCTCGGCGACGATCTTTTCGCGGCGCTCGATTCTGACGCGCCGGTTTTCTGGAGCGGACGCGCAGGCGCCGCGCACGCCGCGGACCTGCCGATGGGCGTTGCGCCCTTGTCGCGTTACGTCGCGGCGCCGCCGGCGCTGGCGCTTCGCCTCGCCATGGTCGGCGTCGTTGACGACGGTCAGGGCGCGCATCTCGCCGCTGCGCTGACGCCCGGCCAGCGTCTCGTCTCGCGCAAGGGCGATCTCTGGCGCTGGGACGGGTTCGTCGCGCGCGCCGAGGCGAAAACCGCCGCCGCAATCCGACTTGAGCAGCGCAACCGTCTTCACCAGCTCGAGAAAGACCTCGCCGTCGCGGAAGAGCGCGCCGCCGCCGCCGCCGAAACGCACATTGAAGCGGAAGCGTCCTTCGCCGAACGCCAGAGCTTTGAGCGCGACGCCCGCGCGCTCTTTATCGAGGCGCGGCGCGCGCTTGATGCGGCGCGCGCAAGACAGGCCGATCTTGAACGCGAACATGAACGCGCGACGACGCGCCTCGCCTCCATCGCCGAAGCGATGTCCGTCGCCGACGCCGACCGAAGCGAAACAAACGCCGAATTGACCGCGGCGCGTGAAGAAAAATCACGCCTGCCCGACGCCTCAATCATCGCCGACGGCGTCGGCGCGGCGCGTGAAGCCTCAGCCAAGGCGCGCGCCGAAGCGACCGAAGCGCGCGCGGCGCATAACGATCTGGCGCGCGAATCGGAAATGCGCGGTCGGCGCATTGACGAGATCGCGCGCGAGCGCAGCGTCTGGTCGACGCGCAGCCAAACCGCCGCGACGCGACTGACCGAAATCGACGACCGTCTCGCCGCGGCGAACGCCGCCAACGAGTCGGCGCTCGCCCTTCCCTCGCAGATCGAGGAAAAGCGCGGCGCCTTGCTCGACGACATCGCCGAAGCGGAAAAAACGCGCAGCGCCGCCGGCGACGCGCTGGCGCTCGCCGTCGCGCATGCGCAGGAAACCGATCGCGCGGCGAAAATCGCCGATGCGGCGGCGTCGGAAGCGCGCGAGCAGCGCGCGCGCCTGGAAGCGCAATCGGAAGCGGCGATCCAGCGCGTCGAGGAAGCGACCCTCATCGCGCATGAGACCTGCAACGCGACGCCGGAAGAGCTTCCCGAAATAGCCGAGTTCAAGGACGGCGCCGAGCTGCCGGCGCGCGCCGACATCGACGCGAGACTCGAACGCTACAAGCGAGAGCGCGAAAATCTCGGCGGCGTCAATCTGCGCGCCGATGAGGAAATGCGCGAGGTGTCGGCGCGGCTTGAAGAGCTGACGACCGAGCGCGAAGATTGCGAAGGCGCGATCCGGAAACTGCGCGCGGCGATCGGCAGTTTGAACCGCGAAGCGCGCGAGCGGTTGAATGCGGCCTTTGAAACCGTCAATCGCAATTTCTCCTCGCTCTTCACGCGCCTGTTCAACGGCGGCCAGGCGGAACTGCGCCTGATCGATTCCGAAGACGTGCTTGAAGCCGGCCTTGAAATCTACGCATCTCCGCCGGGCAAGAAACTCGCCTCGATGTCGCTGATGTCGGGCGGCGAACAGGCGCTGACCGCAACCGCGCTCATTTTCGCGGTGTTCATGGCGAACCCGGCGCCCGTCTGTGTGCTGGACGAGGTTGACGCGCCGCTTGACGATGCGAACGTCGAACGCTTCTGCCGTCTTCTTCACGAAATGGCGCAGGAAACCAAGACGCGCTTCCTCATCATCACGCACCATGCGCTCACCATGTCGCGCATGGATCGCCTCTTCGGCGTCACCATGGTCGAGCGCGGCGTGTCGCAGCTCGTCTCCGTCGACCTGCACAAGGCCGAACAGCTCGCCGCTGCTGAGTAACGTCTCACCGCAATTTTTGTGGCGTTGATCGCCGGGCGCTGCTCTTATCGCCGCCGAAAAAAGCAGAGGGGTTCCCATGCGTCCGATTCACTATCTGACGGCGAGCGCCGTCGCCATCGCCCTTTCCGCCTGCGCTACGACGCCGGAAGGCCCGCGCTGGCCGCAGGCCGATCTCGCCGCGGCGGCTGCGTCGGTCGACGTCGACCCCGCATCAAACGTCTTTCTTACGGAATGGACGGGGCCCTATGGCGGCGTTCCGGCTTTCGACAAGATGGATCTCGGCGTCCTGAAGCCCGGCATCGAAGCCGGCATGGCGATGAATCTCGCGGAGATCGACGCGATCGCTGACAATCCCGAACCGCCGACATTTGAAAACACGATCCTCGCGCTTGAAGATTCAGGCCGCGCGCTCGGCGATCTCTTCACCTATTACGGCATTCTTTCAAGCAACATGTCGACGCC
>CALAZI010000082.1 GCA_937895955.1 uncultured Alphaproteobacteria bacterium | reverse complement strand
ATCCACATCACCGGCCAGACCCCTCGGTGCTTCGCGATGAAGGCGAACTTCACGCGGTCGGCGCTGCGCTTGAACCGGTGGCGCGCGCGCCTCCATCCTTCGCGAAGTAGGGTGAGCCGTATACGGCGAACGCCTTTTTTAGAATGTCGCGCTCGGCCTTGAGCTTCGTCACCTCACGCCGCAGCCGGTCGATCTCAAGCTGCTCGGGCTTCATTCGCCCGTGGCCCGGAAAGGCGTGCGCCGGATCGGCATCATACGCCTTCACCCAGAGCCGCAGCAGATTCGGATGAACGCCAAGGTCCCGCGACGCCTGCGCCGTCGTCACCCCGCGCTCCCGGATCAGCCTTACCGCCTCCCGCTTGAACTCCTCGCTGTGCGTCCTTCGTCTTCCCATGATAGCCTCCGGTTAGAATGAAACACCTTATCTCAGTGTCCTTCAAACCGAGGACAGGCCAGCGGACCTGTATTGCCTTTAGTCGCTTCAGGTCGATCGCCCCGATTCAAACAAACAGCGCAAATAACCGCGGCAATTCATTTTCATTGCGCAACATTCTCCAAAAGATTTTTTTCGCCTTCGCTGGGCTGCCGGAATCCTTCGCACACGCGGGAAAGATACCAAGCATGGTTTCAAATATTCCAGCAAATCAAAGCGTTGCCAATTTTCTATCCGAATTTCTACGTCTTGTCGCATAGCCGCCGAGATTTGCTATAGTTGATTTGGGCGCGATCTAGCGGCGAGGGTGACATCGCATTTACTTGCGTGCTTCAGTGCATTCGCCTGCGTCGATATTAGTCAGCATTTCGAAACGTAGATGATCGAATCGAAAGTGACGTTCGAATCAAAGGGGAGTGATTATGACACCAAGTTCACAAGATATTGTTGACGCTGCGAAGCTCTCCGCTGCCGTTTACAACTCAACTTCGGCTCAAAATGGACTCCAGTCCGCTGGCTTGGCGAGCTCCGGTTGGGCGGTAGTCGATCCAACGAATATTGGAAAATTCTCGTCGCATAATGGATTTTTTCAATCATTTGGATTGCAAGTGCTGGTAGCGAAAAATGGCAATGACTGGGCAATAGCATTTCGCGGCACTGATTCCATCGTAAACATTCTCCAAGACCTGTTCCTTGGCTCGGTCGATTATGGCCATTTATACTATTACGCGCTCTATCCGTTTGTCACCTCAGCGATCAATTACGCAAAATCGCATGGCGCGACAAACGTGCTTCTCTCAGGGCATAGTCTGGGGGGCGCGATGGTCGAAAACGCGTTGGCGTGGAATCACGAACAACTAGTGACTGGCGTGACGTTTGCATCGCCTGGAGTGAACTATTCCGGGACGTCAATCGCCTACGACAGTAGGCTCGTAAATTTTGGGAATTCGGATCCTCTTTCGGGCCAAGGCGATCCAGTATTCAATGCTTCGCTGTTTCAGTTCCATGCGGGATTTGATTTTCAGATCGATTTGCCGGATGAACCAAATAGCACTCTTTTTGAATTGGCGTTTGTTTATGCACCATTTGGCCAATTACGTGAGCATTCATTATCGCTTTACGCAAGCACGACGGCCGCGATTGCCAACTTACTTGAAACGCATAACCGCTCGATATTGAATTATTCGTCTGCCGCAATAAGAACAGACCCTTTTTCCCTAGATCCCACACTTACTGGAACTTCGAAGAGCAATATTCTGATTGGAAATTTGAGTTCCGACATAATTTATGGATTTTCCGGCGACGACTTATTGTTCGGGGGAGCTGGAAATGATTGGCTCAAAGGAGGCAGCGGCAACGACATTATTGATGGGGGCGCCGGCACTCATGATGTGGCGGTCTTCAACAATTCGCTTGCGAACTACACAATTACCCAAGCAGGAAGTTATTTGCGGATCATATCAAACAACGTCGCCGCGAATGACGGCATCGATCTGGTTGCAAGCAATGTTGAATTCCTCGAATTTGCCGGGGTCGAATTTGCGAGGAGCAGCCTGCTCCCGCCGACTGACACGACCGCGCCAATTTTAGTTGCGACGGCGCCGACGCAAAATCAGTCAAACGTATTGCCCGACGCATTGATCCTCCTAAATTTTGATGAGCCGATCTTTGCTGGAGCTGGGTCGATAACAATACGACGCAGCGACAACAGCATATTCCAAACCATCTCAATTAACGACCAAAGCCAAGTAACATTTGCGGGCCAAAATGTAATTATTAACCCAGTCGCGAATTTTGAGCTTGGTACGGGATATTATGTGACCGTTAACAATGGTGCGATTCAGGATGCTGCTGGCAATCCTTACTCCGGAATTTCGACGCCAAATGTCCTGAATTTTTCTACCGGCGCAGGCATCGACAACGTAGGGCCCGTCCTCGTGCGTTTGGCCCCAACTGACAATGCCACAAGCGTACCCGTAGACGCAGATTTCGTTTTTGCCTTTGATGAAGAAATTGTTGTCGGAACGGGTTCGATCGCAATTTACTCTTCAAATGGAACACTGATTCATGCTGCCCAGATTACCAATCCGACACAGCTGACGATCAGTGGAAATACGTTGGTTTTCGACCCAACGATCGACTTGTCGCCCCTTTCTAACTATTACATTACAATCTCACCGGGTGCGGTTGAAGATCGAAGCGGCAACCAATTTGGGGGGCTTGTAAGCCCAACTGCATATAACTTTACGACTGACGCCCCCAACTATGTGCCGCCGCCTGTTATCGACAACATTTATCTTTCCATCGCCGATTCGTATGTGACCGAGTCAAATAGTTCGGCGACAATGACCTTCAATGTGACCACGAGCGGACCGGGGGCCGGCTCACGTACGGTTAGCGTGCAGTATGCCACGCAAGAATTTTTGAGCGCTGCATCGCCGGCCACTTCCAGCTTGGATTATATCGCGAAATCAAGCGTGCTTGTCATTCCTGCGGGCCAGACATCAGGCACCATTACCGTCACGATAGTAGGAGATGGTAGCGTTGAACCTGATGAGGTCTTCCAGCTGCTCATAAGCCAGCCCTCATTCGGCGTGACGTTGCTTGATTCGGCCGGGCAGATCGCGAACACGGTTGCAGCGGTTGGCACCATATTGAACGATGATGCCGCTCCGAATCATTACCCATTTGCTGCGCTTGATTTGGTAACGACTGGGCCAAACACGCCAATAAATATTCTTGCCTTGGCGAATGACAAAGACGCTGAGGGCGATGCAATTCACATAACGGGTGTTTCAGACACTTCGATCGCAAGTGTTGCTGCGGATGGTCAAAGCATAACAGTTACGCCTCCAACAAATTTTGTTGGACCACTGGGCTTTCAATACTTCATTATGGATGACTCGACGAACCCGTTGCGAACTGCGGCGCCGGAAGGAGGGGCAGGCGGGGGAACGATCGGATTCATAAACGTTTTGGTGGGAGGAGATGGGTCAGCCGGAATCAGCAATATCGGAACCGCTGGAGATGATGTCATTTACGATGGCGCCGGAAATGACACTTTGTCTGGGGGGTTTGGCAATGACACTTTTGTCGGCGGCTTGGGCGCGGACAGAATTGATGGCGGCGAAGGCTTCGACTTCTTAGATTACCGCGAGGCTCCTTCGGGCGTCGGAGTTCGTTTCGACAATCCTTGGATCGACAATGACGGATTTGGAAATCAAGACATCATCCAAAATATCGAAGGCGTTTTTGGCTCGGAATTCGATGACTCAATTTTTGGGCGAAGTCGATCGTCCGTTCATTTGACAACCGGGTTTCGGTTCTATGGGAATGGCGGCAACGATTTCATACAAACAGATCTCGGGAACGATTTTTTGGGTGGCGGAACCGGCAACGATCAGCTCTGGTTCGGCGCAGGGCGGGACACGGTCTACGGAGGGTATGGCGACGACTATATTTTGTCTCAAACGGGCGACAATGATACCGCGCCGGACTTGTTGTATGGCGGCTTCGGCAATGATCACATTAATAGCAGTTTAGGGGCGTCTGCGGATGCGATATTCGGCGAGGACGGAAACGATACTCTGATATTCGGAGATCAAGATGTTGCAGTTGGCGGTCGCGGTGCGGACGTATTTTCATTTGGAGGATACCAAGCTGGGACATCGATGCAGGCGACAATCCTGGACTTGGAGGTCGGCGAGGCGATTCAATGGCAATCCTTGTTTTATGACAATGCGTGGTTCGTCGGGCCGATCGTTTCGGGAGACGGATCGACAACAGGGCCAAGCAGAATAGAAGTGGGCGTGGCGAACGGCCAAACAATTGTTTATTTTGGTCAAGACAGTTTGCCCGGTGCGGACTTCATTCTGAAATTGAAAGGTGTATTTAGCCCAAATCAGCTTGAAGTGGACGCGAGCAATGGCAGCGCGCTCCTTTTGCGCGTTCAGGGATCTGGCGGCAACGACACTTTAGTTGCCGGCGATTTCGTGAGCGGCAGCTATTCCGGTAGCGGCAACACGTACGATGGCCATGCCGGCAACGATACAATCGATTATTCCAGCACGACGCAAGGCATTGTTCTCGATCTGATGCTTACGTCGGGCAATGTGACGGGTCCAGAAATAACCGCGGACACGCTCATAAGCATAGAAAACATCATTGGCGGCTTGGGCGATGATCAGATTTCCGGAGATTCGATCGGCAACTTGATCGAGGGGCTCGGCGGCGACGACACGATCGCCGGCGGCGCCGGGAACGATTCGGTGAACGGCGGCGCGGGGAATGACGGCATTCTTGGCAATACCGGCGACGATTTTCTTGTGGGCAGCGCGGGAGACGACACGCTTTTGGGCGATAACGGTTCTGACCAGCTTTTCGGCGGCGCCGGGAACGATCAGCTTTTCGGCGGCGCGCAGGTAGACACACTTGCGGGCGGCGACGGGGACGATTTGCTGAACGGCGAATTGGGCGACGACGCGCTTTACGGCGGGAACGGGCTCGACACGCTCGACGGAGGCGACGGAAACGATCTGATGACCGGGAACGCCGGCAACGATCAGCTCCTCGGCGGTCTCGGCGCGGATACGATGCTCGGCGGCGACGATAACGACACGCTGGACGGCGGCGACGGCGACGATACGGTATCGGGCACGAAAGGGAATGACGACGTTTCGGGTGGTCTCGGCAATGACGTCGTTGTCGGCGGCGATGGGAACGACGTCGTCAACGGCGACGATGGAAACGACGTCGCCGGCGGCACGCTCGGGAACGACACGGTCTCGGGCGGCGCGGGCGCTGACACGGTGGTCGGCGGCAACGGCTTTGACTCGCTCATGGGCGATGCGGGCGATGACGAGCTTTACGGCGGGAACGACGACGATGTCCTTGACGGCGGGCTCGACAACGATCTCCTCGCCGGCGCGGCGGGAAACGACACGCTGATCGGCGGCGACGGCGACGACACATCATTCGGCGGAACCGGGAATGATACATTCGTCTTCGCGCTCGGCGACGACAATGACACGATCGGCGCCTTTGAGGGCGGGGCGGGGCTCGGCGACGTGATCGCGCTGCAGGGCTTCGGAACGGCGTTCGACAGCTTCATCGAGGTGATGAACGCAGCGAGCGAGATCGGCGGGAATGTCGTCATCGATTTCGGAACCGGCGACACGCTCACCCTCCTCAACCGCACCATCGCCAGCCTCGACGCCGACGATTTCACGTTCGGGTGATGAATTGGGGCGTTAATGTGGCGAAGTTCGACTCTTCCGCCAAACGGACGTCAAACCGAAGCCACGTTTTTCGTCGATTTCAAACCTGAAGCGTTAGCGTCACACATGGCGCGTCAGGGGCGATATCGTGAAACAAGCGCATTTAGGCTGTTTGTGCGCCTTTATTCTTTCCATGGGCTGCGGCGCTCAGGATGAACAATCATCAGCGCCTTCGAAGGATGCGTCTGGAGAAAATTCATCAACCTCACTCATCCAAAGAGCGAATGAACCGACGCCGCCGCAGGAGTCATCAGCCGCCATCGCGCCGCTCGCCCTGGTTCTGAATTATGAAGCAGGCGCTGCGCCGAATGTTGCAGGCGTTTGCGAGGCCGTATTATCGATGGCCAACGCACAACGCGCGCGCGGAGAGTTGTTTTTCGAAATTGCAGCCGCATCGGGCGATATTGGCGCGCCTGCCTGGTCGTCGATGGATTCTTCCGCAAACGCCCGTCTCATTGCTCAAGGATTATATGACGGGTGGTGCGAAGCGCCGGCGCGCGTCAATCCGTCAAATGGCAAGGCGTTCAGTAAGGAAGACGTAGCCGCGTGCCGCCAGGGCCGTATGGCGGAAATCAATGAATTGCTTCGCGGCGAAACGCGGCTTGAAAAGGCGGCGATCGATATCAATCGCGACGGCGTCGAGGAAACGATCTATCAATTTCACGCCGATCCGGCGATGGCCGGGCGATCCGGCGAGGAATGGCTTTTATGGAATTTGCAACCGCGCATATTCTTCTCGGCGGTTGAAAATGACGAATTGCACAAGCAATTGCATGCGACAACCTTTGCGCCTGAAGCGAGCATCTTCCTGCGCGATGACAAAATTTTCGCCCTCCGTGCCTGGAACGGTGATCCTGATCGCTTCGAAATATTCTGGATACGTCCGACGCTTGGGCGGATCGGCGAAATACCGCTTTGCCAGATGACGGCGGAAAGAACCGGCGATGTTCAATAATCGCCTCCTTTCGCCGTCTGATTATTCTGAACGCTTGCGATACGTATCCGCGTATTTTGAAGAGTCCGGCAATATCAGGCAAACGCTTTACGCAGATTCTGTCGGTGTACCAACGATCGGCATCGGATTTAATCTTCGCGTCCCGTCGTCGTTAAACGAAGTGTTGGAAACGTTCGGCTTCAATTTGTCGACCGCCGCCGATCAAGCCTATCGTGACCGACTGGCGTCTGTATTCAATTCAAGTGGAGCCGGCTCATGGCAATTTCAAGCCGATTCCATTCTTGCTGAGCGCGCGGCGTCGGCGGGTTTCGGCGCTCGCACCAAGTTCCGTTTTTTCAATGATCAGGAAATATACGACACGTTCGATGAGCTTATCCTGACTTATGAGACGCGGGCGAGCGTTCAAGGTCCGGACGCGCCCCTGTCTTTTGAAAGGCTCGCTATCGTCGATATGGCGTATAACGGCATTCTTTATTCCAGCAATAAATTCCGCGCCGCCTATAACGCCGGCGACCGCGCCGAAGCGTGGTATGAAATAGTGTTCAATTCGAATTACGGCAACGCCCGCGACAGCTCGGGAACCGGCATAATGCGCAGGCGATATCTGGAAGGAGAGCTGTTCGGCCAGTATGACAATGATACGGGCGCTCCGGGTTTCCGGCCGAGCGAGGCGGAAGCGCTTCGCATCTTTCGAATGCTGAATAAGCACGAGAATCAAATTTTCGGTGAAATCGCCGCATTTCCGAGAGCGCTCGGAAATGCGCAGTCCGAATGGAATGCAATGCTCGCCGCTTTTCAAAATGCTTACGGCGAAGCGTTCAGCCCGACGAAAATATCGCCTCTTGACCAGGAGCTGGCGCCGGCTTTCGCGAAACTTTATGAAACGCATATTGCACCCTCCGCTTTGCTGTTGGTGACGTCCGCTCCGTCGGTTTGGAATTCGATCGTCAATTACGTTCCGAATTCCATTTTCGTCGCCGCCGATACGCGGGGAACGAATCCGTTTCATGCGCCTGAAGTCGGCGCGCATGTCGTCGACAGGAGTGCAAAAGGCGTTTCCAATGATCTGATATTCGGCGGGTTGTCGGCTGCAGGCGGGCTTGATGCTTTCTTCGCCGATACGTTGCGCGGCGGCGCCGGCGATGACTGGTTCGTCTCCGGCGGCGGCGCGGACGTGATCGACGGCGGCGTTGGGCTTGACGTCGTTGATTATTCGAACAGTCCCGGCGGTGTCATTATCGACTTGCTTAGCGTATTTCCGGCGTCAGGCGGCTACGCCGCAGGGGACATTCTGCGGAATGTTGAAGCGATCATCGGATCGCCCTTCAACGACCGGCTGGCGGGCGACGAGGCCGCAAATCTCCTCCTCGGCGACCAAGGCGATGACGTCCTGCTTGGAAAAGGCGGCGATGATTTTGTTCTGGGCGGTTCGGGATTTGATTCTCTTGAAGGCGGGCTTGGCGACGACAGCCTTTTGGGCGGATCGGATGACGACACGCTTCGGGGCGATGCGGGGTCCGATCAGTTGTTCGGCGGCGGCGGGACGGACATGCTTTTCGGCGGCGCGCAGGGGGACACGCTGGCCGGCGGCGATGGCGACGATCTGCTGAACGGCGAATTGGGCGACGACGCTCTGT
>CALAZI010000081.1 GCA_937895955.1 uncultured Alphaproteobacteria bacterium | reverse complement strand
CATCCAGTTGGCGGCGAGATCGGCGTCGCGCGCCTCGAACGCCTCGATGAGCAGCCTTTGCGCGTTGAGGATGCGGTCCTTCGCCTTGGGCGCGCGGGCGATGACCTGACGAAGGCTTTCGCCGATCATCAGGTTGAGGGATTGCAGCATCGCGGCCATGACGCGGTTTTCAAGTCCTGTTGAGATCGACTGAAAGAATTCGACCGCCGCGCTGACGGTCGCTTCATGATTGGAATCGCGCGCCGCTTTCAGCCTTTCGCTGACCTTTTTAAGCTCGGCGACATTCTCGTCAGAAAGGCGCCTGGCGGCGAGCCGCGCGGCCTCAGGATACAATGTCGCAAGCGCGTCCCAGACTTCCGAAAAGGTGACGCCGCCGAGCGCAAAGCTTTTCGACGTCGCCGCGGCGATATCAGACGCCGCAGGGCGTTTGATGAAAAACTTCTTGGCCGGCCCCCGCGCGATAAGCCCCGTCTGTTCAAGCAGGCGCAGCCCCTCGCGCACGGTTGAGCGCGTAACGCCGAATTGCCCGCATAACTCCGCCTCGGTCGGCAGATGCGCGCCGTCTTTCAACGCGCCCGAGGTGATTTTCTCCTCAATCGCGCGAAAGACCTTCATATAGGCCGGCGCGCGCTCGATCGGTTCAAAGCTGCCGTCCATTTAGGCGCTCGCTTCGAAAAGCTGACGGCCGATCAGCATGCGGCGGATTTCCGACGTGCCGGCGCCGATCTCATAGAGCTTGGCGTCGCGCAGGATGCGCCCGGTCGGATATTCGTTGATATAGCCGTTGCCGCCGAGCAACTGGATGGCGTCTAGCGCAACCTGCGTCGCCTTTTCCGCGGCGTAAAGAATGCAGCCCGCCGCGTCCTGGCGGGTCGTCTCCTTGCGGTCGCAAGCCCTGGCGACCGTATAAACATAGGCTTTCGAAGCGTTCATCGTCGTATACATGTCGGCGACCTTGCCTTGCACGAGCTGAAACTCGCCGATCGATTTGCCGAACTGCTTGCGGTCGTGAATATAGGGCATGACGACATCCATCGCCGCCTGCATCAGGCCGATGCAGCCGCCCGACAGAACGGTCCGCTCGTAATCGAGCCCGCTCATCAGGATCCTGACGCCGTCCCCTTCCGAGCCGATCAGGTTTTCTTCCGGGACTTCGCAATCCTCGAAGACGAGCTCGCCCGTGTCCGAACCGCGCATGCCGAGCTTGTCGAGTTTTTGCGCGGTTGAAAAACCCTTAAAACCTTTTTCGACCAGAAACGCCGATATGCCGCGCGAGCCCTTGTCGGGCGCCGTCTTGGCGTAGACGACGACGACGTCCGCGGTCGGCCCGTTGGTGATCCACATCTTGTTCCCGTTCAAAATGTAACGATCGCCCTTCTTCTCGGCCTTGAGCTTCATCGAGACGACGTCGGAACCGGCGCCCGGTTCGGACATGGCGAGGGCGCCGAGATGCTCGCCGGAAATGAGTTTCGGCAGATAGCGCGCCTTCTGTTCCTTCGAGGCGTTCAGGTTGATCTGGTTAACGCAGAGATTGGAATGCGCGCCGTAGGAAAGGCCGACCGAGCCGCTCCCGCGCGAAATTTCCTCCATCGCGACGACATGGGCGAGATAGCCGAGCCCCGTTCCGCCGAATTCCTCATCCGCCGTAATGCCGAGCAGGCCGAGTTCCCCGAGCTCCGGCCAGAGGTCGCGCGGGAACTCGTTCTCAGCGTCGATCGCCGCTGCGCGGGGTTCCAAACGATCGTCGACCCAGCGCGCGATCATCTCGCGCATTTCCTCGATCTCCTCGGGCAGGCCGAAATTGAGGTGCGGAATATTGCGGGCCATGGAAGCTCTCCTCCTTGCCGGACGGGCTTTTTTTACGGGTTGGCAGTATCGTTATCATATATTGCTATTGTCCGACAACCGGATTATTTAGGTTCGCGCCAAAGGTTTTATCAGCCGCCAGGGAGAGCTGTCCCCGGGCGACCGGATCGGGGACCGGCGGCGCGACGGAGCGGATGATGAGGGGCGGCCCGTTCAGCCGCACCCGGCCGCGCCTTGCCGGAGCGGGAGAGGAAAAGGGAGAGCGAATGCCGCGCATCCAATCTGAGATCGACACCCAGTCAGACGCCTTCGCGGCCAACCGGGAAGCGATGGAGACGCTGGTTGAGGCGTTAAAGGTTAATACGGCCAAGGTCGCCGAAGGCGGCGGCGCGCGCTACGCCGAGCGGCACAAGGCGCGCGGCAAGCTTCTGGCGCGCGAGCGCATTGAACGCCTCGTCGATCCCGGCGCGCCTTTTCTTGAGCTTGGCGGCTTCGCCGCCTGGGAGATGTATTCGGGCGACGTCAACGGCGCCGGCGTCGTCACCGGCATCGCCCGCATATCAGGCGTCGAGTGCATGATCGTCGCCAATGATCCGACCGTTAAGGGCGGCACCTATCATCCGATGACGGTGAAGAAGCATTTGCGCGCGCAGGAGATCGCCGCGGAAAATCGCCTGCCCTGCCTCTATCTCGTCGAATCGGGCGGCGCGTTCCTCCCGATGCAGGACGAGGTTTTCCCGGATAAGGACGATTTCGGCCGCATCTTTTTCAATCAGGCCAACATGTCCGCCGCCGGCATTCCGCAGATCGCCGTCGTTCACGGCTCCTGCACCGCGGGCGGCGCCTATGTGCCGGCGATGTCGGATGAGGCGATCATCGTCCGCAAGCAGGGAACGATTTTTCTCGGCGGTCCGCCGCTCGTTAAAGCCGCGACCGGCGAGATCGTCACGGCGGAAGAATTGGGCGGCGGCGACGTCCATACGCGCGAGAGCGGGGTTGCTGACCATCTCGCCGAGGATGACGATCACGCGCTCGGGTTGGCGCGGCAGATCGTTTCGCGGCTGAATTGGGTGAAAGAGGGCAGCCTCGTCGTCGCGGATCCCGCCCCGCCGCATTACGACCCGAAGGAAATTTACGGAATCGTCGAGCGCGACATCAGAAAACCCTATGACGCGCGGGAAATCATCGCCCGCATTGTCGACGGCTCCATCTTCGACGAATTCAAACCGCTTTACGGATCGACGCTCGTCACCGGCTTTGCGCATATTCACGGCTTTCCCGTGGGCATTCTCGCCAATAACGGCATTCTCTTTTCGGAAAGCGCCATGAAGGGCGCGCATTTCATCGAGCTTTGCTGCCAGCGAAAAATTCCGCTCGTCTTTTTGCAAAACATCACAGGCTTCATGGTCGGCAAATCGGCGGAAGCGGGCGGCATCGCAAAAGACGGCGCAAAGCTCGTCACCGCCGTCGCGACCGCGCGCGTCCCCAAATTCACGATCGTCGTCGGCGGCTCCTACGGCGCCGGCAATTACGGCATGTGCGGGCGCGCCTATGGGCCGCGCTTTCTCTTCATGTGGCCGAACGCGCGCATTTCCGTCATGGGCGGCGAACAGGCGGCGAGCGTTCTTGCGACCGTCCGCCGCGAGGGACTGCGCAAGGGCGAGGAATGGAGCGCCGCGGACGAGGAGGCCTTCAAGAACAAGATCCGCGCCGACTACGACGCGCAAGGCTCCCCCTATTATTCCTCGGCGCGCGGCTGGGATGACGGCATTATCGATCCGGCGCAAACGCGAGACGTTCTGGGGCTTTGCATTTCAGCGAGCTTGAACGCGCCCGTCGAAGCGACGAAGTTCGGCGTCTTCAGGATGTAAGGAAGATATGATGACCTACCAGCACCTCACTGTTGAAACCGACAATCGCGGCGTCGCGCGCGTGACGCTCAATCGTCCGGAGGTGAAGAACGCCTTCAACGAAAAGCTGATCGCCGAAATCGGCGATGCGATGAAGACGCTGTCGAATGACGACGCTGTGCGAATCGTTGTTCTCGCCGGCGCGGGCGACGCTTTTTCAGCCGGCGCCGATCTTTCATGGATGAAGCGCGCCTCGGAATTCTCGGCGGAAGAAAATCTCGGCGACGCGCGCCGCCTCGCCGGCATGTTGAATGCGATCTACACATGCGAAAAGCCGGTCATCGCGCTTGTTCAGGGCCCGTGTATGGGCGGCGGAACGGGCCTCGCCGCCGCCTGCGACATCGTCATCGCGTCGGACGACGCCTTCTTCGCGCTGTCGGAAGTGAGGCTCGGCATCATTCCGGCGGTTATTTCGCCGTTCGTCCTGCACGCGATCGGCGCGCGCCAGGCGCGGCGCTTCTTCCTGACCGGCGAGCGCTTCGACGCGACGAAGGCGAAAGAGATCGGCCTCGCGCATATGGTTTGCCTCAGGGCCCAGATGGAGGAGACGCTAGACGGCGTCGTCAAAAACCTTCTCGCATGCGGGCCCGCCGCGCAGAAGGAAGCGAAGGCGCTCATCCGCATCGTCGCCGGAAGGCCGATCGACGACGCTGTGATGGAAGAAACCGCCGGCATCATCGCGCGCGTCCGCTCAACGCCCGAAGGCAAGGAAGGCGTCGCGGCGTTCCTTGAAAAGCGCAAAGCGAACTGGATCAGGAAGGCGGAGTGATGGCGCTCATCATTCGCGAAGCGCAGGAAGAGGACCGGCCGGCGATCCTGAAGATCGTCGAGGCGGCGTTCGCGCAGGCGGATGAAGCGGCGATTGTTGAAAAACTATGGGAAGCCGATGCGATCTCGCTTGACCTCGTCGCGGAAGCGGACGGCGAGCTCGTCGGCCATTGCGCTTTCTCGCCGGTGACGGCGGACCCGGCGCTCAAGGGCGGTTTGCTCGGCATGGCGCCGGTATCCGTCGCGCCAGCGCATCAGAACAGGGGCGTCGGTTCGGCGATGATCGAAACCGGCATCGATTATTGCCGCACGCGCGGCGCGAGCCTTCTCGTCGTTCTCGGCGAGCCTTCCTATTATTCCCGCTTCGGCTTCGAGCCGGCGTCGCGCAAGAATATGCGCTGGGACGCGATGGACGCAGGCGACGCCTTCCAGCTCATCGACTTCGCGGCGCTGACCGCAACGCCGCAACGAACGATCCGCTATCACGACGCCTTTTACGGATAAAAGCCATGTTCAAGAAGATCCTCATCGCCAATCGCGGCGAAATCGCCGTCCGGGTTGCAAGAACCGCGCGGCGCCTCGGGATAGAAACCGTCGCCGTCTATTCAGACGCCGACGCAAATGCGCCGCATGTGAAAGCCTGCGATGAAGCCGTTCATATCGGCGCTGCCGCGCCCGCCGAAAGCTATCTGAAGATAGAGAAGATCATCGAGGCGGCGAAAAAAACCGGCGCCGAGGCCGTTCACCCAGGCTATGGCTTTTTGTCCGAGAATGAGAAATTCGCCGATGCGCTCGATGCGGCGGGCGTCGTCTTTATCGGCCCGACAGCGAAGACAATTCGCGCCATGGGATCGAAATCCGCCGCGAAAGACCTGATGGAAAAGGCGGGCGTGCCGACAACGCCCGGCTATCAGGGCGCAGACCAGAGCTTTGAGACATTCAAACGCGAATGCGCGCGGATTGGTTATCCGGTCCTTTTGAAGGCGACGGCGGGCGGCGGCGGCAAGGGCATGAAGATCGTCGAGCGCGAAGC
>CALAZI010000080.1 GCA_937895955.1 uncultured Alphaproteobacteria bacterium | reverse complement strand
GACCCTGCGATACGCGCGCCCGCCGGCGCTTTCAAGGCGCGCGGCCTTTGCCGCGGCGGCGGATGAATGCTAAGCGCGGCGCAGGGGCGGGCGTGGCGGAACCGGTAGACGCAACGGACTTAAAATCCGTTTTCCGCAAGGAAGTGTGGGTTCGAGTCCCACCGCCCGCACCAGTCGCTTCAGGCGACGTCGTCGTTGATGAGAAGCGCGTAGGCGGCCTTTGCTTCAGCCAGCAATCTCTCATCGGCGCCGTCGAGCGGGGCGTCTTGAGTTGTCGGCGCGCGCATGACGGTCGCTTGCGCCGTAAAGCGGTCTTTGTCGGCGAGCCCGACAAGATCGGCGATGCGCGAAAGCGACTGTGAAGGCGTTGAAATCATGCGCTCATAAGAAACGAAATTGACCGCCCCGTTCGCCCGCTTCGCAGCGTAGGCGTAGGCGTCGATCCAGTATTGCAGCCAGAAATTCACATCGCTCGCAAATTTCGCCGTAAGGCCGCGTCCAGCGAAGTCGATGGGGCGAAAATTCGCGCCGAAATCAAAATGGCCTATCCAGCGCATATAGGACCGCGCGAACTCGTCTTCATTATGAAGAGTGAGGAAACGTTGATGTTGAGTCATCAAGGAGCGCACATGCGAAATCGGATCGCGCAGGCAAACAAAGATCGTCGCATCCGGAAAGACGGATTGAATCGCATCAATGCGGCTTATATTGGCGTTGTTTTTCGACAGATATCGCTGCGGCGATCCATCTTCTGAATGCAACGCTGACAGTTTCCGGACCAGCATTGGAAACGCTTCGCGAAATTCGTCCGTGACGGCGCCGGCGTCGATCGGCGCTAGCGTGTCGTCGCCGACATAACGCTCTCGCATGTAAGTCAGCCAGGCGACTTCCTCAAACGCCTCCGGGCTGTCAAACGTGATTTCCATTCCGTCGCCATGCGCGCGCTCTTTCGCTTCACCCTTGCGGCGGCCGGACTTCGTCAATGAAGACCAGAATAGCGGCGCCAACACAAAAGGCATCTCGCGATAGGTGAACGTCGCGAATTCGCCCGTCTTATAGAGCAGTTCAAGCAAGAGCGTCGTGCCGGCGCGCGGCAGTCCGGTTACGAAAACCGGACGCGATGCTGGGTGATCGACGAATTGTTTGGCGAAAATATCGCTTTCTATTTCTCCCAGCGCGCGCTGAACGAGCGGATGAGCGAAGGCCAGCCGGTGCAGGCACCGGTCTGCGAACGAATAGCCCTCAGTGGGGGCGTCACCTCTTCCGGCCATGCCGGATCATCCCGTAGAGCGTGACGCCGATTATCGTTGCGATTAACGGCAACGGTTTCACGGAGTATTCGATGAGGTCGTCAAACGACCACGCAAAAAGCGAAACGACGTAGAGAGTCGCGGCTGCGGCTGCGACGGCCGTCGCGACTTTCATGACTGTCAAGCCGATCGATCCGAACATTGAAGCGCTCGATTTGCGCATCGCAGTCGCTTTTTCCTCGTCGCTCATCGTCTTCGACTGAACGACGCCAAGCGCGCGATCCATCGTTGCGCGCATTTTCCGGACGTCAGAAAGCGTTTTAAGCGCGACAAAGACTTCGTAAAAGGCGGCGCCGGCGATGAGGATGGCCGCAAGCATCATGGCTTAGGCTTTTCCGCCTTCTCATCGGCCGCCGACGCAACAACCGTTTCGGCAGCCGGCGCAGCGCCGATTTTCTTTTGCCGATTTTTGCGCAGCATCGCCTTGATCGGATACCAGAGAAGCCCGGCGATCAACATAAAGAAAGCGCCGATGGCCCCAAAAATCGTGGCGATGACGCCAAGGCCGACGCCTGGACCGATATAAGCCGCTGCAGGGGTCGCCGTCGCGGCGAGCGCGATCAGGCTAAGGGCAAGTCCAGTTTTCAGGTTTTTCATCGAAAAAGTCCTCCGGTAGATGAATCGCCATCGGAACGTTGGCGCTATGGCGACGATCGATCCGATTGTTGAATTCAAAGAGAGTTTTGGTCGATTTGAGGTCGATTTCCAAGACTCGTCCCTCCTCAGCGGCGACAATCAGGACCCGCCCGTCGTCATATTGCTGATGCGCCCCCATTTCGGGGGTGTAAAAGGGGGGTGTTGATTGGGGCAGGACCGATCTCAGCTCGTCAGTTTTCGGATCCACGGCGATGAGCCTTGACCGGCGTCGAAACGTGGTGGGGCGCGGCGAATCGCTGTGCTGGTTGTCAAAAACTGATATTTCGCCCGTGGGGAGGAAATCCGGGTCATGCTGACGAACCCAGGGGCCGTGGCGACTCCAAATTATCTCTTTTGACTTGCGGTCGATTACGGCGACGAGATTTTGGTTTCGAAAACTTACTAGCAGATCCCCGACCGCGAATTGCGGGAAAGCGTCTGCGATAGCGGAAGGCAGAGGCTCGACGTCATTCGGATGGAATACGTCCGCCGCAAGATTGCGAAAAGATTTGTCATTGCGGTCGAATGTTTCTGGCAACCCTAAAATCAGGCGGTTCCTTGCCAATGGCTTCACAACATCATCGATTAAAGAAATCGACTCGAGCGTCATGCCTGTATCGGCGTCTATGCGCTCAATGAATTGATCAAAGGATATCTGGCGACCCTTTCCGCGCCATGACCAAAGATCTCCGTTTTCATCGATCGTCAGTTGATGGTGAAACACGTCAGCGCGTCGCCAAAGCTCCTGACTGCACCGATCATAGGCGACCAACGCTTCGTCCGCATCGCTGTTGATAAACAGCCGTCCGTCAGGGGCGATTGCTGCGCCATGAGGACGGAACAGCGCTTTTGGCCAGCCAGTCTGACTTAAGCGCCGATCGCCGATTCTCCAGACCCGGATGACAGCCCCCCTGGCGTCAAAGAGCCTCGCCAGGAATAAGTTTTCCTTTTTGTCAAAAGCGACAACGATCCGATATCCGCTCGCTTCTGGCGTCGCGCGAATATTTTCCGCCGGCGCGAAAGGGGAGGCGGTCTCAATCAAGCCGGCAGGGGCCAGCATGCCCGTATCGAGGAAGCGCTTGCCGACAAGGTAAATATTATCCCGAATGAATCTGTAAGGCCGCGTATCTTCCGCCGCGGAGAGGAATGCGGCGCCGGCGCCGATAATGAAGATGAGGAGCGACAAGGAAACCAGAAAGACGCGGCGAGCGCTGAACAGCATGCGCACGGACGTCAAAAGTCGAAGGAAAGAGGACGATTCCGTCACTTTGACCTGTTTACCTTTTTCTCTGGCGCTGGATGTTGCCCCCTCCCGCTTGCAAAAATCAGACCCAGCGGGATTTATTCGCCCAGTTTGTGGGGTCGCCGAACCGTTTAGGCTCGGTTGGCGCCCGCGAGGATGGCGATGTTTACCAACCGCCTAACGAGACGACCCTATACCCTTCGAAATCGTTGCGTCTATCGTTTCGATAAGGGCGTATAATCGCGCGATGCGGCGCCGGTGTAGATTTGGCGCGGCCGGCCGATTTTCTGGCTGTCGTCTCCGATCATCTCCGACCACTGGGCGATCCAGCCGACGGTTCGGGCGAGCGCAAAGAGCACGGTGAACATGTCGGTCGGAAAGCCGAGCGCTTTCAGCGTGATGCCGGAATAGAAATCGATATTCGGATAGAGCTTCTTTTCAATGAAATACTCGTCTGAAAGCGCTATCCGCTCAAGTTCGCGCGCGACTTCAAAAAGCGGGTCGTCTTTGAGCCCGAGCGCATTAAGAACTTCATGACAGGCTTTCTGCATGACCTTCGCGCGGGGATCGTAATTCTTGTAGACGCGATGTCCGAACCCCATCAGCCGGAACGGATCGTTCTTGTCCTTGGCGCGCGCGATGAATTCAGGAATGCGCTCCGGCGCGCCGATTTCCTCAAGCATGTTGAGCGCGGCTTCATTAGCGCCGCCATGGGCGGGGCCCCAGAGCGATGCGATGCCGGCGGCGATGCAGGCGAACGGATTGGCGCCGGATGAGCCCGCAAGGCGAACGGTCGACGTCGATGCGTTCTGCTCATGGTCCATATGAAGGATGAAAATCTTGTCGAGCGCATCGGCCAGAACCGGATTGACGACATATTCTTCAGCCGGAACCGCGAAACACATCCGCATGAAATTCTCGGTGTAATCGAGATCGTTATGCGGAAATACGAAAGGTTGGCCGCTTGAATATTTATACGCCATAGCCGCGATGGTCGGCATTTTCGCGATCATGCGGTGGCTGGCGATGCGGCGTTGATTGGGATCGTTGATATCGGTCGAGTCGTGATAAAACGCCGAAAGCGCTCCGACGACGCCGACCATGATCGCCATCGGGTGAGCGTCGCGGCGGAAGCCGTTATAAAAGTTCTTAAGCTGCTCGTGCACCATCGTATGGCGCGTGATCGAGCGATTGAAGTCGTCAGATTCAACCGCGTTCGGCAGCTCTCCGTAAAGGAGCAAATAAGCGACTTCGAGGAAAGTCGACTTTTCAGCAAGCTGCTCGATCGGAATGCCGCGATACAGCAAAACGCCTTCCTCGCCGTCGATGAAGGTGATTTGGCTTTCGCAGCTCGCTGTCGACGTGAAGCCCGGATCGAAGGTGAACAAGCCCGTCTCAGAGTAGAATTTCCTGAAGTCGACGACGTTCGGTCCATGAGAGCCGGAATAGACGGGAAGCTCTGTGGACGCGCCGTTATAGGAAAGGGTCATTTTCCCCGCCGGCTTCAGCTTGCTTTCCATCTTTGCGCTCCCATTGTGCAATGCGGTAATTTTTGTGCGGTGCGATCATAGTCGGAAACGCAGCGGTTTCCAGACCAGCGCCGGCAATTTGAGGCGGTTAGGTCGACGCCGGAAAAACTAGCGTAACCCATTGTTTTTTCTTTTATACTGCGTCGCTGAGTCTGCCAAGGGATTCCTCCCGGCCGAGCGCGTAGAGGATTTCCCCAAGGGACGGCGAGGGAAGGCCGGCTGTCAGCGCCGCCCGCAAAGGCTGCCCGATTTTGCCAAATCCGACACCGGCGGTTTCCGCAAGGGCCTTCAACTCCTCATCAAGCGTCGCTGGCGTTGACCAGTCGGCCCGCGCGAGCGCCTTGGCGGCGGCGGCGGTCAGACGCTTGGCCTCATCCGTCTCAATCGCTTTGGCCGCCTTGCCGGAAATGTCGATCGGGCGCGTGAGAAAGAGGAATGCAGCAGCATCGGCGATCGCCGAAAGAGTCGCGGCGCGTTCTTTCAGAAAGGAGGCGGACCGCTTCAAACGCCCGAGATTTTTTTCATTCAGCGCAACGCCGGCGCGCTCGATGAATGGGGCCGCTTTCGCCGCAAAATCCTCCTCGCTCAGAGCTTTCATGTAATGCGCGTTCGTATGTTCCAGTTTTACGAGGTCGAGCCGTGCGGGCGCGCGGTTGATTCCAGCAATGTCAAACCACTCAAGCGCCTTGTCGCGGGGTATGATTTCATCATCGCCATGGGACCATCCGAGGCGGAGCAGATAATTGGCGAGACCGTCAGGGAGAAAGCCAAGATCGCGATAAGCCTCAACGCCAAGCGCGCCGTGCCGCTTTGACAGTTTGGCGCCATCTGGGCCGTGGATCAGCGGAACATGTGCGAAAGTCGGGACGTTCCAGCCGAGCGCAGCGTAGATTTGCTGCTGACGGGCGGCGTTGTTCAGATGATCATCGCCTCGAATAACGTGCGTAACGCCCATGTCGTGATCATCGACGACGACGGCCAGATTATAGGTCGGTGCGCCGTCGCTTCGCAAAATGATCAAATCGTCCAGAGCGCTGTTGGGAAATTTGACCTCGCCTTGAACGACGTCGGAGACGGTCGTTTCACCCTCGCGCGGCGCGCGGAAACGGATTGTGAATGCTCGGCCGGATGGGGCGTTGCTTGCGTCAACGTCCCGCCACGGACTCTCGAAACGGGATTTGGTCTCAATCGCTCGCAGGCGCGCCGCTTCGATTTCATCGACGGTCATGAAACATTTGTAGGCTGCGCCGACGGAAAGCAGCGTGTTGGCGATCTCCGCATGACGATCGCGGCGCGCATACTGCGAAATCGGATCGCCGTCCCAATCGATCCCCAGCCAGGAAAGACCGTCAATAATCGCCGCGACAGCCGCCTCATTGTGTCGGGCGCGATCGGTGTCCTCGATTCGCAATAAAAAAAGCCCTTTTCGGCCGCGAGCGTAGAGCCAGTTGAAAAGCGCCGTTCTGGCGCCGCCGATATGGAGATAGCCGGTCGGCGAAGGGGCGAAACGTGTTACGACTTTCGACGTCATGGTTGCGGCGCGATTTCCTTTGCGCATTATTCAGGCGATGGCGGCACGCCCTTAGCACAGCCGCCGCCGGGGGGGTATGGTCAAAGCTGAATTCGTCTCCGCCTCGTTTGAGCAAAACCGCGCTCAAGCGGCGAGTCTGCGCTTTGCCGACCGCGCCAAGCGTCACTTGATGGAACTTGCCGCGAGCGAAGAGGGGCGGCTCGGCCTTTGGGCGCCGGCGGCGTTAGGCGCAGGCGCGGCTTTCTATCTGCTGCTTGATCGGGAGCCGTCGCTGCCGTTCACAATGACATTGCTTGCATCGGCTTGTCTTGCCGGCGCTGCGCTGCGGCGGTGGCGGGCGGTTCTGTACGGCGTTGGAATATTTCTTCTCGGATTCGCCGCCGCCGATATTCGAGCCATGCAGGTCGATGCGCCGGTTCTCCGCGCGCCGCTCGAGTTCGTTGCCCTTGAAGGGCGGCTTCGCTCGATCGATGAATCGCCGCAACAGCGCCGTATCGTGCTCGAAGTCGAACGCATCGGCGACATTGCGCGCGATGACTTGCCTGCGCGGGTTCGCGTCACATGGCGCGGGCGCGAATTCGACGCGAAACCCGGGGATCTGGTTTCCCTGACGGCGAGTCTTTCTCCGCCGCCGCGGCCGGCGGCGCCAGGCGGCTTTGATTTCGCGCGACAACTGTATTTTCTTCGAATCGGCGCCGTCGGCTATGCGGTGTCGCCGCCAATCGTCGCGCCGAAAACGGATCGATCTCTTTTGGAGCAGGCGGCGGCTAGGGTGGAAATGCTTCGCGTCGCGCTGGCGCGTCGCATCCTGCAAAAAGCGGGCGGCGACAGCGGCGCGATTGTCGCCGCTGTCGTCACGGGAAAACGCGGCGCAATAACCGATGAAGCCCAGGACGCCTTTCGCGACGCCGGCCTTGCGCACCTTCTTTCAATTTCCGGCCTGCATATGGGGCTTGCGACCGGACTGATTTTCTTCGCCGTGCGAGGCTTGCTCGCTTTGTCGGAAAAGCTGGCGTTGACGCAACCTATTAAAAAATGGGCCGCCTGCGCAGCGCTTTTGTCCGGTGCGGCGTATCTGCTTATTTCCGGCGGGGCATGGCCGGCGCAGCGCGCCTTCATCATGTCGTCGATCTTTTTCATCGCCATAATTTTCGACAGGCGCGCATTGTCGCTGCGCAATGTCGCAATCGCCGCCTTCGTGATCATTCTGATGACGCCGGAAGCCGTGCTGCATCCGGGATTTCAGATGTCGTTTGCGGCGGTGACGGCTTTGATCGCGGCTTACGAATGGGCGTCCAAAAGAGCTGATCCTTTGCGGTCGTTTTCAGTTTTGGCGCGCTTGCGGCGCTACGTTATCGGCGTCGCCGTCACCGATACGATCGCGGCTTTTGCGACAGCGCCTTATAGCCTTTATCACTTCAATCGAGCGGCGAATTTCGGTCTGGCGGCCAATATCGTGTCTGTTCCCCTGATGGGCTTCTGGGTGATGCCTGCGGCGATCATCGCAATCATTCTTGCGCCCTTCAACATCGACGGTCCGATCTGGAAGCTCGCCGCCGCAGGGGTTGACGTGATGCTCGTCATGGCGCGCTGGACAATGAATCTGCCTGGCGCCGTTACGGTTTTTCCGCAATGGCCGCCGGCCGCGCTTGGCGTCACTTCGCTCGGCGGTCTTTGGCTTTGCCTAATGTCGAGACCTTGGCGCCTCCTTGGCCTTGCCGCCTTGCCGCTCTCCGCCGTTCTGGTCCTGCTTAATCCGGCGCCGGCGCTCTATGTCAGTGAGGACGCCGACAATGTCGGCCTTGTCGTCAATGAAGGGCGTGAGAGGCGATTCGCCGTCTTTGATCGCAGCCGCAGCCGATTTGACGTCGCCATGTGGATGGAGCAGGCTGGCGTTGACAGCCGCAAGGGCAAGCCGCTCAAAATTGAAGAGATCGCGCCATGCGATGAGAGGGGCTGCGTCGTCTCTCTGGACGGAAAGCCCTTAGCGATCGCAAAAAGCTCTGTGTCATTTGACGATGATTGCGCGCGCGCAGATCTCGTTATTGCGCTTTTTTTCGTTCCGCGCCGCTTGCGCGAAAACTGCGAGGCTGCGGTGATTGATCGGCGGGATCTGTACGACAAGGGGGCCCACGCGGTCGCTCTTTTAAAAGACGAGCTTTTGATCTCCAATGCCGCTGAGTTCCGCGGGCGGCGCCCATGGTCTGCGCCCGGATAATAATCAACCCTTAATGGTACCGACGCATCAAGCCGACCAGCTTCCCCTGAATTGAGACGCGATCCGCCCCGTATATGCGGGTTTCAAATTCCGGATTCGCCGCTTCAAGCGCGATCGACGCGCCTTTCTTGCGCAAACGCTTCAGGGTCGCTTCTTCCTGATCGACCAGCGCGACGACGATGTCTCCGTTGGTCGCGTCGTCGACGCGCTGGATGACGGCGTAATCGCCGTCGAAAATGCCGGCGTCGATCATCGACTCGCCTTGCACTTCGAGGATGTAATGTTCGCCCCCGGCGAGCAGGGCCTCCGGCGCCGCAATCCGGTCAACCTCGTGTTGTATGGCCTCGATCGGGGTCCCGGCGGCGATCCGCCCCAGAACCGGAAGATCTGTCCCGGCCGCGGATGCCAGGCGCGCGCGCGGCGCGCTTCGACCGCGCGCGGCGAAATTGCCCGTCACGACCGAAGGAGCGAATTTGGCGGCTTGGCGCTTGGTGTTCGCCGCGTCATCCGGCAGGCGCAGGACTTCGAGCGCGCGCGCCCGATTCGGCAGCCGGCGCAGGAAGCCGCGCTCTTCGAGCGCCGTGATGAGACGGTGGATGCCCGATTTCGACCGAAGATTGAGCGCCTCCTTCATTTCATCGAAGGACGGCGAAACCCCGGTCGACTGGATGCGGTCATTGATGAAACGGAGCAATTCGCTTTGTTTTTGGGTGAGCATTGATCGCCCCTTTTCTAGAACTCGCCGTGTTGCGCCGCGCCGCCCGTCCTTGCAGGCCCGAAACGACGACAGAACAAAACGCTAACGTTCTAGTGATGTTCTTTTGGGGGGTCAAGACCAATCGAGGCTTATCCCCCTGATTCGAAAAGGGGATCAGGCGTTGCGCGATGAGCCGCCGATCAGGGCCCTAGTCGCCGCCGCCACATCGGCGCAGCGCATCAGGCTTTCGCCGATCAGGAAAGCCTTCGCGCCCGCCGCCGCGAGGCGCTCAAGGTCTGAGGCGGAGGAAATCCCGCTTTCGCTGATCAGAAGCCGGTCATGAGGGAGGCGGCCTGCGAGCTGCTCGGTGACGGAAAGATCTGTTTTGAATGTCCTGAGATCTCGATTGTTGACCCCGATAAGGATGGCCCCAAGATCGATGGCGCGATCCATTTCCGCCTCGTCATGGACTTCGACAAGAACGTCGAGTGCGCGTTCCTTCGCTGCCGCCACCAGTTCCTGCGCCTGCGCATCTGAAAGGACAGCCATAATGAGCAGAATGCAATCCGCCCCCCAAGCGCGCGCCTCGGCGACTTGATAGGGATCGATCATAAAGTCCTTGCGCAGGACCGGTAAGGAAACCGCCGAGCGGGCGGATTTCAGATAGGCCGGCGATCCCTGAAAGCTTGGCGCGTCGGTCAGAACGGAAAGGCACGCCGCCCCGCCCTCGGCATAGGCGCGTGCGAGCGCCGCCGGGTCGAAATCCGCCCTGATCAGGCCTTTCGACGGACTCGCCTTTTTGATCTCGGCGATCAGCGCAAATTTCTCGGATGCGGCTTTTCTCAAGGCTGATTCAAAGCCTCGCGGCGCCGCGATTTCGTTCGCTAGCCGGTCGAGCGCATCAATCGACGCGGCCGCTTTCGCCGCCGACACTTCCCTGCGCTTATAAGCGACGATGTCGTCAAGGATCGTCATGTCGACGTCTCATTCGAGATTGCGATAAGCAACGCAAGAGCGTTGCGGGCGCGCCCTTCATCAATTGACTGCGCCGCCATCTCCGCGCCGTCGCGCAGCGTCTGCGTCGCATCGGCGATGACGAGCGCCGCCGCCGCATTTAAAATGGCGATGTCGCGATAGGGTCCGCGCTCGCCAGCGAGAAGCCGTCGCAATGCATCCGCGTTTTCATCCGGCGTTCCGCCTTTGAGGCATTCCGGCGCCGCGCGCGGCAGCCCAGCGTCTTCCGGCGACACCTCAAATTCGCGCACGACGCCGTCGCGCAGCTCGGCGACGTAAGAAACGCCCGTCGTCGTCAACTCATCAAGGCCGTCCGATCCGCTGACGACCCAGGCGCGTTCCGCGCCGAGCGCGCCCAGCGCTGACGCCAAGGGGCGAGTCAGCGCCGCATCGAAGACGCCCATCAGTTGACGGCGCGCGCCGGCCGGATTCGCCAGCGGTCCGAGCACGTTGAAAATCGTTCTGACGCCGAGCTTTTTTCTGACCGTCGCGACATGCGCGACGGCGCGATGATGGTAGGCCGCGAACATGAAACCGACGCCCGCTTTTTCAATGCATCGGGAAATTGTTTCCGGCGGCGCGTTGATGTTGACCCCGAGCGCGGCGAGAACCTCTGATGACCCCGAACGCGAGCTGGCGGCCCTGTTTCCGTGCTTGGCGACCGGAACGCCGCAGCCGGCGACAATCATCGCGACCGCTGTTGAAATGTTAAACGTGCCGGCGCCGTCGCCGCCGGTTCCGCAGGTGTCGATTGCGCCTTTCGGCGCGACGACAGGCAGCGCTCGGGCCCGCATCGCCTCGGCCGCCGCAATAATTTCGTCAACGGTTTCCCCGCGCGCCCGAAGAGCGAGGAGAAAATCGGCGATATCCTGTTCTTCAACCTCATTATTAAGCAACGCATCCATCGCCAAGCGCATTTCAGGCTGCGTCAACGCAGCGCCTGATTTGACCGCCGCGAGGAGGGATTTGAAATCACTCATTGAGATTTCTTCGCGGCGGCAAGGGCGAGGAAATTCTTGAACAATGCGAGGCCGTGTTCAGAGGCGATGCTTTCCGGGTGAAACTGGACGCCGGCGATCGGCGCGTCGGCGTGCTCGATCGCCATGATTTCTCCGTCGTCTTCAGCCGCAGCCGTCACCTTCAGGGAGTTCGGCAAATCGCTGCGCCGGGCGACGAGCGAATGATAGCGCGTCGCCGTGAAGGGAGAGGGAAGCCCCGCAAAAAGACCTGCGCCTTTATGGGCTATCAGGCTCGTCTTGCCGTGCATTTGCCGTCCGGCCCTAACAACGGTTCCGCCAAGCGCTTCGGCGATCGATTGAAGACCAAGGCAAACGCCGAAAACCGGTGTTTCGGATTCGACGGCGAGGCGCACGGTTTCGACGCAAACGCCTGCGCTTGCCGGCGTTCCAGGACCTGGGGAAAGGACGATGGCCAGCGCGTCTGACGCAATCGCTTCCCTGGCGCTCAGCGCATCGTTGCGGACAACCTTGACCGGTTGGCCGAGCCCGCCGATCAGGTGGACTAGGTTCCAGGTGAAGCTGTCGTAATTGTCGATAACGAGAATCATAGCAGGCAAAGGGCTCCTGCCGGGTCCTATCGAACAAAACCGCGCTTTTCTAGCGCCGATTTCCGGCCCGGCGGGTTTGTGAGTTGCGTCCCTGAACCGAATGAAGGCGGCAAGGCGGCCAAAATGATGCGTAAAGCCAAGGTCGAATTTCTGCCGCCGGGAGGGCTTGGGCTGAAAGTCGTTTTCACGCCGCCATGGGATGCGGCCGCCTTCGCCATCGCGGCGACGGTTGGCGTGGCGCTCGGGATCGCCGGGGCATTCATCGCCGGACGCTCGCAAAGCGCCGAGGCCGCCTATGTCGCAGCTTATGATTTACGGGATGCGCCGCTGGCGGGCGCGCAGGGGTCTAGATCGGAATTGATCGCCCGCATTGCCGCCCTGGAGCCGACAGAGAGATTTCCTGCGCCGCCGAACGGAAAAGACGCCGTCGCCGCGGCGCGGCCGAAACTCATCATTATTTTTGACGATATGGGACTCAATCGGGATGCTTTTCGAGAAGTCATGGGGATGCCGGGGCCTGTCACCCTATCCTTTCTTCCCTATGCCGAGGGCGTTCAGGAGCTGGTTGATAAAGCCCGCCGCCGCGGCGACGACATCCTTCTTCATCTGCCGATGGAGCCGACCGGCTCCGCCGATCCCGGTCCGCATAGCCTTGAAGGCGAAATGAAGCCGGGCGTGCTGTTCGAAACGCTGATGTGGAATCTCGACCGCTTCGACGGCTACGCCGGCGTGAACAATCACATGGGCTCACGTTTCACGCGCGACGAACAAGCCATGAAGCGCGTCTTGTCCCTTGTGGATCAGCGCGGACTTTTCTTTCTCGATTCGCTTACGACCGGCGGCAGCGTTGTCTCGCGAGCGGGCGCGGCGGTCGGCGCAGAAGTGTTCGTGCGCGATGTTTTTCTGGATGCGGAGCCGGGACGCGCCGCGGCGCAGCGCCAGCTGGCGCTGGCCGAGGCTATTGCGCTCAAGACGGGTTACGCCATCGTCATCTGCCATCCGCACCGGGAAACGCTCGACACGATCGGCCCGTGGCTGACCACGGCGCCAGCCCGCGGATTTGAGCTTGCGACGATTTCCTCCATCCGCGGCAAATCGGAGAATATGATTGCGGCGGCGCCATAGGACGCCGCCGCAGCAGATTTTCTGAAAGCGGGAAAGCGGTCAGGCCGCCTTCTTGGCGGCGATATAACTGTCGACGAGCTCTTCCAGAATGGGAAGCGGAACGGCGCCGTTCTTCAACACGACATCGTGGAAATCGCGAATGTCGAATTTCGGTCCGAGCGCCTTTTGCGCCTTATCGCGCAAGTCGAGAATTTTGATCATCCCGATCTTGTAGGAAAGCGCCTGGCCGGGAAGGTCGAGATAACGCTCGACCTCTTTTGTCGCATCGGCTTCGGTCATCGGATTGTTGTCGAGCATGAATTTGATCATTTTCTCACGCGACCATTTCTTTGAATGGCCGCCAGTGTCGACAACAAGGCGACAGGCGCGCAGCATTTCGTTTTGCAAGCGGCCGAAATCCTGCATCGGATCGGTAAAGCGTCCCTTTTCTTTCGCGAGACGCTCGGCGTACAGCCCCCAGCCTTCGGTATAGGCGCCGAAAAATGCGAATTTCTGGAATGTCGGAACGCCTTCGAGTTCCTGCTGGATGGCGATCTGGAAATGGTGACCCGGCGCGCCTTCATGATAGGCGATCGTTTCCATTTCGTGCTTTTGCTTGGACGACATGTCCTTCAGGTTGACGTAATAAATGCCCGGCCGCGAGCCGTCCGGCGCCGGTTGGTTGTAAAAGGCGATGCCGGCTGTCTCTTCTCGCCATTCCTCGACGCGGCGAACCTCCAGCGGCGCATTGGGCAGGATGTTGAAATACTGATCGACGTCGGCATAGATCGAGTCGATATAGGCTTTCGATTGATCGAGATAGGCTTGGCGGCCTTCATCCGTATTCGGATAGAAATTGCCCGCATCCGTTCGAAGGTAATCGAAAAATGCCGGAAGATCGCCCTCGAAGCCGACTTGCGTCATGATCTTTTTCATCTCGCCGCGTATGCGCTTCACTTCGGCGAGACCGATCTTGTGAATTTCATCCGCCGTCAGGTCGTTTTCGCTTGTCCAGAAATCAATCTGGTTTCTGTAGTAGTCGCCGCCTTCCGGAAGCGCCCAGACGCCGTTGGGTCCCGGCGATTGATCGCGCAGGCTTTCGATCTTTGCGATAACTTTTTCAATTGCCGGCTTCATTGTTCCCGTAAGCGCCTTGCTCGCCTCATCGATGAGCCTGGCCTTTTCAGACTTTGATATGTCGAGCTTTTCGACTTTGCCTTTGAAGTCGGCGAATAGCGCGGCGTCTTCCCCGCTGTCGTCGAACGGCGCTCCTTTGATAATGTTGCGGGCGTCGGTGATGACCGGATCAAACGAGAATGACGTCGGCGCGATCCCGCGCGCCGCGGCCATGTCGATGCCTTCAATCAGCTGATCGACCGCGATTCCAAGGCCGTTCAATCTGGAGATATAGGCTTCCGCATCCGATTTATCGTCCACGCGGTGTATGTTTTGCATAAAGGTCACTGGGAACGTGACGGGATTGTTCATCGTCGAAAATGCGTAACCGTGAAAACGCCAGGGGAAATTGCGCAAGGCGCGTTCCTGAAGATATTCAAAAATCTTGTAACTGACCTGTGACTGCTCCGAGAGTTCATCGAAGTTGAACTCTGCGCGCAGCCTTTCCAGATCGGCTTTCGTTTCCTCGTTCTGACGTTGCGCTTCCGCGTCGGAAAAATCGTCCCACTTCCCGTAATCCGGCCCCTTCATTCCAAGTTGCGCTTGAAAAAGCGGGCTGTTCATCAAATTACGCTGGAAGATTTCTTCAAAGAATGCGGAGAGCCGCTCATCCTCGGTTTGCTGCGCGGCTTCGCTTGCGCTTTCTTGCGAAACGGCTTCGGCGGATTGCGCGAGCGTCGGCGATGCGAATAGCGCGGCGGCGCAAAGCGCGGTTGAGGATGCGAGAATGGTTTTGATTCGTATTTTCATGACGACCCCTAATGAATTGCCGCGTCGACTAAGACGCCTCGAGCGGGAAGACCTAGGACAAAACGACCCCTTTGCCGGCGCCGTTCGCCGCACGGTTGGGTCAATTCGTCGAATCGAGGCGGCGATCGCAGGTCCTCAATCCGAATCTCTCCTCCGCGCCCAAATTTGCCGCAAGGGTCAGCCGAGGGCTGAACGCGCCGCCGCGAACAGCGCGCGCGCCTTGTTGACGCATTCGCGATGTTCCGATTGGGCGTCTGAATCGGCGACGATGCCGGCGCCCGCCTGGACATGCATGACGCCATCTTTGATCAACGCCGTTCTGAGGGCGATGCAGGTATCGACGTTTCCGTCTGCTGCGAAATAACCGATCGCGCCGCCATAGGGGCCGCGCGCCTCGCGCTCTAATGAATCGATAATCTCCATCGCCCGGATTTTCGGCGCGCCTGTGACGGTGCCGGCCGGAAAGCCGGCGGCGACCGCGTCTACGGCGTGGAGACCGCTTCTCAGTCGCCCGACCACGTTCGAAACAATGTGCATGACGTGGCTGTAGCGCTCGATTGTGAACTGTTCCGTCACTTCAACCGACCCCATCGCTGCGGACCGACCGACGTCATTGCGGCCAAGATCGAGGAGCATCAGGTGTTCGGCGCGTTCCTTGGGATCGCGAAGCAGTTCTTCGGCGAGACGCGCATCCTCATCTTGCGACGCGCCGCGCGGCCGCGTGCCAGCGATGGGCCGGATCGTAACTTCGCCGTGGCGAACGCGCACCAGGATTTCCGGGCTTGAGCCCACCAAGGCGAACTCGCCGAAATCAAGAAAGAACAAGAATGGCGACGGATTGAGCCGGCGCAGCGATCGGTACAGATCGAATGGAGGGCGAGGGAAGGGGGCCTGAAAACGCTGACTTAAAACGACCTGAAAGATGTCGCCGGCGGCGATGTGTTCTTTCGCCTTCTCGACCATTTTCCGATAGTCGTTTTCCGGCGTATTCGACGCCGGCATGTCGATTGACCCGGGATCGACCTCGACAGCCGCCTTGCGCGGCGTCGCAAGCGGGGCCGCGAGATCGGACACCGCCTCTTCGATCCGTTCGGCGGCCCGGTCATATGCAGCGCGCGCAGAAAGCCCATCCTCCGCTCTCGCCGTCGCCACCAGCACGATTTCCTGTCGAAGATTGTCAAAAACCGCGATCAGCGTCGGTCTGACGAAGAGGGCGTCGACCAGATCAAACGCCTCTTGCGGCCGATTGGGCAGCCGCTCGATCTGCCGCGCCATATCATATCCGAAAAATCCGAAAACGCCCGCCGCCATAGGCGGCGCGGAAGCGGGCATGTCGATTGCCGATTCGTCAACGAAGGCGCGCAAGCTTTCGAGAGGAGCGCGATCGTCGGCCTTGAAATCAGACAAATCAGCCGCTGCGCGACGGTTTATCTCAGCCTGCGATCCGCGAGCCCGCCAGATCGCGTCGGGCCGCATTCCGATAACGGAATAGCGGCCAAGCTTTTCGCCGCCGTCAACAGATTCAAGAAGAAAGGCGTTGCGGCGCCTTCCGGCGAGTTTCAGATAGGCGGATACCGGAGTCTCAAGATCGCTGACGATCCGCCGAATAACGACTTGCGGTTTGCCTTTCGCGTAATTGCCGTCGAATTCGGCGAAACCAGGCGACAGGCTCATTGAACGTCCGAGAAAAGCGCATCTATCTGGTCTTGCCTGATGCGCGGCTCAGCGTCGGCGACGACGGAGCCGGCGTATGCGTCAGCAAGTTCCCTGCCGAGTTGATTGCCGACAAATTGAGAGAAGACCGAAATGTCGGCTGCGCTGACCGCGGCGATATCGTAGCCGATATTGTCGATCGATATGATGATCTGCGCCGCGCCCGTCGTCGCGGGGCCAGAAACGAGTTCGCCTTTCGAGGCGGCGAAAACCTGGTCGATGACGGCGTCCGACAGCGGCTCGCCGGCGCTCCGCCGCGTCACAGTCAGCGTGATCGGCGCGCGGTTCAACGTTTCCGCCGCTTCTTTAAGCGTCTGCCCCGACTTGACCGCATCGCGCAGCGTCTTAACCGTTGCGGCGATCCGATCCCGCACCTCGCCGTTTCTCCAGCGCGAGACGACTTCATCAGCGACATCTTCATAAGGCATGACCGCTGAAGGGCGGATCTCATTCACCACAACGAAGAAATAACCCGTTTTATCGTCGAGTTCGACAGCGTCGGATTCATCACCCTCTTCAAGGCGAAACGCTTCCCGTATCACCTCGCCAGGAATGCCTGAAATGATCTCGCCGCCCGCGCCGAAGCTGTATGAATCCATCGGGCCGTATTCGATGGCGATCGAGTCGGCGGCCTTTGCCGCTTCCGCCAGCGACGCGCCGGTATCGCGCGCATTTTCGATTTCCTCGACGGCTTCAAAAAGCCTCTGTTTCGTGTCGCGGCCTTGCGCATCAGATGCGATTTCATCGCGGACTTCATCAAAGCTTCGCTCGCTCGCAGGCGAAACTGCGACAAGCTGCGCAATGGTGTGTCCGAATACGCCTTCTATCGGACCGATAACCGCGCCGGGTTCGGCGGCTGCGAAAATCGCTTCCGCAACACCGGGATCGACAATGTCGCGTTTTTGAACATCGGTCAGCGTGACGCTTGCAAGAGATTTTCCTTGTTCGGCGGCGACGCTTTCAAACGGCTGACCCGATGTTAAGGCGTCAACCGCCGCGCGCGCGGCGTTCGGATCGTCGAGAGTGATCTGGTATAGCGTCCTGCGCTCCGGGGTTTGATAACGCGCTTTCGTCGCCTCATAGATCTTCAGCAATTCTTCATCGGACACCGCTCCAGCTTCGACGTAGTCGGATTCTTTCAACACGACGGCGGTGAAGGTCCGATATTCAGGAGCCATGAACTGGGCCGAATTCTTCTCGTAATATTCCTTAAGGGCCTCAGGCGTTTCCTGCGCCGCTTCGCCGGCGAGATCGCTCGTCACGGTGACATAGCTGATCGTGCGTTGTTCGGTCTCGCGCAAGACGAGCGCGTCGATCAGCGCGCTCGGCGCCAGCCCGCTTGCGGCGACGGCCGAAGTAAGCTGGTTTCGCAACAGGTCGGATTGAAGACGCTCTTCAAATTCGCGCACGCCGTAATTGTATTCGCGCATGATGCCTTGCAGCGCTTCATTGTCGAATTTTCCGGTGCGCGGGTTTTTGAACTGCTCGCTTGTCCGCAGAAACTCAGTCACGGCTTCCCTCGGCACATACAGGCCGACGCGGGCGGCTTCCTGATCGAGCGCGGCGCGCGTCACAAGCGATTGAACGATCTGGTTTGGAACGCCGTCGGCGATCGCCGCCGCCCGGTCGAAGGATTCATCGCCGGCAAAGCGTCTGTTCGTGGCGTAACGATCGAATTCGCGCTGGACGGTAAGGCCGGAATAGCCGATCTTGCCGATCCGAACCGGATCTTGTCGTGAAAACTGGCTAATCTCCGGCACACCCCACGCTGAAAAAGCTATCAGCAGCGGCGCAATGAAAAGCAGCGCGACGGCGCGCTTCATATTTCCGCGAATCTGTTTGAGCATCTGATCTATCCAACCAATCTGCGGGCAAGCTCACCCGGCCGGCCAACGGGGCGCTAACCTAGTGGCGTCAGGCAGCGAGAACAAGCGCGGCTTAAGGCTTGTTTTTCTGGACAATTCAGCAGGGCTCGCCTAGTGCGGGCGGACGATTGCAAGGGAGGTCTCGATGAAGCCGTTGATCGCCGGAAACTGGAAAATGAACGGCCTTTCCTCGTCGGTCAAAGAAATCGAAAAGCTGATCGATCTGTTCGACGGCGCCGCGCCGGACGATGCAGAAGTCCTGATCTGCCCGCCGGCGACTCTGGTCGGTCTTTTTGCTACCGAATTCAGCGACGAGGGCATCGGCATCGGCGGGCAGGACTGCCATTCGAAGGCCTCGGGAGCCCATACCGGCGACATCAGCGCCGAAATGCTTGCCGACGCCGGCGCCGCCTATGTGATTGTCGGCCATTCCGAGCGGCGCGCTGATCATGACGAGACCGACGCTGTTGTGCGCGCGAAGGCGGAAGCGGCGCATCGGGCGGGTTTGCTGCCTATTATTTGCGTCGGCGAGACTGAGAGCGAAAGGAAAGCCGGCCGCGAAAAGGAAGTCGTCGGCGCGCAGCTGGCCGGGTCAATTCCGCCAGGCGCGGAAAGTTATGTGATCGCCTATGAACCCGTCTGGGCGATCGGAACCGGATTGACCCCGACGACCGACGACATCGCCGCGATGCATGATTTCATCCGCGAACGCACGCGCAAGGACGTGCGCATTCTTTACGGCGGTTCGGTCAAGCCGGGCAATGCGCGTGAGATTCTAGCCATTCAGAACGTCAACGGCGCCCTTGTCGGCGGCGCGAGCCTGAAGGCGGATGACTTCGTCGCCATCATCAGGGCGGCGCTTTAGGGACGCCCGATGCGTATGACCGGAGCGGCGATCACAGCGTTGTTACTCGTGTCGCTTTTAGCGCTCGGCGGCTGCGCGACCTGGCGCGCGGAAAAGAACGCGCCGCCGGTCGGAAAGCTGATCGCCGTTGACGGCGAGAGCATCCACCTCGTCGATATCGGTCCCCGAGATTCATCTCTGCCGCCCGTCGTTTTGATTCACGGCGCGAGCGTCAATCTTAGGGATATGAAGATGGCGCTCGGCGATGAGCTTGCCCAGTCGCGGCGCGTCATCATCGTCGACAGGCCGGGGCGCGGTTATTCGACAAGGCCTGCGGACGGCTGGCGACTTGAGAAACAGGCGCAATTGATCCGTGATGCGATCGCAATCGCCGGCGTTAAGCGCCCGATCATCGTCGGCCAGAGTTTCGGCGGCGCCGTCGCGCTAGCTTATGCGCTTCGCTATCAAGATGAGATGTCCGGCCTCGTTCTTCTGGCCGCCGTCAGTCATGAGTGGCCGGGCGGCGTCGCCTGGTACAACAAGGCGTCCGGATGGCCCGTCCTCGGCTTCCTGCTCCGCAGGATCGTCATACCTGTCTACGCGCCGTTCGCAGCGAAGTCAGGCGTTGAAAAATCCTTTGCGCCGAATGATGCTCCCGAAGGCTACTATGAACGATCAGGACTGACGCTCCTCTTTAGATCCCACGATTTCAAGAGCAACGCATCAGACCTGCGCCATCTTAAAGCCCAGATCATTCAGATGCAGGGCGATTATGGAACGCTGTCGCTGCCGACCGCCATTGTCACCGGCGACGCCGATACGACGGTCAGTCCAACATTGCATTCCGCCGCACTGTCGCGCGAAATCGCCGACCCAATCTATCTGATATTGCCTGAAACGGGACATGCGCTTCATCATGCGGAGAAAGAAAAGATAATCGAGATTATCGATCAGGTTTCGGCGAAGGCGGGAAACAGGGAAGGCGGCAGAAAAGAGCCTGAGAGGGCTCGCTAATAAAGCAAATGCGCCTTGCGCTCCTGCGCCCAGGCCGTTTCGTCTATTGACGCTATCGCATCAAGGTCAGCCGCCGCGGCCGATTTGTCGTCGACCCATTCGCGCAATAATGGCGATCCGTTGATAACGTCGATTGCAAGCTTTCCGCGCTCATATTCATAGGGAAAGTCGCGCCATAGGTCGTAATCCGGATAAAGGCGGCGGATCGCCTTGAAGGCGAGGGCTTGCAGGCGCCATGGCTTGAAGGCGGCGTGGTCGTAATGCGTCTCGGTGTGAATCTGCATGCCGCTGCAAAGCTTGCCGACATGCTTGTGGAACGTCGGCTCGAACCAGCAGTCGCGCAGGATGCAGCCTTGTAGCCATTCGGGGGCGAGCGCGCGCATTTCGGCGATGACGGCGCGTGCGTCGATGTCAGGCGCGCCGAACAGTTCAAGCGGGCGCGTCGTGCCGCGCCCTTCCGACAGCGTTGCGCCTTCAAGCATCACCGTGCCGGCATAGGCGCGCGCCATGAAAAGGTTGGGCGCGTTCGGACTCGGATTGATCCATGTGCGTTCGCCAAACGGCCAGCCGAAGCCGGGCGCAGCGTCGGGGCGCCATCCTTTCATTTCAATGACGCGGTAATCGACATTGAGTTTGAACGTGTCGATGAACCACAGGCCAAGCTCGCCGAGCGTCATCCCGTGCCGCATCGGCATCGGCCCGGCGCCGACAAAACTCTCCCATCCAGGGCGCAATGAAAGCCCTTCAATGGGGCGCCCGACAGGATTAGGGCGATCAAGAACCCAGACGCTATTGCCGTGTTTTGCGGCCGCTTCGAGGACGTAAAGAAGCGTCGTGATAAAAGTGTAGATGCGACAGCCGAGATCCTGAAGATCGACGAGAAGAACGTCGAACGGCTCCATCATCGCATCGGTCGGACGTCTGACCTCGCCGTAAAGACTGAAGACGGGAACGCCGTGAACCGGATCGGTGAAATCCGGCGATTCGATCATGTTGTCCTGCTTGTCGCCCCTCAGCCCGTGTTGCGGACCGAACGCAGCCGTCAATTTGATGTTGCCGCAGGCTGCGAGCGCATCAAGCGAATGCGTCAGGTTTTCGGTGGCGGAAGCAGGATGCGCGAGCAGCGCGACGCGCTTGCCGGCGAGCGGCGCACGAAGTTTGGGCTCGGTGACGAGGCGATCAATTCCGAATTTCATGCCGCGAAGCTATCCCCCAAGCGGTAAACAAAACCATCAGGATGGTGAAAGTCAGGCTTTGCGGCGGGGTGCGCGATCGCCCAATGCGATTTGTTCCCGTCAACATCCTCGATCACGGCGGAAAGGCCGATCATAAGGCCCCCGAGATCTGAAAAGGCTGCGGATGCGGCCAGTCGAACTGTCGCCGTAAGGGCGAGGTCCGACGCTGTTTCATTCACCGCGATATCGATCGAGACCACACTCGCGCTGTCGCGCATGCTCTCGCGATAGGCGGAAAAATCGTAAGCGGCCCAGTCGGTTGAAGGCGAGAAGTTGAGTTCGATATAGCTTCCCCCCCGCATTCCGAGAAACGCCTCAAAGCAGGTCGTTTTCCATAATCCGTCCTGTCTGGCTCCGTCCCGGCGCATGGGCAGCCTCATCCGCTCGATGGCGCCCGATGCGCAAAAGCGGAAAACGAGCGAGCCGTCGCGCATGCGGGCGCATTCGGCGGATAACCGCCGCGCCGGACCGGCGATGTCCGTTGGGTGGGGAGATAATTCCTGAGCGGCCATTTTCTCTTTAAAGCTAATTCTCTCCGGATTCGACGCCGCGGACAGCAGGGCCGGCGGGGCGATTTGACGGCGGATCGGGCGCGGCGTAGAGACCGCCCCTTCAAATCATCTGCCGCGGTCGCCATCTAGGCCGCGCCGACGCCGGATTCCATTCGCCATGCACGCAGTCCTGTTGACCCTTCACGCGCTGATCGTTCTCGCCTTGATCGGGGTTGTCCTGCTCCAGCGTTCGGACGGCGGGGCGCTCGGTCTTGGCGGCGGGGGCGGCGGCGGGTTTATGTCGAGCCGCGGGGCGGCCAACGTTTTGACCCGGACGACATCGGTTCTTGCCGCCCTCTTTTTCGCCACCTCCATCATTCTCGCGATCACGGCCGGCGGCGCGGAAAAAGACACCGACATTATTCAGGACCTCACGGGGGAAAAGGTCGTCGATCCGAACGCGCCGGTGTCGACCGAGGATCTTCTGAACACCCTGGGCAGCGGTTCGCAGCCCGGCGCCGAATCACCAGCGCCGACGCTTGAGGCGACGCCGGCGGAAACCGAAGCCGACGCCGTTGCGACGGATCAGCCTGTCCCGGAAACGCCGGCTGAGGAAACGCCTCAGAACTGACCATTATTGTTGTACAAACAGGACGTTAGCGTTTCATCCTGAGCCATCGCCGTCAGGAACGGACACGCGCCGGCAAGAATACTGTTTGCCCTTTCAAAAGCCGGCGCTAAGACGGGCTTCCATGGCGCGGTACATCTTCATCACCGGCGGCGTGGTTTCCTCCCTCGGAAAAGGCGTTGCTGCGGCGGCCCTTGGAGCATTGCTCCAGGCGCGCGGGTACAAGGTTCGGCTGAGAAAGCTCGACCCCTATCTCAATGTCGATCCGGGGACGATGTCCCCCTATCAGCATGGCGAGGTTTTCGTCACCGATGACGGTGCGGAGACCGATCTCGATCTCGGCCATTATGAGCGCTTCACCGGCGTTTCCGCCTCCCAGGGCGATAACGTCACGACGGGGCGCATCTATCAGACGATCATCGAACGCGAGCGTCGCGGCGACTATCTCGGCGCGACCGTTCAGGTCATTCCTCACGTCACCGACGCGATCAAGGCGTTTGCGACGTCGCCGGCGGGCGACGCCGATTTTGTCATCTGCGAGATCGGCGGCACGGTCGGGGATATCGAGGGCCTGCCGTTCTTCGAGGCGATCCGTCAGCTCGGCAACGACCTGCCGCGCGGCGACGCCGTTTATGTCCACCTTACCTTGATGCCCTACATTCCGTCGGCGGGCGAATTGAAGACCAAGCCGACGCAACACTCGGTCAAGGAGCTGCGCGAGATCGGCATTCAGCCCGATGTTCTTCTGGTGCGCGCTGACCGCGCCATTCCGGAAGGCGAGCGAAAGAAGATCGCGCTGTTCTGCAACGTTCCGGCCTCGGCCGTCGTCCAGGCGCTTGATTGTCGGACGATTTACGAAGTGCCGCTCGCCTATCATCGTGAGCGTTTTGACGATGAAGTGCTCGCCGCCTTCGGCATCAAGGAGCCGCCGCCGCTCGATCTTTCGCGCTGGGAAGAGGTCGTTCAACGCATCACCAAGCCTGACGGCGAAACCCGCATCGCCGTCGTCGGCAAATATACAGTGCTCAAAGACGCCTACAAATCGCTCATCGAAGCGATCAATCACGGCGGCATCGCGAACAATGTCAGGGTCGACATCAAATGGATCGACGCCGGCGTTTTTGAAGAGGAAGAAACCGCGATTTCCGAGCTTGAAGACGTGCACGGCATCCTCGTGCCCGGCGGTTTCGGCGAGCGCGGGGCCGAAGGAAAGATCAAGGCCGCGCGTTTCGCCCGCGAACGCGGCATTCCTTATTTCGGCATCTGCTTCGGCATGCAGATGGCGGTGATCGAAGCCGCGCGCTCGCTGCTCGGCGAGAAAGCGGCGACCTCGTCCGAATTCGGACCCGGCGGCAAGCCAATCGTCGGCCTGCTGACCGAATGGGTGCGCGGCAATGAAACGGAAAAGCGATCCGAAAAGGATGATCTCGGCGGCACGATGCGCCTCGGCGCCTATCCGGCGGTTCTGGCGAAGGGAAGCCGCGTCGCCGAAATCTATGGCGAAAGCGAGATTTCTGAACGCCATCGCCACCGCTACGAGGTTGATATGGCGTGGGCGGATCGACTGGCCGCCGCCGGCGTCAAATTTTCCGGAACCTCGCCGGATGGCGCGCTTCCTGAAATCATGGAAATCCCCGATCACCCTTGGTTCATCGGGGTCCAGTACCACCCGGAACTGAAATCCCGGCCGTTCGATCCGCATCCGCTTTTCGCCTCCTTCATCAAGGCGAGCGTTGAGCGGTCGCGGCTTGTCTAAGGCTTGCCGGGGGCGGGTCGGCCCGTTTCCGGAACGCCTCGCCGAGGAATTCTTGTTTGCGTGGGCGAGACTTCGCATATCTCGCTTGTCGGGGCGCGCTGCTTCTATGGCGGCATCCGGCCAAGTGAAAACAGCGTAAAGACCTGAAAAACAGCCGAAGGGGCCATCACATGACCAGTTTCAAATCGAAATTTGCGACGCAATCCTCGCTCGCCAAGCTCGCCATCGCCGGTATTGCGGCGGGGAGCCTTGCTTTCGCCGCGCCCGCCTACGCCAAAGATCGCAATGTCAACATCAATATCGGCGGCGAGGGGGACCTGCTTGAGCAATTGATTGAACTTGATGCCGACGGCATCGAAGAGCTTCGCGCGGAAATAGCGGATGCGCGCGACGAAATCGCCGATGCGATCGCCGACATCGAAGAAGCGCGTGAGGACGTGAAGGACGCGCCGGGCGCGCGCATGATCCTCAAAGTCGCATTCGCGTCGGCGCGGGTCGTCACGTCGACGGCGGTCGATGAGGCGTTGCGCGAAGTCCGCACCGAAATCGACAGGGCTGAGCGCGATCTGAAAACGGCCGATGTCAGCGACGAAGAGAAAGTCGAAACGCAAGGCGCGATCGACATGCTGCGCGCTGAGCTTGATGCGCTTGAATTGTCGCTCGAAGACTTGGTTGACGCGCTGCGCGCCTGATTGATCGCACGCAAGGAAAGCGGAGCGCGGCGATGAAATCGCCGCGCTCTTTTCACATCCTGGCGACGGATCGCAGACGCCGCATAGTTTCAAACTCCGCAGGACGATGAGCTTGCCGGGCGCGGGTCAGCGCTCGGATCAGGTCATCGCGCCGGCGGCTTTGCGAAAATCAGCGCCAGCCAGCCGGCGATTGCGATCGCGCCGCCGATCGGCACGGCGACGATGAAAGGCGGACGCAGGCCGCTGAAAATGATGAAATAAAGGACAGCGCTTGAGACGCTGACCCCGACGGCGATCAGAAGCGCGCCGATCCGCGCGTTTGCGTTCGCAGAAAGCAGCATCAGAGCTAGGCCGAGGAGGGCCTGCCACGCGCTGCCGACCTTGGCGAGATCAAGCGCATGCGCGTCAAGCGCGTCCCGCAAGGGATGAAGCGTCATGAACAGGATCGTTGACCCGATCATCGCATGCAGGACGCCTGCGATCCATGCCCATCTCATGTGAGTTTGTCCGTTCCGCCGCTCCTCAACGTAGGGCTTCAGCCTATAATGCGGCAAGCTTCCTGATAGGTCCGATACTGCGCAAAACGATTGAAATCATGAGCGCCGGGACACGATAGTGCGCGGCGAGGCGGAGGCGGCGGGCATGGGCAAGGCATTCAAACTCCTGTTGGCGGCGGTCATCATCATCGCCGGGATTTCTGTGGCGGCGTCGCGCATGCCGGCCGTTCAGGATCGCTTGTTCGCCAAGGCGCTTGAGAAGAGTTTTTCGTCGCGCGCCGCCGCGCTTTGGGACAATGACGGGATCAGCGTTTTCTTTTGCGGCACAGGCTCGCCTCTGCCGTCGGCGAAGCGTGCGCAGACCTGCACTGCTGTTTTCGCCGGCGGAAAATATTTTCTCGTCGATTCCGGAACCGGCAGTTGGGAAAATGTTCAGGCCGCCGGCATTCCGGGCGAGCGGCTCGCCGGCATATTCCTGACGCATCTTCATTCCGATCATATCGGCGATATCGGCGAGGCCGATCTTGGCTCCTGGGTCGCCGGCCGCCCCAGCAAGCTCGCCGTCTACGGGCCGTTAGGGACCGAGCGGATCGTCAACGGTCTCAACGAAGCGTTTGCGCTCGATCATGTCTATCGAACCGCGCATCACGGCAAGGCGATCGCCGAACCGCGAACCGCGGGTCTTGAAGCGGTCCTTTTCGCCGGCGATGCGCCGATTGTCGTTTATGAAAAAGACGGTCTCACCGTGACGGCGTTTCCCGTCAAACACGATCCCGTCAAACCGGCGGTCGGCTACCGTTTCGATTACGCAGGCCGCAGCGTCGTCATCTCCGGCGACACCGCTTACTCAGAAGCGCTTGTCCAAGCCTCGCGCGGCGCCGATCTCCTTATCCATGAAGCGCAGGCCAATCACATGGTTGCGCGCCTGCAGGAGGCGGCGGCGAAAGCCGGCAATGCGCGGCTCGCGAAGATTCTCAGCGACATCCCGACATACCACACCTCGCCAGCCGATGCGGCGCGCGCGGCGAATGAAGCCGGCGCCGACTGGCTTCTCCTGACGCATTTGACGCCGGCGCCCGACAACGCCGTTGCAAAGAGCATTTTCATGCGCGGCGTATCGAAGGTCAGAAAGTCGAACGTCAAGCTGGCTGAAGATCGCCTGGCAGTGCGCCTGCCGCCGGACGGCGGCTTTCAATTTGAACGTTATTAGCCGATGCCGAACGATCCGCCGAAATCCATGGGGAATGCCGTATGACCAAATATGTCGATCCGTCGCGCGAGCAGTTTCGCGCCTTCGCTGAAAAACCGGAAGCCGGCCCGATCTGGATGCTCAATATGATCCGCCTCCGGAAACGGGCGAAATATGAGGACGGGCGCGAGGCGAGCGGGGCGGAGGCCTACGCCGCCTATGCGCGCG
>CALAZI010000079.1 GCA_937895955.1 uncultured Alphaproteobacteria bacterium | reverse complement strand
CCCTCGATCCGGGAGGCGGTGATCCATTTGCGCATCGGCGGTCTCCTCAAATTAGTAACATATGTTACCATCTTGCAGCCCTCATATCAACCGTCCGCGAGTGCGCTCCCGCCCGGCTTGCCCCGCCGGGGTGAAGCGGCCATATCGCGCGCAAGGAACGAGGACCGCATGCGAACGAAACTTCTCATCCTGGGCTCCGGCCCGGCCGGACTGACCGCCGCCATCTACGCCGCGCGCGCAGGATTAAAGCCTGTGGTCGTCCATGGGCTGCAGCCGGGCGGGCAGATGACGATCACGACCGACGTTGAGAATTATCCGGGTTTCGCGGACGTCATTCAGGGCCCGTGGCTGATGGAGCAGATGCAGAAACAGGCCGAGCATGTCGGCGCGGAGTTCGTCGCCGATCTCATCACCGATGTCGACCTGACGAAACGGCCCTTCACGCTGAAAGGCGATTCCGGCGAGATCTATGAAACCGACGCGCTTGTCATCTCGACCGGCGCGCAGGCGAAATGGCTCGGCCTTCCCTCCGAACAAAAGTTTCAGGGCTTCGGCGTTTCGGCCTGCGCGACCTGCGACGGGTTTTTCTATCGCGGCAAGGACGTCGTCGTCATCGGCGGCGGCAACACCGCGGTCGAAGAAGCGCTTTATCTTTCGGGTCTCGCGAAATCCGTCACGGTCGTTCACCGGCGCGACACATTCCGCGCGGAAAAGATTTTGCAGGACCGCCTGTTCGCCAAAAAGAACGTCGAAATCATCTGGGACCACAAGGTCGATGAAATTCTCGGCGATGAGGACCCGCTCGGCGTCACCGGCGTGCGCCTCAAACATGCAAAAACCGGCGCGACGAAAGAGCTGAAAACCGACGGCGTATTCATCGCCATCGGCCACAAACCGGCGACGGAATTGTTCGCCGGCAAGCTGAAAATGAAAGACAACGGCTATCTGATCGTGAAGCCCGGCACGGTTTCGACCGACATACCTGGCGTCTACGCCGCCGGCGACGTTACCGACGACGTCTACCGTCAGGCCGTCACCGCCGCGGGCATGGGCTGCATGGCGGCGCTCGAAGCCGAACGCTATCTTGAAGGGCGCGATTTCGGCGCCTGACAGCAGGAGATATTATGGCTGATGACATCGCCATCCTCGCCGGCGGCTGCTTCTGGGGCATGGAAGATCTCTTTCGCAAATTGCCGGGCGTTCTTGAAACCCATGTCGGCTACACCGGCGGCGATCTCGACAGTCCCGAATACAAGCAGGTGAAAACCGGCGCGACGGGCCACGCCGAAGCGATCCGCATCGCCTTTGATCCGTCAAAGACAAGCTATCGCAAACTGCTTGAATTCTTTTTCCAGATTCACGACCCCTCTACATCGGACCGTCAGGGCAATGATGTCGGCACGCAATATCGCTCCGCCATTTTTTATCTAAGCGACGAGCAGCGCGACGAAGCGAAAAAAATCATCGCCGAGATCGACGCCTCAGGCCGCTGGCCCGGCAAGATCGTGACGGATGTCGTTCCCGCCGGCAAATGGTGGGACGCTGAGGAATATCATCAGGACTATCTCGAAAAATATCCTGAAGGATACACCTGCCATTTCATCCGGCCTGACTGGAAGCTTTGAGCTTCAGGCCGCATCGCCGGCGAACATCTTTTCCTTACGCGCGTAAATATCCTGCGCGCCGTAATGGTCGATGATCGTCTGGCGCGCGGCGGCGCGGACCGGCGCGTATTTCGCCGGGTCTTCCAGCGTGCGAATGATCGCGCGGGCGATCGCCTGCACATTGTAGAAGTCGACGAGAACGCCGTTCTTGCCGTTCTCAATCAATTCCCTGACCGGATCGGTGTCTGACGCGACGAGAAGGCAGCCGGCGCTCATCGCCTCCATCATCGACCAGGAAAGAACGAAGGGCACCGTCAGGTAAAGATGGACGGACGAGGCCTGCAAAACCTTCAGATATTGATCGCGCGGGATAAGGCCGGTGAAATGCAGCCGCTTCTCATCGAAATTGTGCTGCGCCAGCATTCGCTGTTTCCAGCTTTCGCCTTCGGGCAGCTTGCGGCCGTAGGCGACGCGATCTTCGCCGACGACGACGACATGCGCATTCGGACGTCGCGCCATGACTTCGGCCGCCGCCGCCATGAATTGCGGGAAGCCGCGATAGGGCTCCATGCCGCGCGCGACATAGGTGATAATCTCGTCCGCACCTGAAAGATCGAGCCCGGGCAGAACAAGTTTTGCGCCGGGCGACGGCGCATAGGTGTCGACGTCGATCCCGTCATGGATGACGGTCAGCTTGTCGGCGAGCGTCGGCGGAAACTGGCTTTTCTGATACTCAGTCGGGCAGAGCCCGAAATCGCACGCCGCAAGATCGGTCAGGATCGGCGCGTTGCGCCCGCGCGTTCTCAACAGCTCGTCTTCATTACGCTCGCCTTCGTCTTTCATGAAGGCGACATCCGGCCCGACCGGCTGATAATACCATTCGAAATAGCCGACATAGCGCGCGTCCGGCCAGACGTCTTTCAGATACATGCCGGGGCCCCAGCCGGAATGCGCGACCATTACATCCGGCGCGTAACCGCCCTTCTTCAATTCAAGGCAAGCGCGCGCCGCGGCCTGCCCGTTGATCGCGGCTTTCTCAAATGTCGCCGCGTAAGGATGAACGCCCTTCGTTATCTCTCTGTGCGGCTTGTAATTGAACGTCTTGATCAGCGGCGACTTTGCGCCTTCTCGCTGCGTGCCGAAGGCGACATCCCATCCTTTATTCGCAAGATAGACGCCGATCGGACCGAATTGCGCCGGAAAATTATCATGCAGAAAGAGGATCTTCATCGCGCTCAGTCCTCGCGCAGGGCGCGCGAGAACGCATCCGTCAGCGGCTTCAACAGATAGCTGATCGCCGGCTGCGCGCCGGTCCGGATGAAGCTTTCAGCCGGCATGCCGGGGAGCAGCCTCTGCCCTCTTAAAATTCTCTCAAGTTCCTCATCGGGCGGCAAATCGATAAGAACGCGGAAATAAGGGGCGCCCGTTTCGCTGTCGACGAAACTGTCCGCCGACACCTGGCGCACCGAGCCGATCGCCTCCGGCGTCACGCGCGCGTTAAGCGCGGTGAAGCGGATGACGGCCTCCTGCCCTGATTTGACCTTGTCGACATCGCGCGGAGAGATGCGCGCGGAAACATGAAGAAGGTCGTCCTTCGGCACGATCTCCATCACCGGCGCGCCAGGCGTAATGACGCCGCCGACCGTGTGGACCGAAAGCCCCAGAACGACGCCGTCTTCCGGCGCCGTAATCTGCGAACGCTTCAATGCGTCAAGCGCGGCTGTGCGCCGTTCGATCAGGCCGGCGATTTGCACTTCGAGATCCTGCGATTCCTTGATCGCGTCTTCGCGCGATTGCTGGCGCAGCCGTTCGATTTCAAGGCGCGTTTCGGCGATCTCGCTTTCGGTTTCGGCGCTCGCCGCCGTCAATTGCCCTTGCTGGCCGCCGATCGCTTCCTTCGTGCGCTCAAGTTCGCGCACGCGCGTCGTCGGCGCAAAGCCCTCGGCGTTCAAGCGCTTCACGCCGTCAAGCTCTTCGCCGACAAGGCGCGACTGCTGGCGCAGGGAGCTCAGCTGCCTTGAAAACCCTTCAATTCGTTTCGACTGCTGGACGATGCGTTCTTCCAGAAGCGCGATCTGCGTCTTTTTCGTCGCCTCGCGCGCTTCAAGAAGCTTACGCTGCCCTGCAAGATTGTCCGCGTAAGCAAGGCCGGGCGGCGCGAGGTCGAACGCGATCGAATCGGGAGGAATCTCCGGCAATCCGTCGCGTTCGGCGAGAAGGCGCGCATAACGCGCGATCCCTTCGGCGAGCTGCGCCGACAAGACGTCGACATTAGCGCCCGTCACCGTATCGTCGAGTTCGATCAGCGCGTCGCCGGCCTTCACCTCCTGCCCTTCGCGGACGAGGATTTTCCGGATCACCCCGCCTTCGAGATGCTGGATCGTCTTGCGGTTTGATTCGACCGATAACTGTCCCGGCGCGATCACGGCGCTGTTGATCGGCGCGAAGATCGACCACAGCAAGAGACCGCCGAAAACGGCGCCGGCGGCGATCCAGCCGAGCCGAATGAAACGCCGGGAGTCATCGACCGTTTCAGGCGTTTGAACGGCTGGGATATTCATTCTGGTCATTTTCCTGCGGTTTTTTTGCGCTGATCGAGGCGACGCCGGGCGCGATTTTCGCCAGCACTTCATCGCGCGGGCCATAGGCGCGAGGCTCGCCGTCAACGAGCATCAAGAGGCGATCGACATGGGCGATCGCGCTCGGCCGGTGAGCGACGACGACAAGCGCAGCGCCGCGGTTCTTCGCCGCAAGAATGGCGTTCGACAA
>CALAZI010000078.1 GCA_937895955.1 uncultured Alphaproteobacteria bacterium | reverse complement strand
TCGGCTGCGGCGCCTACAAGCACCATGTGCCGGCGACCGTCGATCACATCATTCAGCGTTCGGAGTTTTTGACCTCCTACACGCCGTACCAGCCGGAGATAGCGCAAGGAACGCTGCAATATCTCTTTGAATTCCAGAGCCAAGTCGCCGCGCTGACCGGCATGGATGTCGCCAACGCCTCGATGTATGACGGCTCGACAGCTTGCGCCGAAGCAGCCCTCATGGCGCGGCGCGTGACGAAGCGCGGCAAGGTCGTTCTTTCGGGCGCGCTTCATCCGCATTACGCCGCGACGACGCGAACGAATGTCGAGCTGCTTGGCGATCAGGTTGTCCAATTGCCGATCGATACCGACGCCGCGGAAGATCTAAACGCTGCGATCGACAAGGAAACCTCCTGCGTCATCGTGCAGACGCCGGACGTCTTCGGCAATTTGCGCGATCTGACGGCGCTGTCGAAAGAGTGTCAGGCGAAGGGCGTGCTGCTCGTCGCCGTCGTCACGGAAGTGATGTCCTTGGGCGCTGTTAAAAGCCCCGGCGAAATGGGCGCCGACATCGTCGTCGGCGAAGGCCAGTCGATCGGCAACGGATTGAATTTCGGCGGGCCCTATGTCGGGCTGTTCGCAACGCGCGAAAAACTCCTGCGCCAGACGCCCGGCCGCTATTGCGGGCAAACGGTCGACGCCGACGGCAAGCGCGGTTTCGTGCTGACGCTTTCGACGCGCGAACAACATATCCGCCGCGACAAGGCGACGTCGAACATCTGCACGAATTCCGGGCTCTGCGCGCTCGCTTTCACGGTGCATATGACCCTGCTCGGCGAGGCGGGCCTGCGCCGCGTCGCGATGCTCAATCATGAAGCCGCGTGCAAGACGGCGGACGCGCTCTCGAATGTTCCGGGAGTCACGCTGTTGACGAAATCGTTCTTCAACGAGTTCACGCTGCGCCTGCCGAAAAACGCGACCGGCGTCGTTGAAAAGCTCGCCGCAGAGGGCGTTCTCGCCGGCGTTCCAGGCGAACGGCTCTGGCCGCATGACAAGGACGCCCACAATCTCCTCATCGTCGCCGCGACGGAATGCGTCAGCGACGCGGATTTTGAGGCGTTCCGGAAGGCTCTTGCAGATGCGCTTTGACGCCAGAACCAATCCCCGCTCATCCCGGCGAAAGCCGGGATCCAGAAACGCATCAACGAATGCGATCGCGCGCATAGATCCCGACTTTCGCCGGGATGAGCGGATTTCCATTACTCCAACCGGATTTCAGCCATGACAATGAACTCCCAGGGCCGCCAGACAAAGGGCGATAGCGCCGGCGTCGATGTCGAAACCTTCACCGGCAATCGCGCCTTGCAGATCGAAGAATCGCTGATCTTCGAAAAGGACGCCTTCGGAGAGACGGGCGTCGATTTTCCGGCGCCCACCGGCAAACATGATCGCCTCGGGGGCATGAAGCGCGACAATGCGTTCAATCTGCCGGGATTGTCAGAGCCCGAAGCGATGCGTCACTTCGTGCGGCTCAGCCAAAAGAACTACGCGATTGACATGGGCCCGTTTCCGCTTGGCTCGTGCACGATGAAGCATAACGGCCGCCTCAATGAGAAAATGGCGCGGCTTCCGGGCTTCGGCGACGTTCACCCCTTGCAGCCGCAATCGACAGTGCAAGGCGCCCTCGAACTCATTGACACGCTGGCGCACTGGCTGACGGAAATGACCGGCATGCCGGCCGTCGCGATGTCGCCGAAAGCCGGCGCGCATGGCGAGCTTTGCGGCATGATGGCGATTAAGGCCGCTCTAGACGCGAAAGGCGAAGGTCATAGGAAGCGCGTGCTCGCGCCTGAATCGGCGCACGGCACCAATCCTGCGACCGCCGCGCAATGCGGCTTCGTCGTCGACGCCATTCCGGCGGATGAAACGGGCCGCGTCGATCTTGAAGCTTTCCGCGCGAAACTCGGCCCCGATGTCGCCGGCATCATGGTGACGAACCCGAACACCTGCGGTCTCTTCGAACGCGACATCAAGGCGATCGCCGACGCGGTTCATGAAGTCGGCGGTTATTTCTATTGCGACGGCGCCAATTTCAACGCCATCGCCGGAAAGGTGCGCCCGGGCGATCTCGGCGTCGACGCGATGCACATCAATCTGCACAAGACGTTTTCAACGCCGCATGGCGGCGGCGGTCCGGGTTCCGGCCCTGTCGTCCTTTCCGCCGCGCTCGCGCCCTTCGCGCCGGTGCCTTATGTCGTGAAAGAAGGCGGCAAGTTTCATCTTGTCGAAACGCGCCGCGCCGCGAAGACGCAGGGCGAGGGCGAAGCGGGCGGGCGCATCACCGCCTTCCACGGCCAGATGGGCATGT
>CALAZI010000077.1 GCA_937895955.1 uncultured Alphaproteobacteria bacterium | reverse complement strand
CTGATCGTCGACGCCGGCGAGCGGCGCGGTGTGCATGACGCTCTTGATGCCGCTGTCGCAGGCCGCATCGCTCGAATACATTTCCGAATTGCCGATGATCTGATGGTTCGCGGCTTTCAGGACGAAATACGGCTTGCCGGAGGAGGAGGTTTTTTTTTCGAACCGGGCCAGCAGGTCTGAATTCTTCTTGACCGCCTCAATGCCGTTCACGGCGCCGGTTTTGTCCTTGTAGCCTTCGCTCGCAAGGATCGTCTCGCCATTGCCGGCTTTGAGGCGGAACCGGAATTCGCCTTTCTTGTCCTTATACACTTCAAACTTGCCAGCCATTCGGGCCTCCTTTCGGCGTTAAGCATCACAAGGCGATTACAGCCTTGAATTGTGAAGAGATTCGGGCGCAGGCGCTTGCCTCGCACGGGCGCGCTTCTGTATGAAATGTTCCAGAATCGTTCTCATCTGAGTAGTCTCGCCCGGTGAACCCCAAACAGTCAATTTCAGAGCGCGCGCTCGCCGGCCTGACGGGCGGCGCAAGCGCCGAGGGCGCCGAACCCCTCTATCTCGACGGGCTCAATGACGAGCAGCGCCAAGCGGTGCTGGCGACCGAGGGGCCGGTGCTGATGCTCGCGGGCGCCGGCACCGGCAAGACGCGGGCGCTGACGACGCGCCTTGCGCATCTTCTGTTCACCGGGAACGCCCGGCCCTGGCAGCTCCTCGCCGTCACCTTCACCAACAAGGCGGCGCGCGAGATGAAAGAGCGCATCGGCGCGCTCATCGGCGAGAGCGTCGAAGGATTGCAATGGCTCGGCACGTTCCATTCGATCGCCGCGCAGATCCTGCGGCGCCACGCCGAACTCGTCGGTCTCAAACCTTCCTTCACCATCCTCGACGCCGACGACATGATTCGCCTGGCGAAGCAGGTGATCGAGGCGGCCGGACTCGACGAAAAGCGCTGGACGGGCCGCGGGCTGTCCGCGATCATTGACGGCTGGAAGAACCGGGGACTGACGCCGGACAAGGTTCCCGCAAACGAAGCCTGGCATTTCGCCGACGGCAAGGCGATCAAGCTATACTCAGCCTATCAGGAGCGGCTTAAAGCGCTTAACGCCGCCGATTTCGGCGACCTTCTCATTCACAATCTGACGATCTTTCAGAACCATCCCGACATTCTCGCGCAGTATCAGGACAAATTCCGCTACATGCTGGTCGATGAGTATCAGGACACCAACGTCGCGCAATATCTCTGGCTGCGCCTGCTGGCGCAGAAGCACAAGAATATTTGCTGCGTCGGCGACGACGATCAGTCGATCTACGGCTGGCGCGGCGCGGAAGTCGAAAACATTTTGCGTTTTGAAAAAGATTTTCCGGGCGCGAAAGTCATTCGGCTTGAACGCAATTACCGCTCGACGCCGTCAATTCTCGCGGCGGCGTCCCACCTCATCTCATCGAACAAGGCGCGCCTTGGCAAAACCTTGTGGACGGAGCAGAGCGGCGGCGAACTCGTCAAGGTTCGCGGCGTTTGGGACGGCGAAGAAGAAGCGCGCCTTATCGGCGACGACATCGAGAGCGAACAGCTGAAGGGCCGCGCACTGTCCGACATGGCGGTGCTGGTGCGCGCCTCGTTCCAGATGCGCTCTTTTGAGGAACGCTTCAACACGCTCGGCCTTCCTTACCGCGTCGTCGGCGGCCCGCGCTTTTACGAACGCGAGGAGGTGCGCGACGCGATCGCCTATCTCCGCCTTGTCCGCTCGCATGACGATGATCTCGCCTTCGATCGCATCGCCAACAAGCCGGCGAGGAAGCTCGGCGGCCAGACGATGGCGACGATCCATGCGCTGGCGCGCGCGCGCGGCGCGTCGATGATGGCGACGAGCCGCATCATCATCGAATCTGACGAGCTCGGCACCGCCGCGCGCAACGCCCTCAGGAAATTCGTCGAAATGATCGATCGCTGGTCCGGCGAAGTCGAGCATCTGACGCCGCGCGATCTCGCCGAACTCGTGCTTGAAGAATCCGGCTACACGGATTACTGGCGCAATAACAAGTCGGCGAAGGCGGAATCGAAACTCGACAACCTCAAAGAAGTCGTGAACGCCGTTTCGGAATTCGACACGCTCGCCGGCTATCTCGATCATGTCGCGCTTGTCGCCGAACACAATGAAGGCTCTGAAGACGGGCAAATCTGGCTGATGACGCTTCATGCGGCGAAGGGCCTTGAGTTCCCGGTCGTGTTCCTGCCCGGCTGGGAGGAAGGGGTCTTTCCCTCGCAGCGTTCTCTCGACGAAGGCGGAACGGCGGCGCTCGAGGAAGAACGCCGCCTCGCCTATGTCGGCATCACCCGCGCGCGCGAAAGCTGCCGCATTTCTTTCGCCGCAAACCGTCTTCTTTACGGGCGCTGGCAGTCCGCGCTTGCGTCCCGATTTGTCGATGAGCTGCCCGAGAACGAGGTTGAAGTCGTCTCGCAGCCGGGCCTCTACGGGAACGCCGCATCATCTTTCGCCAGTCATTCCCGCTTTGACGCGGCGCGCGTCAATGAAGACGGCTATTACGACAATCCAGGCTGGAAAAGAGCGCGCGCAGCCTCCTCGCGCGCTAGCGCCGCGCCGCCGATGATCGAAGGCCAGGCGAAGACGGTTTCGGTCAATGCGCCCGGCAAGGCGAAATTCGCCGTCGGCGCGCGCGTCTTCCACCAGAAATTCGGCTATGGCCGGGTGACGGCGGCGGACGGACAAAAGGTGACAGTCGATTTCGATCATTCCGGCCCGAAAAAAGTGGTCGACTCCTTCCTCGCCTCCGCGTAAGCGCGGGCGGATGCCGGCATTCAAGGCGACATGGACAGGAACCGAAGCGGCGCTTAACGGCGCCGGCGTTCTCTTGACCGACGTTCTTTTTCCGCCGGCCGATGCGATCAGCCTCACCAAGGATGACGACACCGCCGCCGATGAACGGACCGGCTGGAAGCTCGAAGCCTATTTTTCAGATCGCCCGGATGAAGCCGCGTTGTCGACGCTCCTGAAAGACGCCGGCGCCGGAACGCCGGAGATTGAAGAGCTGCCCGACATCGACTGGGTCGCGCATGCGCTGGAAGGTCTCGGCGTCGTCGACGCCGGCCGCTTCGTCCTTCACGGCTCGCACGACGCCGACAAGATTCCCGAAGAGGGCGACAGGATCGCCATCCGCATCGACGCGAACCAGGCCTTCGGCACCGGCCATCACCCGACGACCGCCGGCTGCCTTGAATTGCTAAGCCGCTTCGCCGGCGCGCCGCCGGAAACTGTTTTAGATCTCGGCTGCGGATCGGCGGTCCTTGCGATCGCCGCGGCGAAGCTTTGGGACGTTGAGGTTCTCGCCAGCGACATCGACGAAAAATCCGTCGAGATCGCGAATGAGAATATTGCGCTCAACGGCGTTGAGGATCTTGCAAACGCGATCGCGGCCGACGGCTTTTCCGATCCGCGAATCAAGGTCCGCGCGCCCTATGATTTCATTTTCGCCAACATCCTTGCGGGCCCCTTGGTCGACTTCGCGCCCGCCATGGCCAATCATTTGCGCCCCGCCGGCCGCGTGATGCTGGCGGGACTGATGGCCGATCAGGAAGCCGGCGTGAAAGACGCCTATGAGCGCGCCGGTTTCAAGCTCATCAACCGGCTGGATCACAAGATCTGGCCGGTTCTGCTCTTCGTAAAATTATAGACGCGCTTGAGACGCAGGCGGACGTAGGCCATAAATCCGCAGAACACGAAAAGGCCGCATCAGATGTTTCAGCATTTCGAACCTGTCTCCGACATCAGCTTCGCCGGCAAGCACTTGCCGCTTTTGCGCGCCGAGATGAAAAAAAGAAATCTCGACGGGTTCATCGTTCCGCATGATGACGAATACCAGAATGAATATATCCCGGCTTACGCCGAAAGGCTGATGTGGGTGTCGGGTTTTTCCGGCTCCGCCGGGGCGGCGATCATCCTCACCGATAGCGCCGTCATATTTGTCGACGGCCGTTACACTCTTCAGGTCCGCCAGCAGGCCGACGAAAAATATTTCGCCTTTGAAGACCTTGTTGAAACGCCGCCCGATCAATGGCTCGCCGAGAATGCGCCGAAAGGCGCGCGCATCGGCTACGATCCGATGCTGCACACGAAAGCGGGCGTCGGCCGGCTCGAAAAAGCCGCAAAGAAGGCGGGCTTCACGCTCGTCGCGGTCGACGAAAATCCGATCGACGCGGCGTGGAGGGACCAGCCGGCGCGGCCCTTGTCTCCCGCGACGCCGCACAAGCTCGACCTCGCCGGAAAATCCTCCGCCGACAAGCGCCGCGACATCGGCGAGGCCGTCGCGAAAGCGGGGGCCGACGCCGCGCTTATCACCGCGCCGCCGTCGATCGCCTGGCTGTTCAACATTCGCGGATCGGACGTCGCGCGCACGCCCTTGCCGCTCGCCCGCGCGCTCGCCTGGAAAGACGGCAAGGCGACGCTCTTCATCGCGCCTGAAAAGATCGGCAATGAGCTTCCCGCCTTCCTTGGCGACGATGTCGACATCCGCGCCGAGGCTGACATTGAATCTGCGCTGAAAAAGCTTGGCGCCGAGGGCAAGACGATCGCCGTCGATCCTGCGCTCGCGCCGTTCAAATATGTGACGGAATTGACCGAGGCCGGCGCGAAGATCGTCGACCTGACGGACCCTTGCGCGCTGCCGCGCGCGACAAAGAATGAAACGGAGCTTGAGGGAACGCGCGCGGCGCATATTCGCGACGGCGCAGCGGTCAGCCGGTTCCTGCACTGGATTGCGACGGAGGCGCAGGACGGTTCTGTCGACGAAATCGACGCGGCGAAACAACTTGAAGCATTCCGCGCCGAGACCGGCAAGCTTGTCGATCTTTCCTTCGACACCATTTCCGGCGCCGGCGAGAACGGCGCCGTCGTGCACTACAAGGTTTCGACGGCGACTTCCCGCACGCTCAAACCCGGCGAATTGTTCCTCATCGATTCGGGCGCGCAATATCGCGACGGCACGACCGATATCACGCGCACGGTCGCGATCGGCGCGCCGACGAATGAAATGCGCGAGCGTTTCACGCTTGTGCTCAAAGGGCATATCGCGCTGGCGACGGCGCGTTTTCCGGCCGGCACGACGGGCACCCAGCTTGACATTCTAGCCCGCAAGGCGCTTTGGGATTCAGGCCTCGACTACGATCATGGAACCGGCCACGGCGTCGGTTCGTTTCTCGGCGTTCACGAAGGCCCGCAGCGCATCGCCAAGGCGCAGAACGCGCAAGGCTTGAAGCCGGGCATGATTCTCTCGAACGAACCCGGCTATTACAAAACCGGCGGCTACGGCATCCGGATTGAAAATCTCATTGTCGTCACGGAACCGCAGGCGATCCATGGCGGCGAACGGCCGATGATGGCGTTCGAGACGATCACGCTGGCGCCGATCAGCCTCGACCTCGTCATGCCCTCCTTGCTGACCGAAGCCGAGCGTCACTGGCTCAACAAATATCACGCGCGGGTCCGCCAGACGCTGACGCCGCTCCTGCCGAAAGAAGTCGGCGAGTGGCTGAGGCATGAGACGCGCTCGATCTGATCATTTAACAGCGAGGACGCCGACCAAGGGCGCCGAAACCGTCAGCGGTTCGCCGCAGGCGCGGAATTCTTCGGCGAGCTTCTCGAAATAGATCGATGGATCGCCAAACGTCGCGCGCGCATAGGCGCTGCCGAATGACGTCGTGGCGAGCAGCCCCGCCGCGTCCGCCGCGGAAAAATCGGCGCCGATCCTGTCTTCAAAGCGCGTCCATCTCGAAAAGACGCCCGATGCGGCAAACGCGGCGGCGTAATCGACATTCTCCCGCAGGCGCCGATCCTTATACGGCTCCCAAAGCGCCGCATGCCGATTGAAAACCTCCGCCGCCGGCCCTTCGACGTTGAAGGCGTCATAGAGAAACGGAAAGAAGACGCCGCCGGGACGCAGCCAATTGCGGACCTTGGCGATCACCGCCTTCTGATCCATCCAGTGAAAGGACGTCGCCGCGATGACGGCGTCGATCGAGCCGGCGCGAAAATCAGCCTCTTCCGATCCAAGATTGACGACGTCAACATTGGGGCGCTGCGCAAACTGCGCCGCCATGCGCGCATCAGGCTCGACCGCCGTCACTCTCGCGAAGCGTTCTGCAAGTTCCTTCGTCGCCTGCCCCGAGCCCGCGCCGAGATCGACTGCGCATTCGCGAGGGCCTTCAAGCGCGCGGTCAAGCGCGTCGAACACCGACGGCGGATAGGACGGCCGGCGCCGCTGATAGAGCGCGGCGTGGCCGCCGAAGGCGTTCGATCCGTCAGGCGCCGATGAGGTCACGCCATTGCTCCTCAGTCAGCACAACAACCCCGAGCGCTTCGGCGTTTTTCAGTTTCGATCCGGCGCCCGGCCCCGCGACGACGTAATCGGTCTTCGCCGAAACAGAGCCTGATACCTTGGCGCCGAGCGCCAGCGCCTGCGCCTTGGCTTCATCGCGCGTCATGGTTTCAAGCGATCCGGTGAAAACGACGGTCTTGCCGGCGACGGGCGAAGAAGACGCCTCGATCTTCATTTCCTGCGGCGTCACTTGATCGAGCAATCGCGAAATCGCTTCGCGATTATGGTCTTCCTTGAAGAATTCGATGACGCCGCCGGCGACCAGCGCCCCGACGCCCTCGATCGACAGCATCTCGTCATAGGCCGGACCTTCGTCCGCCGCCTCGATCGCCGCCTTCATCAGCGCGGAAAACGAGCCGTAATGACGGGCGAACAACCGCGCATTCGTCTCGCCGATATGACGCATGCCGAGAGCGTTGATGAAACGGTCAAGCGCCGGCGCGCGACGGTCATTGATGGCGACGAACAGGTTTTCGACAGACTTCAGATTGGTCGGCTGTTTTGCGCCGTCTTTAAGCGCAAGAGAGCCGTCCGCCTTCATTTTATAGGCGTAGAGGTCGATCTCGCCCGATTTCTGCCGCGTCTCCAGCGTGAAGATATGCGCAGGTTCTGTCACGATGCCCGCTTCAAAGAAGGCTTCGATCTGTTTCTCGCCGAGCCCTTCAATATCGAGCGCGCCGCGCGACACGAAATGCTTGAGGCGCTCTTTCGCCTGCGCCGCACAGATGAGACCGCCGGTGCAACGGCGCACCGCCTCGCCTTCCTCCCGTACGGCGTGACTGCCGCAAACGGGACATGATTCCGGGAATTGATATTTTCTGGCGCCTTTCGGGCGCTTGTCGACGATCACTTCGACAATCTGCGGAATGACGTCGCCGGCGCGCTGAATGACAACGGTGTCGCCGACGCGAATGTCCTTGCGTTCGATCTCATCCTGATTGTGCAGCGTCGCATTGGAGACGACGACGCCGCCGACCGTTACAGGCTTCAGCCGCGCAACCGGCGTCAGCGCGCCGGTGCGCCCGACCTGAATCTCGATCGCTTCGAGAACCGTCGTCGCCTTTTCCGCCGGAAATTTGTGCGCGACGGCCCAGCGCGGGCTGCGCGACACGAAACCGAGACGGTCCTGATAGTCGAGCCGGTCGACCTTGTAGACGACGCCGTCAATGTCATAGCCGAGAACGGCGCGCCGTTCCTCGATCAGCCGGTAATGCGCCAGCATGGCGTCAATCGACGCGCAGCGCTCCAGCATCGGATTGGTCTGAAAGCCGAGCTTCTTTAAGCGCTCCACAGCTTTCGTTTGCGTCTCGGCGAGCGGGGCTGAAATCTCGCCCCAGGCATAGGCGAAAAAGCGCAAGGGCCGCGAGGCCGTCACGGCGGCGTCGATCTGCCTCAAAGAGCCCGCGGCCGCATTGCGCGGATTGGCGAAGACCTCCTCCCCGGCCGCTTCGAGGCCGCTGTTCAGCGCCTCGAAATCGGCGTGGCTCATATAAATCTCGCCGCGCACCTCAAGAATTTCCGGCGCGCCTTTCAGTTTTTTCAGAATGTCGGAAACGGTGAGCACATTCGCCGTCACATTCTCGCCGACGGCGCCGTCGCCGCGCGTCGCTGCGACTTTCAACTCGCCCTCTTCATAGCGAAGGTTAAGCGACAACCCGTCGATTTTCGGTTCGGCCGTGAAAGCGAGCGGCGCTTCGGCGTCAAGCTTTAAAAACCGGCGTATGCGCGCCTCGAAATCGCGAACGTCCTCGTCATCGAAGGCGTTGTCGAGCGAGAGCATCGGTACGGCGTGCGGCGCTTTTTCGAATTTCGTCGAGGGCGCGGCGCCGACGCGCGCTGACGGCGAATCGGCGCGCTTCAATTTCGGGAAGTCGCGTTCGATGAGCGCATTGCGGCGGCGGAGCGCGTCATATTCCGCATCCGTCATCGCCGGACGGTCTTCGCGGTAATAGGCCTCATCCGCGGACGCGATCAGCGCCGCAAGGCGCTCAAGTTCGACGGCGGCTTCTTCCGCCGTCAGCGCTTTTACGGGTTTCGCAGAGAGATCGGTCTTCTTCGCCATGAGAAGGCGGTTTATCGGAAACGTTCGCCGCGCGCCATTGCGGCGGCGCTTAAGGATGCGCGCGAATCAGCAGGCGCCGCGATCATTTGAGAATATCCTGCGCGCCGCGCCACAGAGTTTCGACGACCGCCGCCGCCGGACGCGCCGGCGCGAGACGCGCCGCCTGCCCGGCCCAGGCCTGCATCCTTGAAACGTCATTCGTCTTGGCCGCCGCAGCGCGCATCGCCGCCGTCAGGCCGCGCTGCACGGGATACGGCGCCGGGAAAGGCGCGTCGGCCGACGCTGCGGCCCGCGCGTATTCGGTTGCAAGCGATCGGCCGGGCCGTCCGGAAAAGGCGCGCGTGACGATCGTATCTTCCGGCTGCGCGCGCGCCAGCGCATCCGCCCAACCGCTCTGAAGCGCCGCTTCGGGACAACGAAGAAAGGCGGTGCCGATCATCGTCGCCGAAGCGCCAAGCGCCAGAGCCGCCGCAACGCCGCGTGCGTCCGCAACGCCGCCCGCGGCGATGACGGGAATATCGACGGCGTCGACAATGGCGGGCAGAAGCGCGAATAAGCCGATCATCGTCTCGTCGGCGTAACGCGCATCGAACGCGCCGCGATGGCCGCCGGCTTCCGAGCCCTGCGCGATGACAGCGTCGGCGCCGGCGCTCGCCGCAGCTTTCGCTTCCGCGACCGTCGTCGCCGTTGCGAACCATTTGATCCCCGCCGCTTTCAGGCGCGCGACATAGTCCGCCGGAAAGAGCCCCATGATCGAGGATATCGCCGTCGGCCGCGCCGCAAGCATCGCTTCGCACTGCGCCGAAAAATCGGGCGGCGTTGAATCGCCCGCATCCGCTGCGACTTCCGGACCCCATTGCGAAAGATAATCGCGGATCGCTTTTTCCTGCGCGGCGTCGCGCGGCGGCGCCGGCTGCGGCGTCCAAGTATTAAGCTGCAGCGCGTCCGCGCCGGCGGCGCGACAGGTTGCGACCCAGTCGGCGATTTCATCGGCCCGCATGAAAAGAACGCCGCATGCGCCCATGCCGCCGGCTTTTGCGACTTCGATCGACAAGGACGGCGCCGGGACGCCCGCCATCGGCGCCAGCATGATCGGAACCGAAAGGCCGAGCGAGCGCGCATAATCCTCAGCGCGCCTCAGATCTTTCGTCATGCGCGTTTCTTCTTCATGCGGTTAGGCGGCTCCGGCGCGCCGAGCAGGCGACGCGCCGCCGCCCGCGCTTCGTCAGTGACGATCGCGCCTGACAGCATTCGCGCAATCTCTTCAACGCGCGCAGCCTCATCGAGCACGGCGACGCGCGTCGTCGTTTCCGATTTCGTCTGTTCCTTTTCGACCCGCCAATGCGTCGCCGCGCGCGCGGCGACTTGCGGCGAGTGGGTGACGACGAGCACCTGCGCGTCCATGGCGAGCCGCGCCAACCGCTCGCCGACGGCGTCCGCGACGGCGCCGCCGACGCCGGCGTCAACTTCATCGAAGATAATCACGGTGCGGTTTTCTTTCGCAGCAAGCGCCGCCTTCATGGCGAGAACAAAGCGCGACAATTCCCCGCCCGAGGCGATTGTCTTCAACGGCCCCATCGGCGCGCCGGGGTTGGTCGCCACCATGAATTCGACAGCGTCAACGCCGGCTGCGCCGGGCTTTGTCTCATCGCTCGCAATCGACGTCGCAAAAACCGCCTTGCCGAGTTTTAGCGGCGCAAGCTCGCGGGCGACCGCCGCATCGAGTTTTTTCGCCGACTTGCCGCGCGCCGCTGACAATTTCCGCGCAGCGGCGAAGTAGATGGCGCGCATTTCGCTGACGTTTTTTTCCAGCGCGCCGTACTGCGCGGCGTTTTCATCAAGGCTCGCGAGCGCTTGCGACGCTTTCTGAAAAAATTCCGGCAAGGCGTCCGGCGCAACGCCGTGTTTGCGGGCGGCGGCGCGAAGGGCGAAAAGACGCTCTTCCGTTCTTTCAAGCTCGCTTTCGTCGAGGCCCAAACGATCGAACGCGCCCTCGACGGCGGCCCGCGCATCGAGAAGCTCCGCAAGCGCCCGGTCGATGCGCTCGATCGCCTCGGCGAGCGGATTGGGGTCGCTTTGAAAATGCGCCGCGGCGCGCGTCAGTCGATGCGCTGACGCCGACAATTTTCCTTCAAGACCGTCTTCCGACATCGCCGCCGCAGCGGCCGCCAGATCCTCAGTCACCTTTTGCGCCGCCATCATCTCGGCGCGTTTCAACGCGAGCGCTTCCTCTTCGCCGGTTTGCGGATCGAGATCGGACAGTTCCATAACGACATGGCGAAGATAGTCCGCCTCGCGCAACGCCTGATCGCGCAGCCTGTTGCGCTCGTCGAGCGCCGCTTCCGCTTTGCGCCATTCGGCGAAGGCGCGCTCAACGCCGGCCGCATCCTTCTGCAGCCCGCCGAACTCATCGAGAAGCGCGCGATGCGTCGCGGCTGAAAGAAAGCTGACGCCGTCATGCTGGCCGTGGATTTCGATGAGCGATTCGCCGATCGTTTTCAGGAGCGCGATCGACACCGGCTGGTCGTTGATGAAGGCGCGGCTTTTGCCGTCGGCTGTCTGGACCCGTCTTAGAATGACCTGATCGTCGTCGGCCGCGACGCCGTTTTCTTCAAGCGCGCGCCAGACGGGATGCGCGGCGTTCGGTTCAAACGCGGCCGTGACGACGCCTTTCTCCGCGCCGCGCCGGACGGCGCCGCGCGCCGTGCGAGCGCCGGCGGCAAGCCCCAGCGCCTCAAGCAGGATTGATTTTCCGGCGCCGGTTTCGCCTGTCAGCGCGATCAATCCTTCGCTGAGCGGCAGCGAGAGCTGATCAATCAGCACGAAATCCTGAATGTGCAGCGCGGTCAGCATCGTCTCTGCGCGCGGCGCTCCGAATGCCGGTTATTGCTCTTCAGTCGGCGTATCAATCGCATCGTCGAACGGATCGTCTGAGGGCGGCTCTATCGTCGGACGGTCGGCGTCCTTGAGAAGCTTATCTTTGTTCTTGCGCTCTTTTTCTTCGAGCTTACGGATTTCCTTCGCCGAACGCTTCGGCTTCGAGCCGGGCTCAAGGAGGCCGTTCTTCCGCATCAGATCGTAGGCTTCTTCATACCAGTAGGAACCGGGGTAATTGGCGCCGAGCACGGCGGCCGCGGCGCGCGACTCCTCGACGACGCCGAGCCGCAGGTAGGTCTCAACGAGCCTGTACAGCGCCTCCGCCGCATGGTTCGTCGTTTGATAGTCGGCGACGACCCGCTTGAAGCGGTTCGCGGCTGCGATGTGCTTGCCGTATTTCAGGTAATAACGGCCGATATACATCTCCTTGCCGGCGAGATGATCGAATGTGAGATCGAGCTTCAGACGCGCATCGCGCGCATATTCCGTTTCGGGGTAGCGGCGCACGACATCGTTAAGCGCCAACACGGCGTTATTCGTGAAATCCTGATCGCGGCCGACATCGCGAATGCGCTCGTAAAAGCACATCGCCTTCAGATAATAGGCGTAGGGCGCGTCCTTGTTGCCGGGATGCAGCGCGATGAACTGATCGAGGGTTGTGACGGCGTCCTCATAATCATTCGTCTGATATTGCGCGAACGCCTTCATCAGGATCGCGCGGCGCGCCCAGGCCGAATACGGGTGCTGGCGCTCGACCTCTGCGAACAGCGCAACAGCGTCGTCATAGCGCTTGCGCTCCATCGCCCGCGACGCATCGAGATAAAGCGTCTCGACCGGCTTTTCGACATAGGCGAATTTTTCCTTCTTCTTCGACGAAGAAGAACAGGCCCCAAGAGCGACGGCGGCGGCGACCGCCAGCAGAAGAACGCAGACACGGGATTTCATGGGAAACGCGATATCCTTGGTTTTGGCGGACGCGGGAACGCGCCCAACCTAGTTCGCCGATCGCGTCCGGAAAAGGCCGCGAGGGCTTCCTCTACGAAGTTTCGACGCAAGGGAAAAGCTGTAGCGCCGGGAAATCAGTCGGCGGGGGAGCTTTGCGCGGCAAATCGTTGATCGGCGGTCCGATTTTCTATCGTCCCTAAAACGCGGTCGCCGCCGCCGGCGGTTCGACGAGACGTCCCTCCAAGGCTCCCGCCTGGTCGAGAAGGCGTCGCACAAAGCGCGCATTGAGATCATGGCCCGGCCTGACGGCGATGATGCGGCCGATAATCGGCGCGCCGGCGAGGCGAAGATCGCCGACAAGATCGAGCGCCTTATGGAGCGCGAATTCCAGCGGATCGCGCAAACCGTCCTTGTTGAGGATCCTGTCGCCGTCGACGACGACGGCGTTATCGAGCGAACCGCCGAGACTGAGCCCGGCCCGGCGCATCGCCTCGACATCGGCGAGCCGGCAAAAAGTGCGCGCGCCGGCGAGGCGCTCAAGCATCGCCGGATCGTCAAGATCAAGCGTCAGCCTTTGGGCGCCGATCGCCGCGTCCGGATAGTCGATCGATATGTCGATCAGCCGTCCTTGATAGGGCTCGGCGATAATCGAGCGCGCGCCGTCCGTCAGTTCGACGCGCTTCAAAATTCGGATGGCGCGCCGCGGCGCGTCATGTTCGCAAACGCCGGCGGCGCGCAGCGCCGCCACATAGGCTGAGGCGCTGCCGTCGAGAATGGGCAGCTCATCGCCATTCACCTCAACCGACATGTTATCAACGCCGACAATCGTCGCCGCCGCAAGAAGATGCTCAACGGTGCCGATTGATTGGGCGCCGACGCCGAGGCGCGTGCATAATTGCGTGTCGACGACGGACGAAACATGCGCAGGAATTGATTGCGATCCTTCCGCAACGCGAAAGACAATGCCCATATCCGCCGATGCGGGCAGCAAACGAACGATCGAGGCCTTTCCGCCATGCAAGGCGACGCCCGAAAGCGTCGTCTCGCCTGCGAGGGTCGTTTGTCGGCCGGTTTGCATTTCTCGGACGCGAGGCTCCATGGCGGCGACCATGCGGCGACGGCGAGGCTGGCGCAACTAAAGCATTATTGCCGCATATTGCCGCCGGACGCCCCAATAAAACCGCCGCCTCAATAAAAAGCGCCGCCCCAAGGGGCGGCGCTCTTAAGATTGCCGGCCAGTTCCGGTCTAGCTGACCTTTTTCTTGCGCAGAAATGACGGGATTTCCAGTTCGCCGTCATCCTCGTCATCGAAAAGGTCGCCATGCGCCGTGCGCGCAGGACGAACCGGCTGTTCCTCAACGCGCGGCGCAGCCGCCGGCCCCTCTTCCGGCGCCGGCGCAAGCGATTTGATCAAATCAAGCGCGCCGGCTGAGGCGCGCTGGAGCTCTTCCGCCGCCTCGCGGAACGGATTGCGATGGCGACCACGCGCCGGCGCCGTTTCGGGCTGAGGCTGAACCGGTTTCGCCGCAGGCATGCGCGGCGCGCTTGAAACGTCGACAGCGCCTTCCGTCAGCATGCGGCGGATCCGCTCATGCACATCGCCGACGGGATTGGCCTGACCTTGCATGGCGAGCGGGTGACCTGCCGAACGCTGCGCCGAAAGCGAAACGTCAAGTTGCGGCTGAACGGCGTGCTGGACCGGCGGCATGGCGATGCGCGCGGGCGCTGGTTCCGGCGCACGCGCCGGCGCCGGTTCCGCTTGCTGCGTCGGCTCGCGCCACGGCTTCGATACGGCGACGGACATCGTTTTTTGCTGGTAGCCGTGAACGTCGCGCGGCATCGCCTCGATGCCGGTGGCGACAACCGACACGCGGACGCGCCCTTCAAGCTCCTGATTGAAGGTCGAACCGACAATGATATTCGCGTCCGGATCAACCTCGGCGCGAATGCGGTTCGCCGCTTCATCGACTTCAAAGAGCTTCATGTCCATCGAGCCGGTGATGTTGATGAGCACGCCTTTCGCGCCCTTCATCGACACTTCGTCGAGCAGCGGATTCGAGATCGCCGCTTCCGCCGCCTCGATCGCGCGCTTGTCGCCGGAGGCTTCGCCCGTGCCCATCATCGCCTTGCCCATTTCGCGCATGACGGTTCGGACATCGTTGAAGTCGAGATTGATAAGGCCCGGCATGACCATCAGATCGGTAATGCCGCGAACGCCGGAATGAAGAACCTGGTCGGCGAGCGCGAAGGCTTCGGCGAAGGTCGTGCGCTCGTTGGCGATCGAAAAAAGGTTCTGGTTCGGAATGATCAGCAGCGTGTCGACATGCTGCTGCAGCGCCTCGATGCCGGCGAGCGCGATCTTCATCCGTCGCGCGCCTTCAAAATGGAACGGCTTGGTGATGACGCCGACGGTCAGGATGTCGCGTTCTTTCGCCGCTTTCGCGATCACCGGCGCGGCGCCGGTGCCGGTGCCGCCGCCCATGCCGGCGGTCACGAACAGCATGTGCGCGTTGCCGATTTGCTCAAGGATTTCGTCAAGCGTTTCTTCGGCCGCGGCGCGCCCGACTTCGGGGAGCGAGCCGGCGCCCAACCCTTGCGTCGTATGCGCGCCGAGCTGAATGCGGCGTTCGGCTTTCGATTGTCCGAGCGCCTGCGCGTCGGTGTTCGCGACGATGAAATCGACGCCCTCAAGCCCGCTATCGACCATGTTGTTGACGGCGTTGCCGCCCGCGCCGCCGACGCCGATCACGGAGATCCGCGGCTTCAATTCAGTCAATTCCGGCACGCTGAGATTTATTGGCATCGAACGGCTCCGCCCGCATGGTTAAGGTGATGTTAAAGAATCCTTTAGAACCGTTACCAAATGGTTAACGCAGCGATTGCGACGCCAATGTCCACCCGGTCCCGACCATTGAAAGGACTAATGAAATTTCTTCAGCGTGTTCGCGCACGCTGTCACCCGAAAAATGCTTCCTTGCGCGATTTCAATCGCGAGGAAGAGCAGTCGGTTTAAGGAGGGGTCGGCTTAGAAGTTCGCGCGAATCCAGGCGCCGATCTGGCCGATCGCGCCGCTCGCCGCGCGCGGATATTCCGAGGCGCGTCCGCGCGCGCTGCGGCTCTTCAATTCCGATCGTTCGCGCGCCGCCATCTGCAAGGCGCCGACAGCGACGGAAAACTGCGGGGCCGTCGCCATCTCCGGCGCGCCGGAAAGCGCGACCGGCCGGCCGAGCCGGGTTTTGACGCCGATCACTTTTTCGGCCGTTTCGCGCGCGCCGACAAGCAGGCTGCCGCCGCCGGTCAGCACCGCGCGGCGTATGGCCCGGCGGGCCGAACCGGACTGCGGCAGCGCGTTGAGCGTCAATTCGAGGATTTCCTCAAAGCGCGGCGCGATCACCTGGACAAGTTCGGCGCGGGAGTGGCGCGCCACTTCGCTTTCGTCGCCAAGCTGCGGAAAGTCGATCAGCCGATGCTCGTCGCCTGCGCCGGAAAGGGCCGAGCCGTAGAGCGTTTTGATGCGCTCGGCGCGCGCGATCGGGGAGCCGAAAATCTGCGCGATGTCGCGCGTCACGTGATCGCCGCCGACCGGAACCCCGCCGCAGGCGATGAGCGCGCCGCGTTCATAGAGGGCGAAATCGGTCGAGCGTGCGCCGATATCGATCAGGACGACGCCAAGCTCTCTCTCGTCTTCAATAAGGACCGTTTCCGCCGCGGCGCAGGGCGCGGCGATAAGCATCTCAAGTTCGAGCCCGCAACGCTCAAGCAGGGATTCGACATTTTCCGCGTAGGAGTCCCGAACGCTGACGCCGAGCATCTCCGCGGCGAGAACGCCGCCGGCCAGCCCGACCGGATCGTCGGCCTGTTCGCCGTCGACGGTGAAGCGGATTTTGAAGGCGTGAAGCGGCGTCGAGCCCTGCGGCGCGGCGGCTTCGGCGCCCTGTTCGAGACAGTCCTCAACGTCATCGCCGGTGACGACGCCGCCCGAAATATCCAGATCGACGGCGATGCGCCGGCAGCCGATCGACCTGCCGGCGGCGGCGACGCAAACCCGCCTGATGCGTTCGCCCGCCATTCTTTCAGCGGCTTCGACAGCGGCGCGCAGCGACGCCTCGACATCGGGGCGCTTGTCGCGACAGACGCCGCCATGCTGTCCGACGCCGATGACATCCGCCTCAAAGCCGCCGCCCGGCACAGGCGTCAATTGCGCAATGACGCACGCGGCTTTCGAGCCGCCGAGATCGATGGCCGCCACAAGACCGCGTTCCCGGACTGGCTTCATGCGCTTGGTCATGTCTGATCTCACCGCCCTTTTACGCCGACTTGGACAGCCGCTCCGTGAGCGGACAAGGCGATTGTCCGCCGCCGATCGATCAAGTTCAATTCGCTGTCGCGTCCGCTTCGCCGCGCTTGCGGACCACCATGCGCTCAGGATCGCGAAGATCGATATATTCGAGAGGCTGGTCAAGCGTCGCCTGCGCCGAATGAAGAAGCGCGAGATCGTCGACCGCGCGCTCGTAATTCTCTTCCGGCAACTTCACCTTGATCTCGTTTCTAAGACGCATGTCCCAGCGCCGGCCGCCGACGCGCACGAGCGCATAGACGCGCTTTTGAAGCGCCGGGCGCGCGCCGAGCGCCTGAAGAATGCCGGCGGCGGCCTCCGGCGCGCCCGAGCCGACGATCAGCGGCAGGTTCGAATATTCATACGCGCCGACTTCGCGAATCATCGCGCCGCTGTCGTCAATGAGATGAAGCTGGCCGTTCATCTGCCAGACGGCGGCGGGCTCGCGTTCGCGAATGGCGATCGAGACGGTGTCCGGCAGCAAGCGCGTGACGGCCGCCGAGCGCACCCAGCCGATCTGCTCGACGCGCGCGCGCGCTTCATCAAGCGAGAGGCGCAGGATTGATTCCCCGATGACGGGACCGAGCGCATCCAGAACTTCCTGATGCGCCGTCTGATGAGCGCCGCGCAGCAGCACCTGACGCACCTCAAGCCCGGCGCCGACCGCGGCGCGCTGCATGGCGCGATCGACGCTGCTTCCCGCCATTGCGAAATAGCCGCCGGCCCAGAGGACGACGCCGGCCAGAAGGAGAATGACGACCGAACCGGCCGCGCCGGCGATCGTATAACGCTCGAACAGCGCCGCCACCCGCTCGACCAGAGACGGCGTTTTCTTCTTTTGCGCGCGTTTTCCCTTCTTCACCGCCGGCATGAGGCGTCCTCCGCTATCCATTGGCAAAGCTCAGGAAACGAGATTCCAAGATGCTGGGCCTGTTCCGGCACAAGCGACGTTCCGGTCATGCCCGGCTGGGTGTTCACCTCAAGGAAGAAAACCTGTTCGCCCTTCAGGCTCTCGTCATATCTGAAGTCGGAGCGGGAAACCCCGCGACAGCCAAGCGCCTGATGCGCTTTCAGCGCGCGCTCCATGCACAAGGCGGCGATCTCATCCGGGATCTGCGCCGGCAAAACGTGCTTCGACCCGCCGGGCGCATATTTCGCCTCATAATCGTAGAAGGCGAGGTTTGTCGTGATTTCGGTGACGCAAAGCGCTCGGTCGCCCATGACGGCCACCGTCAGCTCGCGGCCGGCGATGAATTTCTCAACCAGCACCTCGTCGCCGAGCGCCCATTTATCGCTCGTCAATTCCGACGGCGGGCGGTTGTCGCCCTTGCGAATGATGTAGACGCCGACCGAGGAGCCCTGCGCGTTCGGCTTGATGACGTAAGGCGGCTCCATCGCATGGCCGCCAGCCGCGTCGAAGCGCGACATGACCTTGCCCGTCGGCGAGGGAACGCCCGCATCTTCAAGAACGAGCTTTGTTCTCTGCTTGTCCATCGCCAATGACGAGGCGAGCACGCCCGAATGCGTGTAGGGAAGCCCGAGTATTTCGAGGAGCCCCTGAACGCAGCCGTCTTCGCCCCATTCGCCGTGCAAGGCATTGAACACCGCGTCGGGCTTGGCCGCTTTCAATTGCGCGGCGAGCTCGCGCGTCGCGTCTATTTCAACGACGTCATAGCCGGCGGTCCGCAGCGCTCTCGCGCAGGCCGCGCCTGAATTGAGCGACACTTCGCGCTCCGGCGACCAACCGCCTTTAAGAACTGCAACGCGCCTGAACTTCACGCCGGCTCTCCGATCCGCCTGATTTCCCAGCGCAACTCAACGCCGGTCTTGTTAAGAACTTCTTTACGAAGCCCTTCGACCAGTGATTCAAGGTCGCCCGCCGTCGCCTTGCCGCGATTGATCATGAAATTGCAATGCTGCTCGGAGACCTGCGCGTCGCCGACGACGCGCCCGCGCCCGCCGATTTCGTCGATCAGCTGCCAGGCTTTGCGGCCGCCGGATTTTGAGGAATCGGGATTGGCGAAAGTCGACCCGCCGGTCTTTTCGCGGATCGGCTGGGATTTTTCCCGCCGCTCCATGATCGCCTTCATGCGCGCTTCGATGGCGGCGGGATCGTCCTTGCGGCCTTCAAAAAGCGCTTCGGTGAAGATGAGCCCCTCGCCCGCTCCGCAATGGCGATACGCGAAATTCATATCGGCGTTTTTCAAGACGCGGCGCGCTCCGTCGCGATCGAAAGCGACGGCTTCAAGCAGAATGTCTTTCGTTTCCTGCTCATAGGCGCCGGCGTTCATGGCGAGCGCGCCGCCGATCGTTCCCGGCACGCCGCGATAGAATTCGAGGCCGGCGACGCCGGCCCTCGCCGCTTGCCGCGAGACCTGCGCATCAAGCGCGGCGGCGCCGGCGCTGACGCGCGTTCCGTCGATCGAAATTTTCGCAAAGGGCGCGCCTAGCCGGATGACCACGCCGCGGATGCCGCCGTCGCGCACCAGAAGGTTGGAGCCGACGCCGACCGGATAGACGGGAATATTCTTCGGCGTCTTTTTCAGGAAGTCAGCGAGATCGTCTTCATCCTCCGGCGCGAATAAAACGTCCGCCGGACCGCCGACGCGAAACCAGGTGATCGCCGACATGTCCGCGCGCTCGACATAGCGCCCGCGCACGGGCGGCAGGTCGGATGCTTTGACTGTCGCACTCACGCCTCCAACTTCTTCAGTTCGGCCTCAAGCGCGGCCGCGTATTTCGTAATGTCGCCGGCTCCGAGCAGAACGACATAATCGCCCTTCTCGGCGATCGCCGCGATCTGTTTCGGCAAATCGTCAAATGACGAAAGAGCGCGCACGTCGCGATGGCCCTGCGCCGCCGCGCCGGAGACGAAGGCGTCGCGATTGACGCCGTCGATCGGCGCCTCTCCGGCCGCGTAGACGTCGGTCACGAACGCGACGTCCGCTTCATTAAGGCAGGAGCAGAATTGATCCATCAAATGCGAGAGGCGCGTATAGCGATGCGGCTGCACGACGGCGATGATCTTGCCGCGCGTGACGTTGCGCGCGGCGCGCAGGACCGCCGCGATTTCGACAGGGTGATGGCCGTAATCGTCGATAATCGTCACGCCCTTCCATTCGCCGACCTTGGTGAAGCGTCGCTTGACGCCGGCGAATTTGGCGAGCCCGGCGCGAATGGATTCATCGCTTGCGCCGACTTTCCGCGCGACAATCGCCGCGGCAGTGGCGTTCAATACGTTATGGACGCCCGGCATCGGCAGTTTGAGGCCGTCGATGCGGCTGTCCGGCTTGTTGCGGCTTCTGAACAGAATATCGAATTTCGAACCGCCGCCTTCGAATGAGATGTTTTCCGCGCGGACATCCGCCTGCGGATTGGTTCCGTAGGTGATGAGCCGGCGATCGGTGACGCGCCCGACAAGCGCCTGCACTTCGGGATGATCGAGACAGACGATCCCGTAGCCGTAAAACGGCGTGTTCTCGATGAACTGGTCGAAGCCTTTTTTCAGCGCGTCAAAGCCGCTCCAATGTTCGAGATGTTCCGGATCGATATTGGTGACGACGGCGACCGTCGTCGGCAGACGCAGAAAGGAGCCGTCCGATTCATCGGCCTCGACGACCATCCAGTCGCCCTCGCCGATGCGCGCATTGGTGCCGTAGGCGTTGATGACGCCGCCGTTGATGACAGTCGGATCAAGCTCCGCCTCGTCCAGCAGCGCGGCGATCATCGTCGTCGTCGTCGTCTTGCCATGCGTGCCGGCGACGGAAATCGTCCACTTAAGACGCATCAATTCGGCGAGCATGTCGGCGCGGCGGACGACAGGAATGTGCCGCGCGCGCGCCGCCAGAATTTCCGGATTGTCGCGCCGGATCGCCGTTGAGACGATGACGGCGCCGGCGCCTTCGACGTTTTTGGCGTGATGACCGATGACGATCGGAATGCCCTTGTCGCGCAATCGCTGGACATTCGGGCTTTCGGCGACATCTGAGCCGCGCACCTCGTAACCGAGATTTTTCATGACTTCGGCGATGCCCGACATGCCGATGCCGCCGATGCCGACGAAATGCGCGACGCCGACGCCGAACGGCAATCTGACCTTGATGTTTTTCGCTTCGCTCATGCGGCGGCTTCAACTTTCCGGGCGGCGATTTTTTCAACGAGATCGGCGAGCGCGGACGCCGCATCAAGCTTGACGCGCCCCTTGGCGGCGTCCGCCATATGGCGGAGGAGATCGCCGTCCGTCAATAAATCATGGAGGCGCGAGGCGAGCGCGTCCGGCGCGAAGTCGGGTTCCGCGATGCGCACCGCGCCGCCCGCATCGGTGAGCGCGCGCGCATTGCCCGTCTGATGATCATCCATGGCGATCGCCAGCGGGACGAGAATTGAGGGCCGGCCGATAACCGCCAATTCCGTCACGGTCGAAGCGCCGGCGCGCGCGATGACAAGATGCGCCTTGGCGATGCGGGCCGGAAGATCGCTGAAGAAAGGCGCAAGCTCGCACTCGACGCCCATTGCATCGTATATCTTTCTGACGGCCGGAATCTCTGGATCGCGCACCTGCTGAACGACGCGCAGCTTCGCCCGCACGGCTTCAGGCAGTTCGGCGACAGCCTCAGGCGCGACGGCAGAGAACAGGGACGCGCCCTGACTGCCGCCGAAAATGAGAAGATTGGTTTTTTCACCCGGCGCCGGCGCGCGATAGGCGGTTTTCGCGGCGAGCCCGACGGCGTCGCGCACCGGATTGCCGACTTCGATCAAGTCGCCGCGCATACGCGGCGGCGCCTTGTCGATGACGGAAAAGCCATGCGCCAAAAATGCGGCGCCCTTGACGACAAGACGGTTGGCGCGCCCGAGAACGCCGTTTTGCTCATGCACGCCGTAAGGGACGCCGAGCAATCGCGCCGCCATCGTCGCCGGAAAAGAGGGATAGCCGCCAAATCCGACCACGGCGGCGACCTTGCGTTTTCGGAAAACGCCGATGACTTTGGCGAGGCCGCCGGCGAGCGCCAACGCCGCTGCGCCTTTGGCGACCGGTCCGCCGATTGACGGACTTGCGGCCGAAATCATCAATCGTTCATCGGCGGGAAAGGCGGAAGCGTAACGCGCGCCGCGCGCATCGGTGACGAGCATGATGCGCCAACCGCGCCGCTTTAATTCCTGCGCCAGCGCTTCGGCCGGGAAAAGATGGCCGCCCGTGCCGCCCGCCGCCAGCGCAATCAGTCTGACGTTTTCATCGCTCAAGGCATCACGTCCTTGCGTCGCGTCGCCTGCGACTGACGGCGCGTCAGGGCGAGAATAAGCCCGACTGTCAGCGCGGCGGCGATCAGCGATGAACCGCCATAGGAAATGAAGGGTAACGTCATGCCTTTCGCCGGCAGCGCGCGCAGATTGACGCCGATATTGATGAAGCTTTGCAAGCCGATAAGCGCCGCAAGGCCGCACACGGCGCATTGCGCGAATATGCTGCGCAAATGTCCCGCGCGCATGAAGCTCCTGACGACGAAGGCGGCGAAGAGGCCGAGGATCGCAAGGCAAACGAAAAGGCCGAGCTCTTCCGCCGCGACGGCGAAAATAAAATCGGTATGCGCGTCCGGCAGCGAAAATTTGACCGCCGCCGCGTCAGGCGCGCGCGGACCGATGCCGCCATTCGCAATCGCTTCAAGCGCCTTGTCGACCTGATAATTGTCGCCGGCGGCGGGATTGAGAAATCCGTCAATGCGCTTGGCGAGGTGCGGCGAAAAGAAATAGCCCGCAGCGAGGCCGACGACGGCGAAACCCGCCAAAGCCGCGATCCACACGATCGCGCCGCCGGAAACGAAAAACATCGCCATCCAGACAGCCGTCAACAGAGCGGCCTGACCGTAGTCAGGCTGAATGACCAGCATGCCGGCGCAAAAGACATAAAGCGCGGTTGCGATCGCCGCGCCGGGAAAACGCGGATTGCGCGCGCCTTCGGCGAGCATCCAGGCCGAGACGATGACAAAACCAGGTTTCAAAAGCTCCGACGGCTGAAAGGAAAAAGCCCCGAGAGGTATCCAGCGGCGGGCGCCGTTGATTTCCGGCGCAAAGAGTATGGCGGCGAATAGAAGGACGAAAGCCGCAACGAACAGGATCGATCCGAGACGGCGCGCCTGCAAGGGCGTCAGCATGGAAACGCCGAGAACAACCATTGTCGCCGGCGCGAGAAACAGCATTTGGCGGAGCGGGAAATGAAAACTGTCCTCAATATCGAGGCGCGCGGCGGCGCCGGGCCCGGCGGCGAAGGCGAGGATGACGCCGATCGTGATAAGCGCGGCGAGAATCGCCAGCAAAGCGTGATCGACCGACCACCACCAGCGCGCAAGAGGCGAGTCGTCAAGCCGGCTGATCGTTTTCACGCCGCTTCTCCGTTTACGCTTTCAACCTGATTGGCGAGTTTGCGAAAAACGTCGCCGCGCTCTTCAAAACTGCGGAACTGGTCATAGGACGCGCAGGCCGGCGAGAGGAGAACGACCGGGGCCGGCGCGCCGCTCGCCGCAGCGTCGCGCGCCGCGCGCGCAACCGCTGTCGGCAAGTCGCCGCACTGAAAGCAGGGAACGGCGCCGGCGAGTTGCGTTTCGAAATCATGCGCCGCCTCGCCGATGAGATAGACGCCGCGCACTTTGTCCATCAGTCCCCGAAGGCTGGCGACGCCGCCTTCCTTGGGTCTGCCGCCGGCGATCCAGAAAATGTCCTGATAGGATGTGAGCGCGCGCGAGGCCGCGTCCGCATTCGTCGCTTTTGAATCATTGACAAAAAGAACCGCGCCCTTCTTCGCGACGGCCTCCATGCGATGGGAAAGCCCGACAAAGCGGTCCATGCCGTTCACGGCGATATTCGGCGCAACGCCCTCGGCGATTGCGGCGGCGAGCGCGGCGGCGGCGTTCTGCCAATTATGCCGGCCGCGCAGGGAGCCGATATGGGAAATGTCGCCCGCCTCGCCCGATTTGTCGCCGAGGCTGAAATAGAGCCGCGCATTGAGCGCGAAAACGCCGCGACCGAGCGCGCCCTCCGCCGAGATCGGCGTGATGCGCGATCCGCCTTCAGACATCAGTCTGGCGCAAATCGTCTGCGACCAGGGGTCGTCGACGCCGATTACGCGCGTATCGTCCGCCGTCTGATTGAGGAAGATGCGTTTTTTCGCCGCCGCGTAGCCGTCCATCGACCCATGCCGTTCAATGTGATCGGGCGAAAGGTTCAACAGCACGGCCGTGTTGGCGCGCAGCGTCTTTGCAAGGTCAAGCTGAAACGAAGACAATTCCAGAACATAGGTGCGATGCGCCGCCAGCGGCGGCAACAGGAGAACCGGCTTTCCGATATTCGCGCCGATGACCGCGTCTCTGCCGCATTCTTTCAGGACATGGCCGATGAGCGCCGTCGTCGTCGACTTGCCGTTGGAGCCGGTGACGGCGACGATGCGGGGACGTTCCTTTTCCGGCAGCGCGTTGACGGCGCGCGCGAAAAACTCGATGTCGCCGATCACTTCAACGCCAGTTTGATGCGCTTTCTTGACGATCGGGTGCGGCGCCGGGTGCGTCAGCGGAACGCCGGGGCTCAGCGAGAGCGATTTCAGCTCATTCCACGGCCAGCTTTTGGGATGTTCGGCGGCGTAGCGCGTGTTCTGCGTCTTCTTGCGCGCGTCTTCTTTCTCGTCCCAGCAATACACTTCCGCGCCGGACGCCGTCAGCGCCTCGCAAGTGGCGAGGCCGGTGACGCCGAGGCCGTAAACGCCGATCTTTTTCTTTTCTATGCCCGGAACGATGATCATGGGGACGGCGCCTAGCGCAGCTTGAGCGTTGAAAGTCCGATAAGGGCGAGAATGACCGCGATGATCCAGAAGCGGATAACGATTGTCGATTCCTTCCAGCCAAGCTGTTCAAAATGATGGTGGATCGGCGCCATTCTGAAGACGCGCTTGCCGGTCAGCTTGAACGAGGCGATCTGGATCATCACCGAAAGCCCCTCAAGAACGAAAAGCCCGCCGACGATCGCAAGAACGATTTCGTGCTTGGCGGCGACGGCGATCGCGCCGATGGCGCCGCCGAGCGCCAGCGATCCCGTATCGCCCATGAAGATCGCCGCCGGCGGCGCGTTATACCAGAGAAAGCCGAGGCCGGCGCCGATAATCGCGCCGCAAATGATCGCCAGCTCGCCGACGCCGGGCACATAGGGAACGCCGAGATAGCCGGCGTAGTCGATGCGGCCGACCAGATAGACGATGAAGCCGTAGGCGCCGGCGGCGATCATCACCGGCACGGTCGCAAGCCCGTCGAGCCCGTCGGTGAGATTGACCGTGTTTGACGCGCCGACGATGACGAAGGCGGCGAACGGCGCCATCAGCCAGCCGATCGGAACGCCGGTCGCGCCGTCGCCGAACCATTCGCGGAAAAACTGCAAGGGAACAAACGGCACGGCGACGGATGTTTCAATGCCCGGCGGCGCGTCAGGCGCGCTCGCCAGCGTCATCACGCAAAAAACGCCGGCGAGGATGGCGACGCCGAACTGCACAATCAGCTTGATCGAGCCGACGACGCCGGACGCCGATTGCTTTGTGACCTTGAGATAGTCGTCCCAAAAGCCGAGCGCGCCGAATGTCAGCGTCACGCCCATGACGATCCACACATAGGGATTGTCGAGCCGCGCCCACAACAGCACCGAGATCGTCAGCGACAGCAGAATAAGAACGCCGCCCATGGTCGGCGTGCCGGCCTTTTCAATGATGTGGCTTTGCGGCCCGTCCTGGCGGATCGGCTGGCCCTTGCCTTGTTTCCGGCGCATCCAGCGAATGAGGCGCGGTCCGACGATGAACGCGATGATGAGCGCCGTCATGACCGCGCCGCCGGCGCGAAACGACAAATAACGGAACACGTTGAAGAGCGCGAACTGGTCGGAAAAGTTTGTCAGATAATAGAGCATTGTTTCTTTCTTCCGTCAGGCCGACGCGGCCGCCTTGATGGCGGCGACTATTTCGCTCACCTTAGACGCATTCGATCCTTTGACCATGATAATGTCGCCGTCTTTGAGCCCGTCGATGATCGCCGGCGCAAGCGCGCGCGCATCGGCGGCGCGTTCTGCGCGAACCGCCGGCGGCGCCTTGTCCCATAAATGGCTCATGAGGGCGCCGGCGACATAGAGCGCGTCGACCTTGGCGGCAAGCAGCGGCCGCAACAGCCCTGCATGAAGCTCGGCCGCAGCCGGCCCAAGCTCCAGCATTTCCCCGAGCACGGCGACCCGGCGGCCGCCGCGATCAGGTTTCAACTGGCCGAGCAGCGCGAGCGCCGCGCTCATCGATGTCGGATTGGCGTTGTAGCTTTCATCCAGGATGGTGACTTCCGCCCCGCCCGGCAGACGCACTTTCGACTGCGCGCCGCGTCCCGTCGCGGCGGCGAGTCCTTTCAGTCCGGCCGAAGCGCGGGCGGCGGAAGCGCCAAGCGCGCGCGCGGCCCCGATGACGGCGAGCGCATTCATCGCCTGATGTCGTCCCGGCGCGCCGAGCGAAAAGGCGAGCGGTTCGCCGAAGACGGACGCTTCGACTTCAGCTCCGGCCGCATCGCCGCGATAGGAGCGAAGGCGAATGTCGGCGTCTTTTCCCTCGCCGAACGTGACGATGCGCGCGACGCCCGCCTTCGATGCGAGATCGCGCAGAAGGCCGAAATGATCATTGTCGATCGGCAGGATTGCGGCCCCGCCCTTTTCAAGCCCGAGAAAAATTTCCGCCTTGGCGCGCGCGATGTTCTCACGAGAGCCGAGAAACTCGATATGCGCATCGCCGATCGTCGTAATGACGGCGACATGCGGCGCGACGATTTTCGTCAGGGGCGTGATTTCGCCGGCATGGTTCATGCCGATCTCGAAAACGCCGAAATCGGCGTCCATCGGCATGCGCGCAAGCGTCAGCGGCACGCCCCAATGATTGTTGAAACTCTTGTCCGAAGCGTGCACGCGCCCTATTGCTCCAAGCGCTGCGCGCAGCATTTCCTTTGTCGACGTTTTGCCGACGCTGCCGGTGACGGCGACGCGCTTGCCGAAATTCCTGAGCCGCGCGGCGCGCGCAAGATCGCGCAGCCCCTCAAGCGTGTCCGGAACGATCAAAAGCGGCGCGCCGTCCGGCGCGTTTGACGGCGCCCGGGCGACAAGCGCCGCCGACGCGCCGCGTTCAAAGGCGTTGACGACGAAATCATGGCCGTCGCGCGCATCAGTCAGCGCAACGAACAATTCGCCGGGCGCAAGCGTGCGCGTGTCGATCGACAGGCCGTGCGCCGCCCATTCTTCCGCGACCCAGCGATCCGGATCGCCGCCGCGCGCGCACAAGGCGCCGCCGGTCGCGGCCGCCGCCTCAAACGCCGTCCATAATCCTGCGCTCATCCGCCTGCCTCCCGCGCGGCCTTTCGAGCGACGGCGACATCGTCAAAAGGCAGCGTTTCCTTTCCCACAATTTGTCCAGTCTCATGGCCTTTTCCGGCGATGAGAAGGACATCCCCATCCTCCAGCATCGCGATCCCCGTCGCGATGGCGGCGGCGCGATCGCCGATCTCCTGCGCGTCCGGACACCCCGCCATCACCTCGCGCCTTATCGCGGCGGGTTCTTCCGTTCGCGGATTATCGTCCGTCACAATGACATGATCAGCGCCTCTTGAGGCCGCGGCGCCCATCAACGGCCGCTTGGCGCGGTCGCGATCGCCCCCGGCGCCGATAATGGCGATGACGCGCCCGCGCGCATGCGGGCGGATCGCGGCAAGCGCCGTTTCGACGGCGTCCGGCGTATGCGCGTAGTCGACATAGGCGCCGGCGCCGCCGACATCAGCCGCATGCTGCATGCGGCCCGGAACGCCCGGCAGTTTTTCAAGCAGCGGCAGAACGTCTTTCGCCGCCTTGCCGCTCGCCATGACAATCCCTGCGGCGAGGAGCGCGTTTTCCGCCTGGAAGGCGCCGATCAACGGCAGGGCGAGCG
>CALAZI010000076.1 GCA_937895955.1 uncultured Alphaproteobacteria bacterium | reverse complement strand
CCGATGACGGCGTCCAGTCGCCGTCGGCGGTGCGGTGAACGTCGGAGCGGCCGATCGAGAAACCGGCTGCGCCGGCGTCGAGCGCTTCCTTCACCAGCGTCCGCATCAGCTTGATGTCGTCTTCGGTCGCGTCTTCCTGAAACGTCGCGCGCTCGCCCATCGCGTAAACGCGAATGGGGTCATGCACGGCCATCGCCGCGAAATCGATCGTGTGCGGCATCGCGTCGATCTTGTTGAGATAATCGCCGAACGATTCCCAGCCCCAGGAGATGCCTTCATGGAGGGCGGTCCCCGGGATGTCTTCAACGCCCTCCATCAGGCGGATGAGGCGATCATGATCTGCGGGGCGCACCGGGGCGAAGCCGACGCCGCAATTGCCCATCAAAACGGTCGTCACGCCGAAATTGACCGAGGGGCGCATTTCCTCGTCCCACGATATCTGGCCGTCATAATGCGTGTGAAGGTCGATGAAGCCGGGCGTCACGATCGCGCCTTCGGCGTCGACCTGATGCTCGGCGTCTTCCGCGCAGCGCCCGATTTCCGCGATCCTGCCGTTTTTGACGCCGATGTCGGCGTTGATCGGAGCGCCGCCGCCGCCGTCGAAAACAAGCCCGTTCCTGATTTTGACGTCGAAAGTCATGGCGCGCTCCAATCGGTCTGCGAAGGAGAGATTAGCGCGCCGGCCGCCGCGTTCAATCTCGGCCCGCAGCCGTCAGTAATAGCCCCAGGCGAGAAGGCGCGCCATGATGAGCGTCAGGGCGATCGCCGCCCAGAAGGTGAGGCGCGTGCGTAATGCTCCGTACCATGACGGAAGATCGTCGACAGCCCGCAAATCGCGCATCAGCAGCCAGACGAACACGATGATGAGAATGACGTAACGCCAGACCGCCGGCGCCGACAGAGTCAAAAAGCCGCCGTGAAGAATGGCGAACCAGGCGGCGAGCGCGGCGATCATGCCCGGAACGAAAGATTGCGGCGCATGGCTTTTCAGCGCCGCGCCGGCGCCGACGCCGGCGATGTAGGCGGCGACGACGCCGCCATAGGTCAGAACGAGCGTGTGGACATTGAGCGCGACCCACATCGGAATGATGAAAGGCGACAGCCAGAGAACCGCGGCGCCGAGCACAAAGGGCGTGAGGCTTAGGAAGCCGAGAGAGGTCAACTCTTCCTGATGGCGCGACATGGATCCCCGCTGGCGGCTTAACTTATCCGGTCGGCCTGAGGGAGGATACGCCGCGAAAGGCGAAAGAATAAAGCGCGTTCGCTTTTTCGGCGAACGCGCTCAATCGGGAAACGGCCGACGGCGACCGCTAGTTCGCCGGGGCAAGCTCGTTTGCGGCGGGGTCCGGCGTTTTTGAGGCCCAGGCGGCGACTTCGGCGTCTTTCGCCGACTTTTCCCCCTCCGGCATCGAGGCGGCGATGCCGGCGGCCATTTCGCCCGCCTGCGCGTCGCCGTTTTTGGCCGCGATCGAATACCAGAAATAGGCCTTCGCCCGGTCCTGGACGCCGCCCGCGGCGCTGTCCGGCGTCGGGTGGAACGTCGCGCCGAGATTGTACTGGCTGTCGACAAGGCCGAGGCCGGCCGCCTTTTCAAACCAGGCGATCGAAGCGGTGAGATCGACCGGGCCGCCTTCGCCGCGCGCGGCCATCACGCCGAGGCGATGCATGGCGAGAACGTTGCCGCCGGTTGCGGCGCGTTCAAACCACATGCGCGCCGCTGCGAGATCGCGATCGTAAAGCTGGCCGAGCTTGTAGAGTTCGCCGATCTGCAATTGCGCCGGCGGGTGGCCGAGCGTCGCGGCCTGTTCGATCTTGGCGAGCGCTGCGCGCGCGTCGGCGTCATTCGTCGCGTTCTTCAGCGCCGAAATATTGTCAAGGTAGAGATCGCGCGGACGAACGGCGTCCTCGATGATCGACGCAGGCGCAAGCCTGTCGTCAGCGCGCGCGATTTCCGCCGTCGCCGGCGCGCGCGGCGCTTCAGCGACCGGCGCCGCAGGGCGATCCTTGACGAACATGTCTTTCAGCAGAAAGAGCGCGGCGACGAGAAGCAGGAGAGCGACGGCGACGGCGATAACCCCGCCCGTCGGCTTGATCTTGAGCTGTTGAAGCGCCGCGCTCGCGCTGGCGGCGATATTCGGGGCGGCGGCTTTCGTCGCCGGCGCCTCATCGTCTTCAGCGTCCAGATTCGGCCCGTCATCTTCCTTTTTCGCCGGCGCCTTCAGTTTGATTTTCTGGGCGATTGCGGCGATGCGCGCCTTCAGCGATCCGTCATTCCCTTCGGCCTTTTCCGATGAATCTTCTTCAACGGGCTCGGCCGCCGGGGCGGGCGCGGCTTTCAGCCCCTCTTCGCGCTGCTCCGCCTCGGTCTGCGCCTTGCGGCGTTTGGCGCGCGCCGCGAGGATGGCGCGCTGTCGCGGCGAGAGCTTTTTGCGCTTCGCATCGGCGCTTTCTTCAGCCGCCGCGCGCGCTGCGGCTTCGCGCGCAGCCTGACGCGCGGCTTTCAGATAGTCCGCGCGCCCCTCGGCGTCGCTTTTGGCCGGCGCGTCGGCGATGACGGGCGGCAATTCGTCGGTCGTCGATTCGACGACGTCTTCATCGTCGGCTTCCTCAATATCGGCGTCATCATCATCCTCGACCGGCGCCGCGGCCTTGAGGCTCGGCTCGTCGATGCCGAACGCCTCGCGAATTTCAGCGAGAACGTCCGCGGTCTCGGTGTCGTCGGCGTCGAAATCGAAATCGCCGTCCTTATCGGCGGCGGCGGTCGTTTCCGGTTCGGTCTCGGCGACGGGCGGCGAGATCTCTTCGCTTGCGGGGCGTGCGACCGGCGTCGGTATCGGCTCTTCGAGCTCAAGCGCCGCGAAAGCGTCCTCAAGCTCCCGGTCGATGTCGCTCTTCGCCGCTGTCTTCGCCTGCTCAATCTTGCGCGCGATCGGCTGCGGCGCCGGTTCCGGTTCCGCCGCCGCATCAGTCTCATCGATGAACGCATCGGCGGTCGGCGTCGCATCGCGGCCCGCGGTTTCGAGCCGCCGGACCATATCGTCGAAGGATTTCTGCAGGTGCTCGATGCGATCTTCCGTGCGCTGCGTGATTTCGGAGACCGCAGCCTCGAATTCCGCGCGGGTTGACGTCTGATCGGTCCCGTCGGCGCCGGAGAATTGTTCGCGCAGATCGGCGATGGTTTCGGCGACTTTGCGGACGCCTTCGGCGCTGCGCTTTTCTGCGGCGTCGATCTGCTGGGTGAGGCGCGTGATCGAGGATTCGAGCGTGCGGATCTGGTCGCCGCCGCGCTTGATCTCGTCGCCGAGGATGCGCAGGCGAAGGCCGGTCTTGTGCACGAAATCGGCGTCCGTCGACTCGCCCGCCTCGGCTTTCAGTTTCGAGGCTTCCGCGGCGATCTTTTCAGCGCGCGCGATGCGGTCGGCCATGCCCTCGATCGCCTCGCGCACGGAGACGGCGCTGACGGCTTCATCGCCGCCGCCGGAATCGATGCGCTCGGCGAGCGCCTGAAGCTGGCGCTCGGCGGCGTCAAGGCGCGAATGGGTGGATTTTTCCGCGCTGGAGAACTGGACCGCAATCTGGCCGACGGCGCGCTCAAGCGCGCGCAGCGCCTCGATGCGCTGACGATCGGTCCCTTTTTCCTCAAGCACGCGAACCCGGTCGGCGAGTTCGGGATCGCCGCCGCCCGCTTCCGTCCGCTCAAGCCGCTGCAGGCGCTCGACCGCGCCGCCGAGGCTGCGCGAGAGGCCGTCGACGGCGGCGGCGCTTTTCTGCTCCGCCGTCGCAATGCGTTTTGAGAGGTGCTCGATCGCCGCGGCGAGATCGCGCGCTTTCAGCCCTTCAATGTCGCCTTCTGTCGGCGGGGCGTCCGGATCGCCCGCAGTATAGATGATCTGGTTCAGCCATTCGCCGACGGTCATGCCCTCGCGCTGAGCCGCCGCCTTGGCGGTCTCGCGGGCGTCCCGCTCAATTCCCTTAACGCTCCAGGGGGCGTTCGATTTCATGGCGTTCCACCACCAGAATTGTCTGGGGGCCCGTTGCCCCAACCTTTTCGCCGGCCGCGCGTTCCCGTTTCACGCCAAAGGGCCCAAGCCGCACCAGTGACCGAGCGGTAAGGTGCTTCGCCGCAGGCGCAAAGGGTTAAAAGGCGATTCCGACAGCGCAGAACACGCGCGCGATGGTTAACGGCCGGTTAAAACTTTCCACAGCCGGGTCTGCCGTCGATCCTTTACGCAGCGGCGGCGCGTTCTAACATTAGAGTGACCATTCAATTGCGGCGCGTCTAGAACGCGCCTGACGCCGGGCGGCGAACCCCGCCCGCAAGGCCGGAAAAGAGGATTGCCCCATGACCGTCTATAACGCGCCCCTCCGCGACATGCAGTTCATCCTTCACGATGTTCTCGACATCTCGAAATATTCGAACCTGCCGGGCTTTGCAGACGCGACGCCCGATGTCGTCGACGCGATCCTTGAGGAGGGGGGCAAGCTCGCCTCGAACGTCCTCCACCCGATCAACCAGTCAGGCGATCATGAAGGCTGCACGCGCAAGGCCGACGGTTCGGTGACGACGCCGAAAGGCTTCAAGGAGGCGTATGACCAGTTCCGCGAAGGCGGCTGGCAGGGGCTTTCCTTCGATCCGGCCTATGGCGGGCAAGGCCTTCCCTATATTCTCGCCGTCGCCTTCAATGAAATGGTTTCGGCCGCCAATATGGCGTTCGGCATGTATCCGGGCCTCGCGCGCGGCGCCGCCGACGCCATCTACGCGCACGGCACGGACGAACAGAAAAAAACCTATCTGCCGAAAATGATCTCGGGCGAATGGGGCGGCACGATGAACCTCACCGAGCCTCATTGCGGCACCGATCTCGGCCTCTTGCGCTCGAAGGCCGTTCCGCAGGGCGACGGATCGTACAAGATCTCGGGCCAGAAGATTTTCATCTCGGCCGGCGAGCATGACCTCACCGACAACATCATCCACCTCGTGCTCGCGCGCATTGAGGGCGCGCCCGAGGGCGTAAAAGGCATTTCGCTTTTCATCGTGCCGAAATTCCTTGTCAATGAGGATGGATCGCTTGGCGCGCGCAACGGCGTTTCCTGCGGCAAGATTGAAGAGAAGATGGGCATTCACGCCAATTCGACCTGCGTCATGAATTACGACGAGGCGACCGGCTGGCTCCTTGGCGAGGAACACAAGGGCTTGAAGGCGATGTTCACCATGATGAACGAAGCGCGCCTCGGCGTCGGGCTTCAGGGGCTCGCAATTTCCGAAGTCTCCTATCAGAACGGCGCCGCCTACGCGAAAGACCGTCTTCAGGGGCGCGCGCTTTCAGGCGCGAAAGCGCCGGAAAAACCAGCCGATCCGATCATCGTTCACCCCGACGTTCGCCGCATGCTGCTTGAGCAGAAAGCGACCTTGGAAGGCGGCAGGGCGTGGATGTACTGGTCGGCGCTCTACGCCGATCTTCACCACAAATCGGAAGACGCGGCCGAACGCCAGAAGGCGGACGATTATCTCGGCCTCATGACGCCGGTTTTGAAGGGCTATCTGACCGACAAGGGCTACGCCCACGCGACGAACGCCCAACAGGTTCTCGGCGGTCACGGCTATATCGGCGAATGGGGCATGGAGCAGTTCGTGCGCGATGCGCGCATCGCGATGATCTATGAAGGCGCGAACGGCATTCAGGCGCTCGATCTTGTCGGCCGCAAACTGCCGAAAGACGGCGGCCGCGCGCTGCAAACCTTCTTCGCCGAAGTCGACCAGTTCATCGAAGACAACAAGGGCGTTGAGGAATTGAAGCCGTTTCTCGACGGTCTCGGTGCCGCGAAAGCCGATGTCGGCGAGGCGACGCAATGGCTGATGATGAACGCCTTTTCCAATCCGGATAACGCCGGCGCCGGATCGATGGATTATCTCCACATGTTCGGGCTTCTCTGTCTCGCTTATGGCTGGGCGCAGCTCGCCAAAGCCGCGATCGCGAAACAGAAGGAAGGCGACAAGGATCCGTTCTACGCCAACAAGCTCGTCACCGGGAAATTCTTCCTTGCGCGCATGCTGCC
>CALAZI010000075.1 GCA_937895955.1 uncultured Alphaproteobacteria bacterium | reverse complement strand
CAGCACCCGGATGAGGTCGAGAAGAAATACCTCGAATTCATCAAGGAGGATCTCTCCAAGCGCTACGCCGACTTCATCGGCAAGGAGATCCAGAAAGCCTATCTCGAAAGCTATTCGGAATACGGCCAGAATCTTTTTGATCGCTACATCGCATACGCCGACGCCTGGATCGAGGATCAGGACTTTAAGGACCCGGACACCGGCCAACTTCTCGACCGGCAAACGCTCGACGCCGAACTTTCCAAGATCGAAAAGCCGGCCGGCATCGCGAACCCGAAAGACTTCCGCAACGAGGTCGTCAAGTTCACGCTCAGGGCGCGCGCCGCGAACGCCGGCAAGAATCCGGCCTGGACGTCCTATGAGAAGCTTCGCAACGTTATCGAAAAGCGGATGTTCTCCCAGGTTGAAGACCTTCTTCCCGTCATCTCCTTCGATTCCAAGAAAGACAGCGAGACCGAGAAGAAGCATGAAAGCTTCGTCGAGCGGATGACCGACCGGGGCTACACGCCGCGTCAGGTCCGCCGCCTCGTCGAGTGGTATATGCGCGTGAACAAAGCCGGGTGACGGGCCCGGCCAAAGGGCGCCAAATGAACCACTTTCACTTCATCGACCGCCGCAAGAACCCTAAGGGCAAATCGCTCGGCAATCGCCAGCGATTCCTTCGGCGCGCCAAAGTGCAGATCAAGGAAGCGGTCAACAAATCGATCCGCGACCGGTCGGTGAAAGATCTCGACAATGGCGAGAAGATCACCATTCCCTCGAAGTCGACCGCTGAGCCGCGCTTTCGCCTGAACCCCGAAAGCGGCGAGCGCGATTATGTCGCGCCCGGCAACAAGGAATTCGGCGTCGGCGACCGCATCAAGAAGCCGCCGAAACAGGGCGGCAAGGGCCAGGGCAAGGACGCCGCCGATTCCGGCGAGAGCGAAGACCAGTTCCAGTTCACGCTGACGCAGGAAGAGTTTCTCGACATCTTCTTTGAAGACCTTGAGCTTCCCAATCTCGTCAAGCGGACGCTGAAAGAAACGAAAGCGACCGCCTATCGGCGCGCCGGCATCACCGTCGCCGGATCGCCGACAAACCTCAACCTCATACGCACGATGCGGAACGCGCATGGCCGCCGCCTTGCGCTGAAGCGCCCGTCGACGCGCGAAGTCAACGAGTTGAAAGAGCGCCTCTTTGAACTTGAGCGCATCGCCTTTCCGGGCGAAGGCGAGATCGCCGAAAAGAAAGCGCTGTTGATCAAGCTTGAAGAAATGGAGGCGCGCCGCCGCTGGGCGCCGTTCATCGACCCCCTGGACGTTCGCTACAACGCCTATGAGCCGACGCCGGTGCCGACGACCGCCGCTGTCATGTTCTGCCTGATGGACGTCTCCGGTTCGATGGGCGAGCGCGAGAAAGACCTCGCCAAGCGCTTTTACATGTTGCTCTACCTGTTCCTGAAACGCCGTTACGAGCGCGTCGACGTCGTCTTCATCCGCCACACGCATCACGCCGAAGAGGTCGATGAAGAAACCTTTTTCTATTCGCGCCAGTCGGGCGGCACGGTCGTTTCAACCGCGCTTGAAAAAATGCTGGAAGTGCAGAAGGAGCGTTATCCGGCGGGCGAATGGAACATCTATGTCGCTCAAGCCTCCGACGGCTATACGCAATCGGGCGACGCCAAGCGCTGCGTTGAAATGCTCAATGAAGACGTGATGCCGATCAGCCAGTATTACGCCTATATCGAAATTCTCGACGAACGCGAACTTGAAGTCTTTTCCGACAAGGATTCAGGCGCTGAACTTTGGCGCGCCTATCGCACCTTCGCGCCGAAATGGAAGACATTCGCGCAAACGCGCATCGCCAAGCCGTCGGACATTTTCCCGGTCTTCAGAGAGCTGTTCGCCAAGAACGCGCGGGAGGCGGCGTGAGCACCCTCCTCTTCACCGATAGCGAATGGTCGTTCGATCGACTGAAAGCGACTTACAACGCCATCGAAGAGATCGCGCTCAATGATCTCGGGCTAAACGTCTATCCGAACCAGATCGAGATCATCTCCTCCGAGCAGATGCTCGACGCCTATTCCTCGCACGGCATGCCGCTGATGTATCGCCACTGGTCGTTCGGCAAACATTTCGCGCGCGACCAGATGATGTATCAGAAGGGCTATACGGGTCTCGCCTATGAGATCGTCATCAATTCCGATCCCTGCATCGCCTATCTGATGGAAGAGAACACGATGACGATGCAGGCGCTCGTCATGGCGCACGCCTCCTTCGGACACAATCATTTCTTCAAGAACAATTATCTCTTCAGGCAGTGGACGGACGCCGAGGGCATTCTTCCCTATCTCGACTTCGCGAAGAAATATATTTCGAAATGCGAGGACGAATACGGGTTTGAGGAGGTCGAGAAGATTCTCGACAGCGCGCACGCGCTGATGGATCAGGGCGTCTTCCGCTACAACCGCCCGCCGCGCCTTTCAGAGGCCGACAAGCTCGCCCGCGCCGTCGCAAGGGCTGAACATGAACAGCGCACTTTCAACGATATCTGGCGCACCTTGCCGACGACGGAAGAGCCCGACGACGAAGCCGAAGAACGCCAGCTTGAAGTTCGCAACATCAAGCTGCCGGAAGAAAATCTTCTCTATTTCATCGAGAAAGCATCGCCGGTCCTGAAACCCTGGCAGCGGGAGCTTGTCCGCATCGTCCGCAACATCTCGCAATATTTCTATCCGCAAAAGCAAACGAAGGTGATGAACGAAGGATGCGCGACTTTCGTGCATCATTACATCATGCATGCGCTCTACGATAAGGGCCTTATCAATGAAGGTTCGATCATGGAGTTTCTCCATTCGCATTCCTCCGTCGTTTTCCAGCCTGATTTCGACGATCCGCGCTATTCCGGCATCAATCCCTATGCGCTCGGCTTCGCGATGATGGAGGATATCAAGCGCATTTCGACCGATCCGACGGATGAAGATCGCGAATGGTTTCCGGACTTCGCGGGCAAGGGCGACTGGCGCGAGGTTCTGAAAGACGCCTGGGCGAATTATCGCGACGAGAGTTTCCTCCTGCAATTCCTGTCGCCGAAAGTGATGCGCGATTTCCGCCTCTTCGCGTTGCATGACGATTCGAAGGAAGCGCATTACGAGGTCGAGGCGATCCACGACGAAATGGGCTTTCGGAAACTGCGCGAACGCCTCGCGCGCCAATATGATCTCGGCATGCATGAGCCGAACATTCAGGTCGTTTCAGCCGACCTTGAAGGCGATCGCATGATCGCGCTTCGCCATGAAGTGCATGCGGCGCGAAATCTCGACCCGAAGACCAAGGAAGACGTGCTCTGGCATGTTCACCGTCTTTGGGGTCACAAGGTCAAGATGGACGAAGAAGCGGCTTAAGCCTTCTCGTCGCGGCCGAAATTCGGCACGTCTTTTTCCTGACCGGCGGCGACGATCGCGCGCCTTAACGCGCGACCGCGCGCGAAGACTTTTTCCAGCGTTTCAGCGTCGCCCCAGCGGATCGCGCGCTGCAAGAGCGCCAACTCTTCTGTGAAGCGCCCGAGCACTTCGAGGATCGCCGCCTTGTTGTTCAGGAAAACGTCGCGCCACATGACGGGATCGGATGCGGCGATGCGCGTGAAATCGCGAAAGCCGCCGGCCGAATATTTGACGATTTCGGCCTCCGTGACGCTTTCAAGATCGTCGGCGGCGCCGACCAGCGTGAAGGCGATCAGGTGCGGCAGATGCGAGGTGATCGCGAGCGCAAGATCATGATGCTCATGATCCATAATCTCGATATGCGCGCCGATCATGCGCCACAGATCGGCTGCGCGCTTGACCGCGGCGACATAGGCGTCGTCTTCGCGCGGCAGCGGCGTGATGATCGACCAGCGATCTTTGAAGAGCGCGGCGAAGCCGGCTTCGGGACCGGACTGCTCCGTGCCGGCGACAGGATGACACGGTACGATATGGGCGCGCGCGGATATCGCGGCGGCGGCCTTGACGACGGCGCCCTTCACCGAACCGACGTCAATGACAAGCGCGCCGCCTTGCGCCTCCGCCGCGATATCCGTCAGCGTTTGCGCCATCGCGCCGACCGGCGTCGAGACGACGATGAGGTCGGCGCCGGCGATCGCCTCTTTCAGGGTCGCGGGCGCCGCGTCGACGGCGCCGCATTTGACGGCGCGCGCGCGCACATCTTCGGAAAGATCGAAACCGATGATCTCGCGCGCCGCGTTCGTCTCTCGCAGGGCGCGCGCCAGCGAGGAGCCGATAAGGCCGATCCCGATGATCGCCGCTCTGGAAAATTTGTCGTTCATGATGCGTCAGCGTTTCTCGGCATAGCGGGGCGGGCGACGGCGGGCCGCTCGGCGCGAATGAGCCCCGGCGCGGCGCGCGCCACCGGTTGCGCCATATCCTTGGCGGCCTCAACCATCAAGACGCCGGAAAGGCCGGACCACAAACGCGCGCCCGCGCGCTCCCAGGCGTTGGCGGCGCGCAGCAGGAAACGCGCGCCGACGGGCGGGAAATAGAGCGCGCCGGACCACGCCGTCGGCCGGAACATCGACCGCTGCAACAGCCGTTCAAGCTGTCGCTTCAGATAGGGCCGGCCATGCGCGAAGGGCGTCGTGTCGATCATCGACCACAGGCCGCGGCGATGCGCGACGACGAAGATGACGCGCCCGTCATCCGTCAAAACGCGCCAGATTTCGCGCATCAGCCTTTTCGGATCGTCCGATTCCTCAAGCCCGTGCACCACAAGCAGCCGGTCGATCGAGGCGTCGGGGAGCGGCCAGGCCCATTCGCCGGCGAGCGCGGCGGCGTTTTTCGCAGCCATCGGCCAGTGAATGACGCCCTGCGCGCCCGGCGCGATGGCGATCGCACGTTCCGCCGCGCCGAACAAATCAAGATAGGGCTCGGCGTGACCGAAACCTGCAATTCGCAATCGCGCGTGATCGCGCCAGGCTTCCTCGATCCGGGCGGCGATAAAACCGCGCGCCGCGGCGCCGAGCGGGCTCGCGTAGAAATCATGGAGATCAAGAATGTCGGTGCGCATGGGACCGCATCTTCTCGCTCGTTCGCCTTGGCGAAACAACTGCGGAGATTGGACCAGCCGCAAGCTTCGCGTAGACTTCGCCCATGCCGATCGACATTCGCCAGTTCCCCTGCCTTTCCGACAATTACGGCTATCTGATCCGCGACCAGGAGACGGGCGCCGTCGCCGCCATCGACACGCCGGACCCGGACGCGATCAACGCGGCGCTTGAAAATGCGGGCTGGGCGCTCACCCATATCCTGAATACGCACTGGCATCCCGATCATGCGGGCGGCAATCTGGCGCTGAAAGAGCGCTGGGGATGTCGGATCGTCGGCCCGAAGGGCGAGGCCGACAGAATACCCGGCGTCGACGAAAAAGCGGATGAAGGCGATCTTGTCCGGCTTGGCGCGTCGACCGCGGCCGTGCGCGCAACGCCCGGCCATACGCTCGGCCACATCATCTATCATTTCAGGGATGACGGCGCGGCCTTTGTCGGCGACACGATCTTCGCGCTCGGCTGCGGACGCCTGTTCGAGGGAACGCCCGCCCAAATGTGGTCGTCGCTGTTGAAGATCGCCGCCATGCCGCCGGAGACGAAACTCTACTGCGCGCATGAATACACCGAGGCGAACGCGCGCTTCGCCATTACGGTCGATCCGAAAAACGAACGACTGGCGCGCCGGATTGAGGCGATCAAAGCGCTGCGCGCCGAAGGAAAGCCGACCGTGCCGTCCGTCGTCGCCGACGAACTGGCGACAAACCCGTTTCTGCGCGCGAAGGATTTGGGCGTGCAAGAAGCGCTCGGCATGGAAGGCGGCGATCCGGTCGCCGTTTTCGCCGAAGTCAGAAAACGCAAAGACCGGTTCTAGCGGATCGGCCTCGCCATATTCCGCATTTTACGGATAATCCCCGCACCCGGCGATGGCTTGAATCCAGCTTACATGCGGGTTGCAGCGGGTTTGTCCGTAATATCCGTAAAACTGACTTGCGCCGAAAGCGGGCTTCAAATCGTCCGCGGCTTGCGGAATTCATTCACTTGTCAAAGAGCCTTGCGCTTGCGGCAAGCGCAATCGCGAAAGCTATGACGTGGAGATCAACGGCGCTCTTTCAAGCGCCTGAAAAATTGTTTTTTGATTTCAGTTTTCGCGCAGCGGGCGAATATGAGCGAGCGGCCGCTCACTCGCCGTCGAGGCGCGCCGCATCCTGTCCGTAGAGCGAGATTGTCGAGATCGACATTTTCGCCGAGCCTTCGATCGGCTTCCTGGAATAGGCGACATAGATGAGCGTGTCATTCGAGGCGTCGTAGATGCGCCGCACCGCGAGCTGTTTGAAAATCAAACTCTGCTGCTGCGAGAACACTTCCTCGCCGCTCTTGTCGAGATCGATATCGCCGATCGCGATCGGCCCCGTCTGCCGGCAGGCGATCGAGGAGTTGGACGGGTTCTCGAACCAGTTGCCCTTGGCGAGACGGTCCCAGACCGCGCGATCGAAATAGCTGAGGTGACAGGTGACGCCGGCGACTTTCGGGTCTTTCAGCGCCTCGAGCTTGATCTCATTGCCGACAAGGTCGTTCTTGAATTCGCCGACTTCCTCATGCGTCCCGCCGCGCGCGCAGGCGGCGAGGAAGAGAAACGCGGCGATGAGAATCGAATTGCGCATCGCCGACAAATGGGATCGGCCGATGCGAATTGCAATCGGTCAGTCGCGTCCGCCGATCGTCGCCAGCGTCGCGGCGTAGCCGTTGCGGCCAGGCGTCGCGCCATAGCGCAATGTCGATCCGGAAAGCGAAGGTCCCGAACCGTCGCCGGCGCATTCGAAGGCGGACACGACGTCGGTTTTGCCCGCCCGACAAATCGACTCAACCGCTCCGAGCGCGCCGTCGCAAGCCTCGGCGAGGCTTTCATCTTCCGGCCAGTCGGCGGCGCTGCGCCAGTCGATTGAGGCGTCGATCGCGCGGCCGCAGATCTTGCTGGTGTAGGCCGCCTCGCGCGCGAGGGCGCGATCATCGGCGTCCTGCGCGCGCAAATCGCGGAGCGATTGCGCCCCGGCCGCGCCGGACAGCACAAAGAGCAGAACCGAAATGGCGGCGCGCTTGCGCATCATCGCCCTTATAAAAGCGCATTGGGGCGCATTTTAGACGCCCCGCCCCTAAGAAAACGCAAAATCAGAGCGATTCTTCGAGATATCGCGCAATCCGGGCCGAGGAGGGACGCCCCTCGACGCCGAGACCGGGATCATAGCCGACAATCAGCGACTTGCTGACGAAGCGCAGGCCGGGCGGCCTTTCGATCCGGAAGACGACCCGATCAAGGCGCATCGAGATGACGCGCGCGCCGGTTGGATCGTCTGCGACGGCGGCGACGCCTTTCGCCGCGCGAACGATCGCATCGGCGAGCACTCTCTCATCGGCCGGCGAGGGCGCATCGGCGCGAGCCTGGCTCATCGATTCTTCAGCGAGCGGCGCATATCGGCTTTCGGCCCGTTCAGCTTCTGCGGCCGGCGGCTGCGCCGAAAGCGCGGCGACGGTTACGGGCTGCGGCGCGGCGATTTCAAATAGGATCGGCGCGCCGACCTTCGCGCTGATGATGGCGGTCGCGCTTTGGGCGCGCGCGCGCGCCGTCGCCATGTCGACGACGGCGAGATCGAGCGAGGGGTCTTCGCCGAATGATTTCGACGCCGCCTGACCGCGCGCTTCGCCTGGCCAGTAAACGGTGACGCCGCCATAGGCGGCGACACGCACCAGCGTCTCGCCCTCATCATTGCGCCAGGCGACATCGCCGCGCGAAATCCGCGCGGGATAAAGCAGGTGGATTTCTTCGGCTGGATTGTTTTTGTCGATGACGCAGTCGATGCGCGGGTCATTGTCGCCGCAGAGGAATTTCAGGCGCCCTTCCCGCTTGTCGGTCTGAAAAAGAAAAACGCGATTGTCGGTGGCGACGACGAAGCGGTCGACGCCGCCGCCGGCGCCGGCGCGCTCAGACGCCGGCTTGCGCTTGCCGATCAGCGCGGAGAACGGATCGGCGCGCAGGCCCGAAGGCTGAACGTCCTGCGCCGCCGCGCCCGCGATCATCGCGAACGCCGCCGTCGCCAGCGCTGTCAGCTTTGAAAAGGCCATGTCGGCTCCCTCGTCGCGCCGGCGGCGCAAGCGCCGACGCATCCCTCGCCTAACCTTTTTTTGGGGCGAAATCCGGGCGGGGCCAAGTCATCCGGGCGCCCGCCCGATGATTTTTCGAGGATCGCGAAAATCCGGCCGGGCGCGGGGCCTAGGCGGCGATATACTGCCCGCCATTGGCGGTAAGAACCGCGCCGGTGATGAACCCGGCCCTGTCGTCGGAGAGGAAGGCGACGCAGCGCGCGATTTCCTCGGCTTCGCCGAGCCGGCCGACCGGGATCTGGGCGATGATTTTCTGCAGCACCGCTTGATCGACGGCGGCGACCATTTCCGTCGCGATATAGCCGGGCGCGATCGCGTTAACCGTAACGCCCTTGAAGGCGCCCTCCTGCGCCAGCGCGCGGGTGAAGCCGATCATCCCGGCTTTCGCCGCGGAATAATTCGTCTGGCCGGCCTGGCCTTTCTGGCCGTTGATCGAACTGATGTTGACGATGCGCCCAAAGCCGCGCTCGCGCATGCCGGGGAACACCTGATGGCTCATATTGAAGACGCTGTCCAAATCGGCGCGCATCACCTCGCGCCATTGTTCAGGCTTCATCTTGTGAAAGAAACCGTCGCGCGTGATGCCGGCGTTGTTGACGAGAATGTCGGTCGGACCCTGAACCTTCTCGATCTCGGCGACGCCCGCCTTGCAGGCGTCATAGTCGCCGACATCCCATTTGAAGACGTTGATGCCGGTTTCCGCCTTGAACTTTTTCGCCGCCTCGTCATTGCCGGCGTAGGTCGCGGCGACCTCGCAGCCGGCTTCTTTCAGGGCGAGCGAAATCGCCTGGCCGATGCCGCGCGTGCCGCCGGTGACTATCGCTTTTCTCTTGGACATTTCGATCTCCCACTTTTCCGCGCTGCCGGCCTGCGCCGTCATCTCGTTGTTTTTGTCGGCGGCTAAACGCCCTCAACGCACATGGCGATGCCCATGCCGCCGCCGATGCACAGCGTCGCAAGGCCCTTTTTGGCGCCCGAGCGCCGCATTTCATAGACCAGCGTCGTCAAAATCCGGGCGCCCGACGCGCCGATCGGATGGCCGATGGCGATCGCGCCGCCATTGACGTTGACTTTCGCCGGATCCCAGCCGAGCTCCTTGCCGACAGCAAGCGCCTGCGCCGCAAAAGCCTCATTCGCCTCGATGAGATCGAGATCGTCGAGCTTCCAGCCCGCCTTTTCGAGCGCCAGGCGCGAAGCCGGCGCCGGGCCGATGCCCATGATCGAGGGATCGACGCCGCAATGGGCGGCCGAGGCGATGCGCGCCAGCGGCTTGATCCCGCGTTTTTGCGCTTCCTCCTCCGACATGACGACGAGCGCGGCGGCGCCGTCATTGATGCCGGAGGCGTTCGCCGCCGTCACGGTGCCGTCCTTGACGAAGGCGGGGCGCAGGCCGGCGATCGATTCCGCCGTCACACCGTCGCGGATATATTCGTCAATGTCGAAAACAGTCTCGCCCTTGCGCGACTTGATGACGACGGGCGCGATTTCATCCTTGAATTTGCCGGCCTTGCGGGCGGCTTCGGCCTTGTTCTGGCTGGCGGCGGCGAAGGCGTCCTGCGCCTCGCGGCCGATCTGGTATTTCTGCGCCAGATTCTCGGCCGTCTGGCCCATGTGATAATTATTGAAGACGTCCCAGAGACCGTCCCTGATCATCGTGTCGACCTGGGCGACGTCGCCCATTTTCGTTCCCGTGCGCAAAAAGACGGCATGCGCGGAAAGCGACATGTTTTCCTGCCCGCCGGCGACGACGATGCCATTGTCGCCGGTCCTGATCGACTGCGCGGCCATCGCGACCGCTCGCAGGCCCGAGCCGCAAACCTGATTGATCGTCATCGCCGGGCGTTCGTTCGGCACGCCCGCGCCCATCGACGCCTGACGGGCGGTGTTTTGACCCTGGCCGGCGGTCAGCACCTGGCCCATGACGACCTCGCCGACATCCGCGCCCGATAGGTCAGCGCGCTTCAACGCCTCCTTGATGGCGATCGTTCCGAGGGTCGCCGCTGGGGTCGTCGAAAGTCCGCCGCCGAATGAGCCGACGGCCGTCCTCGCCGCGGATGCGATAACTACGCCCTTCATGAATCCTCCTTAAAATTGACCGAAATCGCCGTCCGCCGGCGCGCAATCATCTGATCTGCGCGCAAATCAGCGGGTTAGCATGGGATAGCTCGACTTCAATTTCATGCTATAGCAGGATTAGCAAGCGCACAAAATTGTTGCAATGCAACATCGCAATTCATGCTGCGCAAAAAGATCGGGAGGCTGATGGATGGGCGATACGGAGGAAACGGTCGGCAAGGCCGGCAAGAAGGCGCGCAAGGGCGATGAGCCGATCGTCATCAAGAAATACGCCAACCGGCGCCTCTACAACACCGCGACCAGCTCTTACGTGACGCTCGACTACCTCGCCGACATGGTCAAGAACGGCCAGGATTTCGTCGTCTATGACGCGAAAACGAATGACGACATCACCCACTCCGTCCTGACCCAGATCATCTTCGAGGAAGAGAACAAGGGCCAGAACCTTCTGCCGATCCAGTTCCTCCGCCAGCTCATCAAATTCTACGGCGACAATCTGCAGGCTTTCGTCCCCTCCTATCTCGAAATGAGCATGGACGCCTTCGCCAGCAATCAGGAAAAGCTCCGCGCGCGCATGCGCGAGACCTTCGGGGCGACGCCCGGCTATCAGATGTTTGAGGAGATGGCGCGCCAGAACATGGCGCTCTTCGATCAGGCGATGAAAATGTTCACGCCGATGAGCGGGTTCTACCAGCAGCCCCAGCGCGGCGCGGCGGCGCATGGCGATGAAAGCGGCGCGGAAATAACGAAACTGCGCGAGGAGCTCGCCGAGCTGAAGCGCCAGCTTTCAAAACTCGACAAGGATTGACGCGGCTCAGGCGCTGACGCGCGTCTGCAGGGTCGAATTGAAATCAGGCGCGCCGTCCGGCAGCCAGGCCGGATTGGTTTCCGGCTTGCCGATCAGGAAGCCCTGAAGGAAATCGACGCCGAGCCCTTTCAAAAGCATCGCGTCCGCCTGGTTGTCGACCCATTCGGCGACGGTCTTCATGCCGAAATTGCGGGCGAGATCGAGCAGCGTCCTGACGAAAAGCTGGTTCTCGCGCGAGGCTGAGACGCCCGTCACGAAGGAGCCGTCGATCTTAAGGATATCGATATCGAGGGCCTTGAGATTGCGGAACGACGTGTAGCCGGCGCCGAAATCGTCGATGCCGAAAGAAGCGCCGAGCTTCTTGATTTCCGCGACGAATTCGATCGAGGCGTCGATCGCGTCGATGACCTGCGTTTCGGTGAGTTCGACTGTGACGCGGCGGGCGAGCGGCGTGTTGGCGCGCATCACCGACAGATAGCCTTCCGCCCAGACCGGATCTTTCACCGTCTCCATCGAGACGTTGACGTTGAGCTTGACGTTCGGGCACGCCGCAAGCGTGTTCATGGCGAGTTCGAGAACGCGCCTGTCCAGCAGGTGAACAAGGCCGAGCCGCTCGGCGGCGGGGATGAATTCGGGCGCCGGCACCTCGCGCCCGTCTTCGGCGCGCATGCGGATGAGGCATTCGAATTTCGTCGGCGACTCGTCGAGATCGGCGACGATCGGCTGGAAGGCGAGACGGACGCGGCGTTCGTTGAGCGCGGTCAGTATGACGTCGGACATATGCGAATTGCGCCGGCGCATGGTGATGACGTCGGTTTTCTCGCTGAATGACGACCAGCTTGAACGGCCGAGACGCTTGGCCTGATCGAGCGCGGCTTCCGCGCGCGCCATCGCGACATGCGCGCAATCGGCGTCGCGCGGCGCCTCGACGGCGCCGATGGAGATCGAGGCGGCGACCGATCCTTTTTGCGTGTCGATAACCCGCTCGCGAATGACGTTCAGCAGCGCGACGCTCACTTCGCGCACGCGATCGCTGTTCGCGTCATGCAGGAAGACGCCGAATTTGGTGCCGGCGACGCGGCCGATCAGATCATCCCTGTCGAGCAGGCTCGCAAGTCGACGCGCGCATTCGACGATGACTTCATCAGCGACGTCAAAACCGAAATCGGCGTTGATGCCGCCGACATCGTCAATGCCGACAAGAAGATAGGCGCCGGATTTTTCGGCGCTGGCGAGCACCGTCAGCGCCTCATCAAGCTTTGCGCGCATTTGCGCGCGGTTCATCACGCCCGTCAGTTCGTCGTTTTCGGCGAGCCAGGCGAGATGCGCGTCGCGAAGCTTTTGCGATTCGATCGACCGGATGACGCCGATGAGCCGGCGATCGTCCCCCTCGCCGAGCCAACCGCCGCGTTCCTCGACCCAATGAATTTCGCCGGCGCGGCGCGAAAGCTGGTATTCGCAAGCGTAATTCTGCGCGCCGCCGTCAAACGCCGCGTCTCTTTGCGCCACGTCGCCGCCGACGACGCGCTGGGCGAATTCGTCGCGGCTGACCGCTGAAACGGCGAGATCGGCGCCGAGCAACCGCGCGGCGGCGGCCGGATCCGACCACGAAAGCATTCCCTTCGCAGGGTCATATTCGAACAGCGCCTGCGTTGAGGGTTCAACGCCGAGGGACGGACGCCCGTCATGATGCGCGCCGGGGGAGGTTTCATGCCGCCGTGACAATGCCGTGCCGTTCCTTTTGCGAGGGTTGCCGCACGCTCAGAACTGAGCGCGGGCGAAGCCCCTTAACGCCGCTGAAACGCCATCTAAAAGGCAAGCCGTAAATAAAATTAAAACGCCATCTTTCCCCGGCAGGCAAATTGCGTCGTTCCAAGGCATGAACGGGGAAAAGCGGCTGCCTGCGGTCATCACGCCGGCGCAAATCCGGTTAACGAACCGTGCGCGGGCGGTCGCGCGCTGGCGCGCGCTCGATAACAGGCATTCATTGTCCCGAAATGACGCAGCCGCAGCCTATGAAAGAACGCAGCTGCTCGCTGCGCGCGCCGAAGTCGGCGCGCTCGATTGCTTCGCATGAAAAGCGTTATCTGGCTCTAGGAGCCGGGCGCCGGAGTGACCGCGAGATCGCGGCGCGCCGTCACTGTCGTCACCACAAGTCCCGCCATCGGATCGAGGAACGTCATCGCCAGGAAGATGAAATAGACGGAGTTTCCAAAGCCCGGCGCCAGAATGAAAAGCAAAAGCGCGACGACGAACAACAAGAACGAGAGAAGGTGATTGGTGATCGAGGCGGTGCCCGCCTTCGTCGCCCGGATCAATTCGACGAACAAGAGCCCCATGCTGCCGGCCAGAAACAGCGTTCCCCAAGTGACCCGCCAAATGTCGCCGGAATACATCGGCAGGCTGATGACGATGATGTCGTGCCAGTCCCGCCCCGCCTCGGCGCCCATGCCGGTCACGGTCAGAACCGTGTAAATAATGAGACTGATCGTCAGCAGCGGAAAAATCTGAAGAGCCATCGCGCCCGCACTCCCTAACACGGCCCCCCGGGCCGATCTTGGTCACATCGTATCATAGTCGACGCCGGGCTCTAGCTCGGAAATCGTCGCGGGCGAGCGGGCGCGCGCTTTCAGCCACACCACGCCCGCCAAATCGCGCAAGGCGGCCCTCAATCGACCCAGATTGGTGTATTTCGACCGGCCATGCGCGCGCGGCCGGTGGCCGACAGGCATGAATTCGACCTCAAAACCCTCGCGGCGCATCAGGGCCGGCAGATAGCGGTGGAGATGGTCGAAATAGGGAAGACGCAAAAAAGCCTCGCGGTAAAAGACCTTCAGCCCGCAGCCGGTGTCGGCCGCGCCATCATCGAGCACCCGCCGCCGGACGGCGTTAGCTAATCGGGAGGCGGTTCGTTTCGAAGCCGCATCGAGCCGGACCCGCCTTTCCCCCGCCACCATGGCGAGCAAAGGCGGCGCGTCCTCGCGCAAGAGCCGGGAAAGGACAACAGGTATGTCCGCCGGATCATTCTGGCCGTCGCCGTCGAGCGTGACGATGATTGCGGTGCGCGCGGCGAAAACGCCAGTCCGGATGGCGCGGCTTTGCCCGGCGTTCGCCCCATGGCGGACGATCCGCAATTGCGGGATCGATTTCCCGGCTTTCGCCAGCGCGGCGAGGGTGCCGTCGCGGCTGCAATCATCGACCGCGATGATCTCGAATTCGCGGCCGGCGAGGGCCGCCGCAATTTCCGCGACCAACGCTGCTGCGCCGCCCGCCTCATCATGCATCGGCACGACGACGCTGACCGGCCTTGCGCCGCGATCCCGCGAAAAGCGATAGAGCGGGGCCGGCGACGGCGATGATGCGAAGCTGGCCATGCTTCTTGTGACCCATGCGGCTGAACCGCTTGGTAAATCGCAGAAAAGGCGACAAAAGCAAACTGCGCCGGACAAGTTTCGGCGGCTTAGGGAAAACGCAAGGGCATGGGCTTCAGCGAGACGACAGGCGGCGCGCGCGGACGGCTTTTGCTGATCGCCGTTTTCGCCGCGCTGACTGCGGCCGCCGGGCTTTTCACGCTGCCGCCGCTTGATCGCGATGAATCGCGCTTCGCCCAGGCGACGGCGCAAATGCTTGAAAGCGGCGATTTCGTCGCCATCCGCTTCCAGGCGGATGAACGCAACAAGAAACCGGTCGGCATTCACTGGCTGCAGGCCGCGACCGTCACCGCATTTTCGTCTGTCGAGGCGCGCGAGATCTGGGCTTATCGCTTGCCTTCTCTTCTCGGCGCCGTTCTCGCCGCGCTCTTCACCTATCAGATCGGCGCGCGGCTCTACGGACCGCAAACAGGCATGATTGCGGCGCTGTTGCTGGCGAGCGCTCCCGCCGTCGCCGGGGAAGCGGCGATCGCCAAAACCGACGCCGCGCTCCTCGCCGCCGTCGCCGGCGCGCAAGCCGCCTTCGTCGCGATCATCAGCGCAGCGGTCGAGAACAGAAAAACGTCTCTCGTTTCGGTCGTCGGATTCTGGATCGCCCTCGGCGCCGGCATGCTGATCAAGGGCCCCGTCATCCTTATCATCGTCGGCGCGACGCTCGCCGTTATGGTCGCGCGCAGCGCGCGCTTTGACCTTTTGTCGGCCATCAATCCGGCGCTCGGCGTTTTCATCCTGCTGTTGATGGTCGCGCCCTGGGCGGTCGCCGTGAACGAGGCTACCGAGGGACGTTTTTTCAACGAGGCGGTCGGCGGCGACATGCTCGCGAAAGTCGGCGCCGCGCAGGAAAGCCACGCCGGTCCGCCGGGCTATTATCTGATCCTGCTGTTCGTTCTTTTCTGGCCCGCCGCCGCTCTTATTCCGGCTGGCATTCAGCGCATCGCAGCGGAAAGAAGCGACTGGCGCGCCTGGTTCCTGATCGCCTGGATCGCGCCTTCATGGATCATCTTCGAGCTCACCGCGACGAAATTGCCGCATTACGCCTTGCCGCTTTACCCCGCCGTCGCGATCCTCGCGGCGCGCGTCGCTGAGACGCAGACGTCGGCTCTCTCCCCGGCATTGCGAAAGATCGGCGCGGCCCTTTACGGGCTGATCGGCGTCGCCTTCGCCGCTGCGATCGTTTTTATTCCGTATACGCTCAAAAAAGCCGATCTTTCGCCAGGCGTCATCGTTTCCGCCGCAGCCCTCGCGCTCGCCGCCTCGGCGACGGCGATCCTTTTCTGGCGCGGGCAGGCGCGCAGCGCCGTCTTCCCGGCTGCGTTTTTATCAAGCGCGCTCATCTGGACGCTCCTCGCCGGCCTTGCGCCCAATCTCGACCCTTTGAAAGTGTCGCCCCGCCTTTCCGACGCGATCGACGAAGCGGGCCTTCATCCCTTGCGCGACGACGCGCTGCCTGTCGCGCTCGCCGGCTATCGCGAACCGTCGGCGATATTCCTGCTCGGCACGAACACGATCCTCACCGACGGCCGGGGCGCTGCGGATCTGGCGGACGGCGCGCGCCGCGCCGTCGCCGTCGAAAGCCGCGAAGAGCCCGCCTTTCTCGAGCGGATCGCCGAGCGCGGCGCGTCGGCTGAACCGCTCGCCCTTATCGACGGCGTCAATTATTCAAATGGCGACGACGTTTCCATTCAAATCTATCGCATCGGCAAGCAGAGAGGTTCGCCTTGACCGCGACGAAACCGTTTTTGTCCTCGACTGAAGGCCGTTTTGCGGCGCTCGCCGCGGTTCTGCTGTTCTTGCGCATCGCGACGCTCATCGTCAGCGACATCAATCTCGGCCCGGATGAAGGGCAGTACTGGCATTGGGCGCAAACCCTTTCCTTCGGCTACTACTCGAAACCGCCGCTCATCGCCTGGTCGATCGCAGCGACGACGGCGCTGTTCGGCGACGGCGAGTGGGCGGTGCGGCTCGCCGCCCCTTTCTGCCAGCTTGGCGCGGCCATCTTCCTGTTCCTGCTGGCGCGTCGGCTCGCCGGGCCGCGCGCGGCCTTTTGGAGCGGCGTCGCCTGGCTGACCCTTCCCGGCGTCTTCTTGTCGTCCATGCTGATGACGACCGATGCGCCGCTGATGTTTTTCTGGTCAGCGGCGCTTTATTTCTTTTTTCGCATCAGCGATCCGTCGGCGGATGATCGCCGGCTGCGATGGGCGCTGCTGCTCGGCGCCGCGATCGGCTTCGGCTTCCTGTCGAAATACGCCATGTCCTATTTCCTGATCGGCGCCGGGCTTGCGCTTGCGCTGTCGCCCGCGCGCCGGCGCGCGTTCGGCGCGCAACATATCGGGCTCTCGCTCCTGATCGCCGCCGTCATCGTCGCGCCGAACGTCTGGTGGAATGCGCGCCATGACTTCCAAACGCTGTCTCACACCGCCGCGAACGCAAATTGGGGCCGCGATTTCGGCCATCCTGCGAAGCTGGTCGAATTTTTCGTCGACCAGTTCGCCATCGCGGGCCCGATCCTCCTTGCCCTCATTTTTCTCGCCGTCCTGTTCGGCCGCCGCGCCGGCGCGCCGAGCGAACGCGAGGACATGCAAACGCTTCTGATGATGTCGATGCCGGCGATGATCATCGTCGCCCTGCAAGCCTTCATCTCCCGCGCGCACGGCAATTGGGCGGCGGTCGCTTATCCGTCTGCAATCGTCATGGCCGTCATCTGGTCGCTGAAAGACAAACGCGCCCTGTCGGCGCTGAAGACGAGCGTCGCTCTTCATCTGGCGATCGGCCTCGGCTTCCTTATCGCCTTCGCGAATTCGGATTTCGCCGGCGCCGTCGGCGCCGACCGGGGGTTCAAGCGCCTGCGCGGCTGGGATGAGATCGGCGCGCGCGTGGAAGCCGCGAGCGCAGGCTTTGACGCCGTCATGACCGACGACCGGGAAATCACCGGCGAGCTTGTCTATTACGCGCGCCGCGGCGCGCCGATCGTCGCATGGAACTCAAACGCGACGATCGACAATCACTTCGAAGCGTTCAACGCATTCAATCCCGATCGCGACAGGCGCGTGCTGCACGTCACGTCCAATTCGGGCGCGCTTTATATTGAAGGGCGCTTCGCCTCGATCAGGCCGATCGGCGAGATCGTCGTTTCGACCGGAAAAGCGCGCAGCCGAACCTTATATCTGTTCGACGTTTCCGGATTTATCGGCGCGCAGCGCGCGCCCGCGCAAGACGGGCCGCAACGCGACGAGGAATGAAAAGCCGGCGCGCCGATCTGAACGCCGCCGTCACGCCGAATTGGGTCCACAGCATCGCCGCGACCAGCCACAGGAAGGGCGCGGGATAGACATCGGAAAAATGCGTGCGGAAATAGCGCAGAAGGCTCGCCGTCTTGCGCATTTCGACAAAAAGCGGATCGACGCGGCTCGAGCTTTTGTAATGCAGAACCTCAACATGCGGATCGAAATAGACCTTGCCGCCCGCATCGCGAAACCGAAGGCAAAAATCGACGTCCTCAACATGCAGAAAATAACGCTCGTCCATGCCGCCGATCGACCAATAGTCGTTTTTCGGCGTCATGAAGCAGGCGCCGGAAATGACCGGAAGCGGCGTCACGTCCGACGGGCACGGGTCGCCATGCAGATTGAAGCGCCTGAAATAGGGATGCCGCGGCGCGAAGCGGTAAAGCCTTGTCGCCTCGACAAAGGCGCGCCACGGGGTCAGCGTCGCGCGGCGCGATCCGCGCTGTTCGGCGCCGTCAGGATCGACAATCTTCGCGCCGATCAGCCATGCGCCGCCGCGCGACGCGCCGTCGGCGGCGAGCCGGGCTGCGGCCCCCGGCGGCATGACGGCGTCCGGGTTGACGAACAGCAGGATGTCGCCGCCGGCGGCGCGCGCGCCCATATTGCACGCGGTCGCAAATCCGACATTGCCGTGGCCGCTGAGCAGCCTCACCGGCGCAGCGGCGCCGGTTTCCTCGATCGCGGCGGCGACGGCGCCGTCGGGATTGCCGTTATCGACGAGAACGACCTCGCAAACGCCAGCCTGACGACGCAGGGCGTCGAGACAGCGCGCCAATACGGGGCCGGTGAAATAGGAGACGACGACCGCTGAAATCTTCGGCTGCTCGACGGTTCCCGTCATCATCGCGCCCCCTCATTCATCCGCCAGCGCCTTTATTCTTGTCTTATGCGCGCCGCATCGAACCTTTATGCCACCGCCGCAACGCGCGCGGCAAGATAAAAACGGCGAGAAGCAGCCGCGTTCTTTCGCCTTGAATTCAGATCTTGCGAAAATCCGGCGGCGTCGCTTCTTCAATCAAATCGGCGACAAGTTGCTCGAGCGCAACGATTTCCTGCTTGTCTGATCCGAGCCGGCGCACGGAAACTTTCCGCTCCTGCGCCTCGCGCGCGCCGACGACGAGAATCGCGGGAACCTTCGCGTGCGAATGCTCGCGCACCTTGTAATTGATCTTCTCATTGCGAGTATCCGCCTCGGCGCGAATGCCGGCGGCTTTCAGCGCCGCTTCGACCTCGCGCGCATAATCATCCGCCTCCGACGTGATCGTCGCGACGACGGCCTGTTGCGGCGCGAGCCACAGCGGCAGCTTACCGGCGTAATGTTCGATCAGGATGCCGATGAAACGTTCATAGCTGCCGAATATCGCGCGATGCAGCATGATCGGACGCTGCCTGGAGCCGTCCTCGGCGACATAGCTCGCATCAAGCCGCGTCGGCAGCACGCGATCCGACTGAATGGTGCCGACCTGCCAGGTGCGGCCGATGGCGTCGGTCAGATGCCATTCGAGTTTCGGCGCGTAGAAGGCGCCTTCGCCCGGCAATTCCTCCCAACCATATTCCTCGGTCGCCAGTCCGGCGGCGATCACCGCATTTCGCAGTTCCGCTTCCGCAATGTCCCAATCCTCGTCCGAGCCGAAACGGTTTTCCGGGCGCAAGGCCAGCTTGATCGCGTATTTTTCAAAGCCGAGATCGCGATAGACCCGGTCGGCGAGCCGGCAAAACGCGCGCACCTCATCGACGATCTGGTCCTCGCGGCAGAAGATGTGTCCGTCATCCTGCGTGAACTGGCGAACGCGCATGAGCCCGTGCAGCGCGCCATGCGGCTCATTGCGATGGCAGCAGCCGTTCTCGTAAATCCGGATCGGAAAATCGCGATAACTCTTGATCCCCTGTTTGACGATCAGCACATGCGCCGGGCAATTCATCGGCTTCAACGCCATCAGATCGGCCTTGCCCGAGAGGACGGGCGCGTCATCATCCGTTGCCGGAATTTCATCCGGCACGACGAACATGTTCTCGCGATATTTGCCCCAGTGCCCTGACTGCTCCCACTGGCGAGCATCCATCAATTGCGGCGTCTTGACTTCACGATAGCCGACCTCGTCGATGCGGCGGCGCATATACGCCTCAAGCGCGCGCCAGATGAGATATCCCTTCTGGTGCCAGAAAACAGACCCCTGCGCCTCCGACTGGAAGTGGAAGAGATCAAGTTCGCGGCCGAGCTTGCGGTGGTCGCGCTTTTCCGCCTCCTCAAGCCGCGTCAGATAGGCCTTGAGGTCTTTTTCATTCGCCCAGGCGGTGCCGTAAATGCGCTGCAGGACGGCGTTGCGGTGATCGCCGCGCCAGTAGGCGCCGGCGACCTTCATCAGCTTGAACGCCTTGCCGATATGCTTCGTGGACGGAAGATGCGGCCCGCGACAGAGGTCATGCCAGTCGCCGTGCCAATAGATTTTCACATCCTCGCCGCCCGGAAGGTCGGCGATGATTTCGGCCTTGTAGGCCTCGCCGATCGATTTGAAATGATCGATCGCCTTGTTTCTGTCCCAGACTTCCCTGCGGGTCGGCCTATCCTGATCGACGATTTCAGCCATGCGTTTTTCAATCGCCGCGAGGTCGTCGGTCGAGAACGGCTCGTCTCGCGCGAAGTCGTAGAAAAACCCGTCCTCAATATTCGGGCCGATCGTCACTTGCGTGCCCGGAAATAGCTCCTGCACCGCCTGCGCCATCAGATGCGCCGTATCGTGCCGGATGAGGTCGAGCGCGTCCGCGCCGTCATCGCGGGTGACGATTTCAATCTTTGCGTCAGCCTCGACCCTCTGAAACAGGTCCGACAGGACGCCGTCGACCCGCATCGCAATCGCTTTCTTGGCGAGCGATTTCGAGATCGATTCCGCGATATCGGTCCCCGTGACGGCGCCGTCAAACTGGCGAACGGATCCGTCGGGGAGGGTTATGGCGACCATGGCTTCACTTCGGTTTCGACAACAAGGCGCCGGCCAAGCGCTCGGCGGCCATGGGGCAATAGGTGAAAAAGAGTTCCGGTTCAACGAGTTCGGCCTCCATGAGGACCATGCGCCGCGGCGTGACGACGGCGTCGATGCGGGCGTAAAGCGCCTCGCCGGGGCACGCCTTAAGGACCGCCCGCGCTTTCTCGATCGCCCAATCCGGCGGCTCGACGAGTTCGGCGGTCCCGCCGAATTCCGCTTGCACCCTGATATCGCCCGCCCTCGCGCGCTTGAGGACGGCATGCGAATAGACGCCGTCGATGAAGACGAATGACGTTTCGCCGACATCGCGGATTTCCGGCATGAACGCCTGAACGAGACCTTCCCCGCCGAGGATCGCAGCCGCGCGCCGGAGCGCCTCATCCTCTCCGCGGCGGACAAACGACAGGCCGCTCGCCGTGCCGCCGTGAACCGGCTTGACGATCGCCGCTTCCAGGTGAAGCGCCTCCATGGCCGAAGCGATCGCGTCCGCGTCGGGCGGAACGCGGCGCATCGCCGGCGTTTCAATCCCCGCCGAGGCGAGTTCGAGCAGATAGAGCTTGCCCATATTCCAGCGCAGCAAGTCCGGCGCATTGAAGAGAGGCGTCGCAGCGGAGAGACGGTCTATCCAGTCCGCGAAGCCCTGCGCGACGCCGTAATAATCCCAGGTCGAGCGAATGATCGTCGCATCAGCCGCCGCAAAAGGCGCAAAATCGCCGTTCCATGGCGCGGCGACGATATCGGCGCCGGCCGCCTTCAGCGCATGCGCGAAGACGGCGTCGCTTTCCGTAAGCGACGGATTCTCAAGGCAGGTGGCGATGGCGATTTTCATGATGCTGATGAACAGGGATTCGCGATCAAGCGCGCGTCTTTTCGACTGGCGTTGAGCCGCGCGCGCACCATGACCAGTCGCCGTAGCGCCAGAGGCGCCAGCCGTGATCGGGGAGGTCTTCTGGCGCCGGATCATAGCCGTGCGAACCGAGCGGGTGGCAGCGCGAGAGGCGCGACAAGGTTAGCCAGACCCCTTTATGCAAGCCATGGCGGCGAAAGGCGTCAGCGGCGTAGTCTGAACAGGTCGGCAGATGCCGGCAGCGCGCGCCGAGAAGATAAAAGACCGGCGAGATCGCGCGCTTATAGAGCCAGAGCGCGCTGAGCGCGGTGCGCGTTAGAAACCCTTGCTGTTGCGGCGACCCATTCATATGCGAGATATAGGTCAGGGACGGCGCGAAAGGAAAGCGGATGCGGCGACGGCTGGCAGCGATATTCTTTCTTTTCGGCGCTCTCGCGGGATGCGCTGAAATGGAAAATCAGAAAACCGTCTGGCCGACGCTCGATGGCGGTCCGCCGCTTGTCATCGCGCATCGCGGCGCGAGCGGATATCGCCCCGAGCATACGCTTGAAGCCTATGCGCTCGCCATCGACATGGGCGCCGATGTCATCGAGACCGATCTTGTTTTTTCGAAAGACGGCACCCTCGTCGCGCGGCACGACCGATATCTCTCAACAACGACAGATGTTGCCGATCATCCGGAATTCGCCGACAGGAGGCGCGCCAATGACGATCCCGCCGATGCGCCGCGCGAGGACTGGTGGGTCGAGGATTTCTCGCTCGCGGAGTTGAAGACGCTGCGGGCGCGCCAGCCCTTTCCGGGGCGGTCGAAGGAATTCGACGGGCTCTATGAAATTCCGACATTCGAGGAAATGCTTGCGCTCGTTTCAAGAAAATCGAAGGGGGCCGGAAGGCCCGTCGGCGTTTATCCGGAGACGAAGCATCCGGGATTTTATCTCGCCAAAGGCCATGATTTCGAAGCGCCGTTGCTGAAAGCGTTGGAGAGCTTCAATGCGGGACCCGTTTTCATTCAGTCGTTTGAACCGGAAATATTGAAGCGTCTGAAGGGCAAGACAGACGCGAAGCTTGTACAGCTTGTGTATGAAGCGACTCCCGGCGCCGGGCCGAATATCTCGCTGATGGAGATTGCCGCTTATGCGGACGGGGTCGGGCCCGCGAAAGCATTGATCGTTTCAGAGAGCGGCGCAACGTCGAACTTGATTGAACAAGCGCATCAGCTTGGACTTTCCGTACACCCTTGGACATTTCGAACCGACCAGCCCAACGCAGCGATCGCATCTCACCGCGAGCATGCGGTCAGTGAAGCGTTCGATTCGGATTCAACAGCTGTCTATTATGTGATTGATCCCGAGTATGGCGACAAGATCGGCGTCAATAACGGCGCCGCACAGGAGTTTATCATCTTCTTTTTGCGGGGCGCAGACGGCGCGTTCACTGATTTTCCAGACGCCGCTGTCAAAGTCCGCAACGCGATGGAGCCGTCGCTTTCGGCCCTTAAAGCAGCGAATGACTGAGCGCGATACCTTATTTCCGTCCCAGTCTGCTATACACTCGTCACAGCGACGGAGTTCGCGCATTCATGCGTTTATTCCGCAGGGCGGGCGTGATTTCTGAGTGGAGAGAAAGTTGAAAAGCGTTTTTTCAGCCGTCGCCGCGGCGGCGGTCCTGATATCAGCCGCATCGGCGCAGGAAGGACAAGCGCCGGATCAGACCGGGGACGGCGTCATCGCGCCGGAAGCGCCGCCCGAAAATGCGGCGCCGAGCGAGAGCGACGCCGGCGGCCTCATCGCCTTCGCGCGCGAGACGCGAAAGGAAAAGGGGTGCGCCGCCGCGGCGCCTTCCTATCGCGTTGTCGCCGGCATGGGCGAGGGCCGGGAAGCGGCGCAGCATGAGCTTGGCGAATGCCTGTTGACGATGACGGGGGCCAATGATGTCGAAACGGATCTCTTCCGTCAGGAAGGCGCGTTCTGGCTGACGCGCGCGGCTTACGCCGGGAACGCCCGCGCGCAGAGAAAGCTCGCGATGGAAACAGCCTCGCCGGCGAGCGCCCTTCACGACCCCAAAAGCTCGCTCAAATGGTCGCTCGTTTACGGGAAAAACCCGGACGCCGATCTTTACGGCTACGGACCCTTGCCGGGAACGCTCGTGCCGGGACTCAAATCCTCGCTCACGCAAGACGAGATCGCCGAGGCGGAAGCTTTCGCGAAAAATTTCACGCCGATTACGCTGCCGAAATTCGAAGGGCCGAAGCGCGAAGAAGCGAAAAAACGCAAGGGATCAACAGGCGCTTTCGAACCGGCTGGACGACGCCCGCCCGGGGGACGCCGCCCCGGCGTCGCCGAACAAGTCTGAAATGGAAATAGAAAAGGCCGCTCCGTTTCCGAAGCGGCCTCTTCCGCGCGTTTCCTCCCTGAAAAGAACGCGCTAGTCCCTTTTTATTCCGCCGCTTTAAATTGCGCCGTTTCGGTCGACTCATTCATCGCCGTCGTTGATGACTGGCCGCCCGACAGGGTCGTCGCGACGAGATCGAAATAGCCGGTGCCGACTTCGCGCTGATGGCGGGTCGCCTCATAGCCGATCTTTTCAGCGGCGAATTCCGCCTGCTGGAGTTCGGAATAGGCCGCCATGCCGCGGTCCTTGTAGCCGTGCGCCAGCGTGTACATGCCGTAATTGAGGGCGTGGAAACCGGCGAGCGTCACGAACTGGTATTTATAGCCCATCGCGCCGATCTCGCGCTGGAATTTGGCGATCGTCTCCTTGTCGAGCTTGGCTTCCCAGTTAAAGGACGGCGAGCAATTATACGCCATCATCTTGCCGGGATAGGCTTTCTGCACCGCTTCGGCGAAGCGTTTGGCGTCGTTGAGATTGGGGTGCGATGTTTCCCACCAGATAAGATCCGCATACTGCGCATAGGAAAGGCCGCGCGCGATGCAATGATCGACGCCCATGTCGTCTTTCAGGCGATAGAAGCCTTCGGGCGTGCGCCCCTGATCGAAGTCGATGAATTCATGATCGCGCTCATCGACATCCGACGTGATGAGTTTCGCCGATTCCGCATCGGTGCGCGCGACGATGATTGACGGCACGCCGCAAACGTCGGCGGCGAGGCGCGCGGCGTTGAGATTGCGCTCATGCGCCTTGGTCGGGATGAGAACCTTGCCGCCGAGATGCCCGCACTTCTTTTCCGATGCGAGTTGGTCCTCGAAATGAACGCCGGCGGCGCCCGCCTCGATATAGGCCTTCATGATTTCAAAGCAGTTCAGGGGGCCGCCGAAGCCGGCTTCCGCGTCGGCGACGATCGGCAGGAAATAGTCCCGCTTCACCTTGCCTTCGGAATGTTCGATCTGGTCGGCGCGGCGCAGCGCATTGTTGATGCGGCGCGCGAGTTCAGGCCCGGCGTTCGCCGGATAAAGCGACTGGTCGGGATAGACCTGACCCGCCGTATTGGCGTCGCCCGCGACCTGCCAGCCCGAAAGATAGATCGCCTTGAGGCCGGCTTTCGCCATCTGGATCGCCTGGTTGCCGGACAGCGCGCCGAGCGCGTTGATGTAAGGCTCGGTTTTCAGGAGTTCCCAAAGCTTGTTCGCGCCTCGTTCGGCGAGCGTATAGGCGATATCGATCGATCCTCTGAGGCGCAGCGCCTCGGCCGCCGAATAATTGCGCTTGATCCCGTCGAAGCGGCCCTTCGGCGCTGATGGAACGATATCGTCGAACGTCACGGTCATCTCAAAACTCTCCTTGCCGCGGCCGGAAACGCTGGCCCCCAATGTCGCCGCGGCTCATTCTCCAATCGGATTGCAGGAACCAAACCATTTTTGCGCCTGCGAAGCGAGCAATGGCGCGTCGCGGTGTAAACTTTGACACTCTTATTTTTGTAATTTTGTAGTTTTTGTAAATTTCAGGCGTTATGCTATGTGCTGAGGCTCAATATTTCGAGTTCGAAATGGCGTCAAAACGCAAGCTTTATCTGGGTCCGCGCCTGCGCCGCCTGCGCCGCGAGCGCGGCCAGACGCAGGCGGAAATGGCGGCGGCGCTCGACATCTCCCCTTCCTATGTCAACCTGATCGAACGCAACCAACGCCCCGTCTCGGCCGACCTCCTCGTCCGTCTCGCCGGCGTTTACGGTTTTGACCTGTCTCGCCTCGACGGGGCCGAGACCGACGAGCTTTTCGCCAATCTCGCCGCCGCTTTCGCCGACCCGATCTTTCAGGGCGCGGGCGTCACGCGCGAGGACGCGCTTGAACTCGCCGCGGGTAATCCGGTTCTCGGCGATGCGGTCGCAGCCCTATTCCGCGCCTATCGCGCCGCCGAGCAGGAACTGACCGAGGCGCGCGTTTCCGGCGCGCGCGCCATGGAGGACCCGGTCGAGGAGGCGCGCACCTTTCTTCATGAAAACCGCAATCACTTCCCTGACGTCGACGAGGCGGGCGAAGCGATCAACGCCGAAAAAGGCGCCGGCGCATTGTTCGATGCGCTCGTCGCCCGCTTCAAGCGCGATCATCGCTTGCGGGTCAGAATTTTGCCCGCCGACGTGATGACCGGCGCCTGGCGGCGGCTGAACCGCCATTCAAACGAAGTCGCGATTTCGGAATCGCTCGACCAGGCGAGCCGGACGTTCAACCTCGCGCTGCAACTCGTCCTGATCGAGCAAAGCGCTTTGCTCGATCATCTCGTCAACAAGTCGAAATTTTCAACCGACGCCGGGCGGCGCCTCGCGCGTTCGGCGCTCGCCAATTACGCCGCCGCAGCGATCATGCTGCCTTACGGCCCTTTCCGCGCCGCGGCGGGCGAACTCAGCTATGACGTCGAAGCCCTCGGCCGGCGCTTCGGCGCAAGCTTTGAACAGGTTGCGCACCGATTGACGACGCTGCGCCGGCCGGGCGCCGAAGGCGTTCCGTTTTTCTTTTTGCGCGTCGACGCCGCAGGCAACGTGTCGAAACGGTTTTCCGGCGACATTTTTCCCTTCGCGCGCTATGGCGGCTCATGCCCTTTGTGGACCGCGCACGAAGCGTTCAGAACGCCGCGCCGCATCATCACGCAGATGATCCAGCTTCCCGATCAAAGCCGTTATTTCTCAATCGCCCGCACGGTTACGAGCGGCGCCGGCGGCTATGCGGCGCCGCATGTCGAGCGCGTCGTCGTTCTAGGCTGCTCGATCGAGGACGCCGGAAAACTCGTCTATGCGAAAGGAATCGACCTCGCCCAGGCGCCGGCGACGCCGATCGGCGTCACCTGCCGGCTGTGCGAGCGCCCTGACTGCGCGGCGCGCGCCCACCCGCCGCTGCGCCGACGCCTCATCATCGACGAGCACCGCCGTCTCGCTGCGCCGTTTTCCTTTGCGTTTGACTAGGCGCGCGCCTCTGCCCCAATAGGCGTCATGACCGACAAGCCGCCCCTTTCCGCCTATATCCGCGCCTGCGACGAAGCCCGGATGATCGGCGATGTCGTCGCCGCCGCATTGAAGGTCGCGGACGAAGTCATTGTCGTTGATTCCGGATCGAGCGACGACACGATTGCGCTTGCGGAAGGCGCCGGCGCGCGCGTCATCCGTCAGGACTGGCTCGGCAACGGCCGCCAGAAACGCTTCGCGGAAGAGCAGTGCCGGCATGATTGGCTGCTCGATCTCGACGCCGATGAGATCGTGACGGACGAGCTTGCTGCCGAAATCCGCGCGCTCTTTAAAGACGGCGCGCCGGCGAACGGCGTTTATGAGATCGATCTCGCCATCGCGCCGCCTTTCGGAAAGCCGTGGCTCGGCATGGGCGATATCGTCCGCAGGAAACTGTACGACCGGCGCGTCGCGCGCGCGCCCGATCACGCCGCCTGGGACCAGTTTGACACTCCGCCGGGCGTCAAGGTCGGCGCGCTGAGAGGAAAGATCATCCATCACGCCTTCGCCGACGCCGAACATCTCGTCGACAAGCTCAATCGCCATTCGTCGACGCGCGCGCGCGCGCTTGCGCCGAAACCGGCGCCGATCCTTGTCTTGCGCATTTTTTTCGGCCTGCCCTTCTATGTCGCCAAGCGCTATCTCTTGAACGGGCTTTTTCGCGCCGGCGTCTACGGCTTCGCTTTTTCGATGATGTCGGGCTTCGGCCGCTGGATGCGCGACGTCAAAATGTATGAGCGGCTAAAACGCGAGCGCGATGAATGAACGGGCCCTTCGGCGCATTGCCGCCTTCGCCCTTTCAGGAGCGCATGCGCGCGATCGGCCATCGCCTTGGCGCGGATTACTGGGGCCGTCGCGCCGCTTCGCTTCTGCTGGGACCTGCGGGGGGGCGCGATAAGCGCGCCTATGACGTCGCCGTTTTCGGTTCGCAAAAAGCGCGCCTTCACCCTTACGACAATATTTGCGAGAAACGGGTCTATCTGACGCCGCAATTATGGGACGGCGAAGAACGTGCGCGCCTTGGCGATTTCATCGCCGCGCGCGAAGGCGGCGATTTCATATTCGTCGATGTCGGCGCCAATGCCGGTCTTTACACGCTGTTCGCCCGCGCCGAGGCGATGCGCTCAGGTCTTCGTTTCCGCGGACTGTGCGTTGAGGCGGATCCCGATATGGCCGCCCGTCTTGAGTTCAATCTGTCGGCTTCAGGCGCATTGAAGGACGTCGCTCTTTTCAATTGCGCCGCGTCGAGCGCCGAAGGAACGCTGCGCTTCACCGTCGAAAAGAAGAGCCGCGGATTAAGCCGCGTCGACCCGCAAGGCGCTGCGGCCGTAAGGGCGCGAACGCTTCATTCCATGGCGGCCGCAGCGGGATTTGACCGTATCGACGCAATGAAGATCGATATCGAAGGACATGAGCTTCCCGCCCTCAGCGCATTTTTTGCGAGCGCGCCGGCGGCGCTTTATCCGCGCCTTCTCATGCTTGAAATATCGCATGAGGCTGAGAACGCTTCGGCTCTGAAACTGGCGATCGAGATCGGCTATCAGGCGATGCTGCGCACCAAACGCAACGCCGTCCTTGTCCGCGCATCTTAAGCGCCCGGATAATAATCCTTCACCATCAGCTCGGCGCCGAGTTCGGGATCGTCATAACCGACCTCTTTCGCCGTCTGCCTGGGCGGCAATTTGATCGGCTCGAAGGCTTCTTCGTTAAACTCGTAAGGAACCGCATCAAGGATCGAGCGAATGCAGTTCAATCGCGCCTTTTCCTTGTCGTCGCCGTCGATCGTTCGCCACGGCGCGTAATCGGTGTGCGTCAGCTTGAACATCTTGTCGCGATACTTCGCGAACTCAACCCAGCGGCGGCGGCCCTCAAGGTCGATGGGCGATAATTTCCAGCGCTTTCTCGGATCCGACGCCCGGTCCTGGAATCTTTTTTCCTGCTCTTTTGCGGAAACATGGATCCAGTATTTAATGAGGATGACGCCGGAATCGACAAGCATTTTCTCGAACAGCGGCGCCTCCCGCATGAAGGCCTCATGCTGCTCTTCGGTGCAAAAGCCCATGACCGGCTCGACGACGGCGCGATTATACCAGGATCGATCGAAGAGAACGACTTCGCCGCCCGCCGGCAATTGCCGGACATAGCGCTGGAAATACCATTCCGTGCGCTCGCGGTCCGACGGCTTCGGCAAGGCGACGACGCGCCAGATGCGCGGATTCATGCGATTGAGGAGCGTCTTGATGACGCCGCCCTTGCCGGCCGCGTCGCGACCTTCAAACACGATTGCGATCTTCAGCCCCTTGCGCGCGACCGTCTCCTGCAGTTTCGCAAGTTCGAATTCGAGTTCTTTGACCGCGTAGTTGAATTCGTCTTTGTTCATGACGTCGCCTCGCGACCTTCTTCGTCGAAATGATAAACGCGCCGGCAGAACTCGCAATTCACTTCGATCAGCCCGTCAGTGGCGAGATCGGCAAGCTCGTCTTTCGAATAGCGCGACAGGACGGCGGCGATTTTGTCGGCGTTGCAGGCGCAGGCGGCGCGGACGGGCTTCGCTTCGAACACGCGCACGCCGTCCTCATGATAGAGGCGGTAAAGAAGCTCTTCCGGCGACAATGAGGGATCGAGAAGCTCGTCAGCCTGCGTTGAATTAAGGAACGCGGCGGCGCGATCCCAGATTTCCCGATCCTCCTCCGACTTCAGGACAGCCTCGCCGCGTTCGCGCGCGCCGCCCTCGCCCGGCATGAACTGCGCGATGACGCCGCCGGCCCGCCAGGCAGCGCCCTCGCCCGGCCGCATGACTTTTCCAACGGCGAGCCGCACCGCGGTCGGGATCTGTTCCGACTGGTCGAAATAGGCGACGGCCGCTTCCTCAAGCGTCTTGCCCTCGATCGGCGTCACGCCCTGATAGCGATCCATGTCAGGCCCCTGATCAATCGTCAGCGCCAGATGCCCCTTGCCCATCAAAACGGCGAGCCCGCGCGCCGCGACCTCCCCGTTGATCGACGCTGTCGCGCGCAGCGCGCCGTCGGCGTGGTAATCGGCGACAAGCATTTTCACGGCGCCGGAGCCCTGCGCCTGAAAAATAAGCTTGCCGTCGAATTTCAATCCCGATCCCATCAGCGCCGTCAGCGTCGCCGCCTCGCCGAGCAGTTCCGACGCCGGATCGGAAAATCCGTGCGGGCGAAGAATGGCGTCAATCGCCGCGCCGAGCCGGATGATCCGTCCGCGCACCGCGCCGGCGCCGACCTGAAACGGAATGATGATGTCGTCGCGCACGCCGCCGTCTAGCTTTTCAGTTTGTAGCCGCTCTTGAGCAATCGGTAACAGACCCATCCGAGCGCAAGATTGATCGTCATTGTCGCGGCCAGCCCGATCGCAAGCGGGGCTTCCGCAACGCCGGTGAAGCCGTATCGAAATCCGTCGATCAGATAAAATACGGGATTGAAATGGCTGAAAGTCAGGAACGGCTCGGGCAGATTCCTGATCGCGTAAAACGTGCCGGAAAGAAACGTCAGCGGCGTGATGACGAAATTGGTGAAGGCTGCAAGCTGATCGAATTTTTCCGCCCATACGCCGCCGATGACGCCGAGCATCGCGAACATCAACGCGCCGGCGGTTGCGAAATAGGCGATGGCGACAACATTTGAGAAATGCATCGGCGCGCCGGCCGCACCCATAAAGACGGCGCTCGCCGCAACCGTCACGACGGCGACGAGAAGGCCCCGCGAGGCGGCGCCGGCGACGAAAGCGACGACAAGTTCCGAGGCCGACAAAGGCGGCATCAGAACGTCAACGATTGAGCCCTGCACTTTTCCAATGATGATCGACGAGGAGGAATTGGCGAATGCGTTTGTCAGGATCGCCATCATGACAAGGCCCGGCGCCAGAAACTCGATATACGGAACGCCGTTGATCGCCGCGCGGCCGCCCATCGCCTGAATGAAAACGAGCAGAAAAAGCAGGGTCGAAATCAGCGGCGCGAAAATCGTCTGAAACGACACTTTGAGATAACGCCGCACCTCCTTGAGGAAGAGGGTCTGAAGGCCGAGCCAGTTCACGGCGCCGAAGCGGCGCTCGCCAAAGCCCCGCGAGGCCGGATTTGCGGCGGCGTCATCGCCCGGGGCGGAAAGGTCGGCGGCGGTCATGCGTTCGATGTCGCCTGCGGCGTTCGGGGGGTCAAGCGTGACGGTCCCAATATGAGCGGCGGCGCCCCCAGATATTGTGTGCAAAAAACGAGAGGGGCGCCATGTTGTATTTTTACGCCGGTCGGTTACTATATTTTGCGTAGGTCGGGCGGCGATTTCGATGCGCCACAAAATATTGTGATCAGGGCGGGGACCGTGGGCGGACGAAGTCAACCGCCGAACCGGCCCCGGAGGGAATAGGGAGAGCGCCATGGCGTGGAATGACGAGCGGGTCGAGCTTTTGAAGAAGTACTGGGCGGAGGGCCTTTCCGCGAGCCAGATCGCCTCGAAAATGGGCGGGGTCACCCGAAACGCGGTCATCGGCAAGGTGCACCGGCTCGGCCTGTCAGGGCGCGCGACGCCGGCCAAGCCGCAGCGCGGCTGCGAGACGGAAATCCATGAGGATGATCAGCCCGAAGCGAGCCTCGCGCGGACGGAAATCGAGCGGATGATCGTCGAGCCTGAATTCGTGGCGCCGGCGGTCCTTTCTTCGGGCGACATGGCGACCGTCGCGACCCTTAAAGGCAATATGTGCAAATGGCCGATCGGCGATCCCGCCAAGGACGATTTCCATTTCTGCGGCCAGTCGGCGCCGGCCGGAAAACCCTATTGCGCCTATCACGCCCAGATGGCTTTCCAGCCGGCGACGCAACGCCGGCCTGAACGCACCGTCTCCCCGGCGGCGCGCATGGCGGCGGAAGCGGCGCGCCGGCGCGCTGCGAACTGACGCGCCGTCATTCGAAAATCCAAGGAAGCCGCCGGCTTATGCCGGCGGTTTTTTGTTGGGGGGTTAAGTGAAATCGAGCGCGTAACCCGCCGCGCGGACGGTGCGGATCGGATCGTCATGGTCGAATTTGGTCAGCGCCTTGCGCAGACGGCCGACATGAACGTCGACGGTCCTGATCTCGACAAAGACGTCCGACCCCCAGACCGCGTTCAGCAATTGCTCGCGCGAAAAGACGCGGCCCGGATGCTGGATCAAATGATCGAGCAGGCGAAACTCGGTCGGGCCGAGACGGATTTCCTGCTCGCCGCGCCAGACGCGGTGTGCCGTGCGGTCGACTTTGAGATCGCCGTGCTGGACGACGTCTTCTACGAGCGCGGGACGGATGCGCCGCAAGACCGCCTTGACGCGCGCGACAAGCTCAGCGGTTGAAAAAGGCTTGGTGAGATAATCATCGGCGCCGGTGTCGAGGCCGCGAATGCGATCGCTCTCTTCCGACCGCGCCGTCAGCATGATGATCGGCAAATTGCGCGTATCGGGATTTTGCCGGATGCGGCGGCAAACCTCGATCCCCGAAACCTTCGGCAGCATCCAGTCGAGAATGACGATATCCGGCTGAAACTCATGCAGCTTCAAAAGCGCGTCTTCGCCGTCGGTCGCTATTTTCGTTTCGAAATCTTCGCGCGAAAGATTGTAATCGAGCAGCGTTGAGATCGATTCCTCATCCTCGACGATCAGGGCTTTTGTCTTCGCCATTTTTCTTTCCTGCGCGGCGAACCGCTCTCCGTCATCCGCGATCGGCTTGCGGCGAGACGGATTGAGGTTCTTCGACTTTCGGCCGGATTTCCATGAAAGGGGAGCCGGTTTCAACAAAATGAACGGCTTCAGCGATATTGGTCGCATGATCGCCGATCCGCTCGAAATTCTTCACGATGAAAAGCAGGTGGACGCCCGTCGACACGAGAGCGGCGTCAGCCATCATCGCATTCATCAAGTCGCGGTAAAGCGAATTGTAAAGCTCATCGAGATCAGTGTCGCCGCGCCATACGGCCTTCGCCGCGCTCAAATTCGCCGCCTGCAGCGCGCTTAATATGTCGGAAAGCTGCCTTAAGCTCGCGCGCCCCATTCTGACGACGCCCGCGATGAGCGATTGCGCCGGCCGCTCGCGGCTGACGATGATCGTTCTTTTGGCGACGTTCTTGGCGAGATCGCCGACGCGCTCAAGTTCGCCGGCGAGCTTCATATAGCTCACCGCCTGGCGCAGGCTGCGATCCGGCATCGGCCCCGCCTTGAGCGCTCCAAGGACTTTTTCGTCAATTGCGCGATTGAGCGCGTCGATCTTCGCGTCGCCGGCGATGACGCGCTCGGCGCTGGCGATATCGCGGCGCTCAAGCGCGAGAATGGCGTCATTAAGCTGGGTTTCGACAAGCGCGGCGAGCTGCGCGAATTCGATCTCGATCGCCCGCGGCGCCTGCTCTGACATGCCTTTCGAATTCGTCGTCATAGACCTTCTCGCCGGGTCGACCGGCCTCCGCGCCTTCAATGCGAAAATTGTGTGACAGATTCTTGTCGGAAACGAAAATTATCGCGCAAACCGGACGCTGCGCGCCGTTTTTCGTCGATTAATGACGGGCGCCCTTCCGGCCGCTCACCCGCGCCGCACGGGGCCGGTCGGAAAATAGCAGGTGAAGGCGGTGCCGCCGGCGAGGCGGCTTTCAACCTGCAGCCCGCCCTGATGCCGGTTGACGATATGCTTGACGATGGCGAGGCCCAGTCCCGTGCCGCCGCTCTTTTTCGAGCGCTCGACATTCACGCGATAGAAGCGTTCCGTGACGCGCGGCAGGTCGCTGCGCTCAATCCCCGGTCCGAAATCGCGTATCTGGATGAAAGCGAGATCCTCGATGTCGCCGCCGACGCGGCCGACAATCTGGGCCGGCGTATCCCCGCTCCTGTGCGCGACTTCGCCGTCCTGCGACATGCTTGGCGCGGCGCCCTTGCCCGCCTTCACTTTTATCATCGCCGGCTCGCCGCCGTATTTGACGGCGTTGTCTATGAGGTTCTGGATCGCCTGGAACAGTTCGTCGCGATCGCCGGGAATCTCTATCGGCGCGCCGGCGAGATTTTCGAAATCAACGATTGCGGAGGATTGTTCAAGCACCGGGCGCAGACTCTCAAGCACGTCCTCGGCGACGCCGGCGAGATCAATCGTGGCGCTCGGCCGCACATGTTCGTGCAGCTCGATCCGCGACAGCGACATCAGATCCGCGACCAGCCTTTGCATGCGTTCGGCCTGCGCCTGCATGATCGACAGGAATTTCTCGCGCGCTTCCGGATCGTTTTTCGCATGACCGCGCAGCGTTTCGATGAATCCGATCAATGAGGCGAGCGGCGTCCTGAGTTCGTGACTGGCCGAGGCGACGAAGTCGGCGCGCATCTGTTCGACGCGGCGTTCGCTCGTCAGATCGCGGACATAGACGAGAACGCGGTTGGGAAGATCTTCTTCCGCGAGCGGCGCGACGAAGGCGCGGCAATGCCGTTCGACCGGGCCGATGGTCGAGAAATCAACAGCATGAGCCGCCTCGCCCTTGGCGACCGCTTCCGCCGCCTCGAACACGTTCGGCGCCCGCAGCGCGGCGGCGAAATGGCGTCCCTCAAGCCCCTTCGCGCCCAAAAACTCTTCCGCCGCCGGATTGGCGTGTTCAATGACGCCGACAGAGTCGAGAATGAAGAGCGGCTCAGGCAGGACGGTGGCGACGCCGCGCGCAAGGCGAAGGCTCGCCAGCTCCGCTTCCTGCGCGCTGATTTCGCTGGCGACGACCCGCTCGACCGGCGTCGCCCATTCGCGGCCTGAGGACAGTCGATACCGAACGCCGATCGCCGCCAGGAAAACGATCCATGCGGCCACGGGCATCCAGACATGCCGCGGCAGACCGAGCAGCGAGGCGTCCCGCGGCCCGTAAAATATGGCGGCGAGACCGATCAGCGCCGCGAATGCGGCCGACCACAGGAAATCGCGCGCCCGCACTCTTGCGGCGGTCTTGCGGATCAGCGCGGCGAGATCTTCCTGCATCGTCCGGCTTATCGCGAATTCTGAGCATCGACCCAGCGATCGATCTTTTGCTCAACCAGCGTCAACGGCAATGCGCCGTCTTCAAGCAAGGCGTCGTGAAAGCGCCGAAGGTCGAATTTTTCGCCGAGAGCGCCTTCGGCGCGCGTGCGCAAATCGCGAAACTTCAATTGCCCGATCTTGTAGGCGAGCGCCTGGCCCGGCCAGGCGATATAACGATCGACTTCCGCTTCGATATTGTGCTCGGAAAGCGCCGTATTTTCCTTCATGAAATCGATCGCCTGCTGACGCGACCAGCCCTTCGCATGCATGCCGGTGTCGACGACGAGACGGCAGGCGCGCCACATCTCATAGGAGAGGCGCCCGAAATTCGAGTACGGATCTTCGTAAAAGCCGACATCAAGCCCGAGACTTTCCGCATAAAGTCCCCAGCCTTCGATGAAGGCGGTGAAGCCGCCGAAGCGGCGGAATTCCGGCAGATCGAGCTCCTGAGACAGCGCGATCTGGAAATGATGTCCCGGCACGGCTTCATGCAGCGTCAGCGCCTCTACCTCGTAAAGCGGGCGCGTATCGAGCTTTGACGTGTTGACGCGATAAACGCCGGCGCGCGAGCCGTCGCCGGCCGGACGCTCGTAATAGGCCGTGGTTGTTCCTTCCGCGATGTCGGCGGGAATTTCCTTCAGCGTGTAAGGCGTGCGCGGCAGGCGCGTGAACAATTTCGGCAATTCCCCGTCGATCTTTTTCGCGACATAAGAATTCTTTTCCATCAATTCCTGCGGCGTCCTGGCGTAAAAGCGCGGATCGGTTCTCAGGAATTCCTGAAACGCCTTGAAGTCGCCGTCGAAATCGACGCCCTTGATGACGGCGGCCATTTCAGCGCGGATGCGCGCGACTTCCGAAAGCCCGAGCGCGTGAATTTCATCCGGCGTCATGCCGGTTGTCGTGTAAAGCCGCGCGCGATAGGCGTAATAGGCTGCGCCGTCAGGCAATGATGAGGCTGCGACATCCTTGCGGCAGGCCGGCGCGTAAGTCCGCTCGTAGAAGTCGGCGAATTTGCGGATCGCCGGGACAACCTTGCTCGCCGTCGCTTTCTCCGCATCGCTTCTGAGCTTTTTCCAGTCGCGCGCAGAGATCGTCGCAGGTTTCGTCTCGAACGGCTTCATCAAAACGCTGTCGGACGGCTTGTCGACGACGTGATGGCGGATCGTTTCCTCATACCCTTCCATCGCGGCGCAGGGCTGCGTCCAGCCCGCGTCGACGCCGGCGGAAAGCCTTGCGATAACGGCGTCCATATAGGCGGGCGTCGCGTTCAATCGCTTCACATAGCTTTCAAAATCCGCCTTGGTGAAAAAGGGAAGATCGTCCGGCAGGCCGGCAATGAATGTGTGCGGGCCGGCGCGATTGGTGATGATGAAATATTTTCCGCCGAAGGCGGCGCCTTCAATATCGTTCTCAAGATCCAGCTTCAGGAGATCGTAATTCAGGCGATCGGCGCCGTTAAGCGCTTTAGAGTCGAGCGCGGTTAGGCGATTGAGGAATTTCTTTTCCGCTTCAATTCCGGCGTCAAACGCCGCCAGCGAAGGATCTTCCAACCGGTCATCGAAATCGCGCACTCCGAGCGAAGTCGCAAATGTCGGGTTCGTTTCGAGCGTCCAGGTCCAGTGATCAAGGATGATCTGATCGAGGCTGTCGCGCTCTTCATCGCCGGCGATCGCTGCAGTCGTCGCCAACGCCAGCAGAGCCGTCGCCGCTGCTAATTTTTTCATTATTCCCTCCCGGCAAAAATTCAATCGCGCTCGCCCCAAAGATCATACTCGTCAGCGCCCGTGACGCGCGCCCGAACCATGTCGCCGACTTTCAGCGTCGTCTCGCCTTCGAGAATGACGGCGCCGTCGATCTCCGGCGCATCGGCGTAGCTGCGCCCGACCGCGCCGTCCTCATCGACTTCGTCAATCAGAACATCAAGCTCGCGCCCGATCCAGCCCTGAAGCAGGTCTTTCGAAATTTCCTGCTGCAGCGCCATGAAGCGGTGAAAGCGTTCTTCCTTCATGTCTTCCGGAACGGCGCCCGGCAGGTCGTTGGCGGCGGCGCCGCTCACCGGTTCGAACTTGAAACAACCGACGCGATTGAGCCGCGCTTCCTGCAGCCAGTCGAGCAAAAGCTCGAAATCCTCATCCGTCTCGCCCGGAAAGCCGACGATAAAGGTTGAACGCAGAACGAGATCGGGGGCGATCGACCGCCAACGGCGTATCTGGTCGAGCGTTTTTTCCTGATGCGCGGGACGGCGCATCGCTTTCAGCACTTTCGGGCTCGCGTGCTGGAAGGGAATGTCGAGATAGGGCAGCAGCGCGCCTTCCGCCATCAATGGAATGACGTCATCGACATGCGGATAGGGGTAGACGTAATGAAGACGCGACCAGACGCCCAGCGATGACAGCGCGCGCGCAAGATCGTAAAAGCGGGTCGGAACGGCTTCGCCGCGCCAATCATAAGGCGCGTATTTGAGATCGACGCCATAGGCGGACGTATCCTGCGAGATGACGAGCAGCTCCTTGACGCCCGCCGCAACAAGCTTTTCCGCCTCCTTCAACACGGCGTCGACGCGCCGGCTTTTCAGCTTTCCGCGCATCGACGGTATGATGCAGAAAGAGCAGGAATTGTTGCAGCCCTCTGAAATCTTCAGATAGGCGTAATGGCGCGGCGTCAATCGAACGCCCTGCGGCGGCACGAGATCGAACAGCGGATCATGCGGCGCGGGCGCGGCGTCATGCACCGCCGCCATGACCGCTTCATATTGATGCGGGCCCGTGACGGCTAATACTTTCGGATGCGCCGCGCGAACGACGTCTTCTTCCGCGCCGAGGCATCCGGTGACGATGACGCGGCCGTTTTCTGAAATGGCCTCGCCGATGGCGCCGAGAGATTCAGCGCGAGCCGTATCGAGAAACCCGCAGGTGTTGACCAGAACCGCGTCGGCTCCCTTGTAGTCGGGCGCGATGTCGTAGCCTTCAGCCTTCAGCCGCGTGATGATGCGTTCGGAATCGACAAGCGCCTTCGGGCAACCGAGGCTGACAATGCCGATTTTCGGCGCATGAGGAGCGGCGCGGGCCATGGCCGCGGCCTTTAGCGCAGAAGACGCGCGCGTGAAAGTCAGCGCCGCCGCGCGCCGGCGACAAGGGAGAAAACGAGGCCGCCTCCGGCGCCGGCGACCGCCTGCAAAAGAAGGCCGGTCGCGCCGCGCGCGCCGAAAAAGGCGCCGACCCCGCCGCCGATCATCACATTTTCAACAATGACGAGGAGGGCCGGAACCGCGACGGCGCCCGCCAGCGGATAGGCGATCGCCGCCAAAGGCGTCAGAACGCGCTTCAGCCCCGCCGCGACCGCAAAAGCGATGGCGAAGGCGACGGCGAGAATGCCGGCGAAAGGCGATCCCGTCGCAAGCCCCTGCAAATTCAGAAGGAATGTCGATGAAAACGCCGAAAAATCGACGTCAAAGCCGGGATAGTTCGCCAGCGTATAGGCGGTCATGAACAGCACGGACAGCAGGAAGCCGACAATGACCGCCGCCAGAAAGCCGGCCGCCAGGCGCATTACTCCCATCCTTGGCCTCCCTGAATGATCGGCGGCTCCGCATTGACGCATCGCCCCGTCGCTGTTTACCCAATCAGCGCCGGTTTCGCCATGGAGAGATGCATGATCGTCGCGCCTGACCGTTTTCGCTTCGCCTTGCGCGGCGCCGCCGCCGCTTTTTTCGCCGCCGCATTATCGTCTTGCAGCGCGCCCGACGCCGCAAGCGCAGGTGACGACAAAACGGACGCAGCCAAACCCGGCAAGGGCGGCGGCGATCCCAAGCTGCAGACGACGCTCGCCGAGCCGGCGCCGGAAGGCGCGCTCGCGCTTAACGTCGAAACGCTGGCGGAAGGCCTCGTCAATCCCTGGTCGATCGCCTTTCTGCCGGATGGGACACTCCTCGTCAGCGAGCGCGCCGGGCGCATTCGCATCATTCGCGACGGCGCGCTCAGCGAAGCGCCGGTCGCCGGCGTTCCCGATGTCGTCGCCTGGAATCAGGGCGGGCTCTTTGACATCCTTCCGCATCCGGATTTTGAAACCAACAATATTCTCTACCTCGCTTACGCCCATGGAACAGAGGAAGCGAATGCGACCCGCATTGCGCGCGCCGAATTTGACGGCGCGGCCCTCGCCAATCTGACGCCGATCTATGATGCGGCTCCTCAGAAAGACACAGGCCATCATTTCGGCGGCCGGCTCGCCTGGGGCGGCGACGGAAAGCTTTACGCGACGATCGGCGAAGGCTCGAAATACAAGGAGCGCGCGCAGGATATGACGTCGAGCTTCGGCTCCGTCATCCGGCTGAACGAAGACGGCTCGATTCCTGACGACAATCCGACATTCGGCGACGGGGAACGCCCCGAACTCTACTCAAAGGGCCACCGCAATCCGCAAGGCCTCGCCTATGACGCAGCGCGCGGCGTTCTCTGGGAGCATGAGCACGGCCCGCGCGGCGGCGACGAAATCAACATCATTGAGGCCGGAAAGAATTACGGCTGGCCGCTCGCGAGCTACGGCGTCGACTATTCCGGCGCGCGCATCACGCCGTTCACGGAATATGGCGGCACGCAGCAACCCTTCAAATATTGGACGCCTTCGATCGCGCCGTCCGGCCTCGCCGTCTATCGAGGATCGCTCTTCCCCGGCGACTGGGACGGCGATCTGCTGGTGGGCGCGATGGCGGGCGCAGCGCTTCACCGCGTCGACATGAATGGCATGACGATCGTCGGCGAGGAACGCTATTTGACGGGCGAGCGCATTCGCGACGTCCGCGTCGGACCGGACGGCGCCGTCTATGCGACGACGGAAGATCGCGGCGGGGAGCCGGTCGGCAAGGTGCTCAAGATCACGCCGGCGCAATAGCTATTCCAGGCGCGACGGCCCCATCATCGCAAGGCGCACCAACGCCGCGGCGCAGCCGGCGATAATCAATAATCCCGGGGCGCCGCCGAGATTTGAGAGCATTCTGACGCCGTCGACGCCGTTCGTCGCGGTCATCACAAAGGCGACGGCGCCGATCAGAACGCCCCAGAAAATCTTGATGGAGAGACCGGCGCCCCTCGGCTCATCGCCTTGCGTTCGCCAGTCGAGACAGACGCTGGCGATCGAATGCGTGTTTGAATCCATCGCCGTGACGAAGGAAATGAAGGTCGTGAAGAGAAAAGCGGCGATGACTACGCCGCTCAAGGGGAGCAGATTAAAAAGCGCGTAGGCGACGGCTTCCGGCCCTTCTTCATCCAGCGCCGCCGTCAACGCGCCGCCCTGCAGGTCCGCATCGATCGCCGCGCCGCCGAAAATCGCCATCCACGTCATGCCGAAAAGCGCCGGCAGCGCCATCGTGAATATGATGAACTCGCGCACGGAATAACCGACAGCGATCCGGCCGAGAAAGAGCGCGGTGATCGGCGCCCAGGCGAGCCAGTTGGCGAAATAGAAGGTCGTCCAGTCGCGCTTCCATTCCCCGTCGCCGCCGACGATAAGGCCGATGCTGCGCGGCACGAATTCGGCGCCGTATTCTCCAGCGCTCGAAAAAGCGAGCCGGATGATGTGAAGCGTTGGGCCCGCGATGAACACGAATAGAACCAGCGCGAAGAAAATCCTGATGTTTATGTCGGAAAGAACCTTGATGCCGCGCTGAAGCCCGCTGACCGACGAAACGACATAGGTCGCAACGATCACGGCGGTCACGATGAGCCTGATGAGCGGGCCGTCGCTTAGCGGCGTCCGGTCGACGACGCCGCCGACCAGCGTCATGACGCCCGCGCCAAGCGATGCGGCGACGCCCGCGACCAGCGCGAACAGCGCCGCCGCGTCAATGATTGCAGCGCCAGTCCCTTTCGCGAGCGGCCCCATCGAAAGGCCGAGCGGCCCGCTCAACGAGTAAGCGGATTTAAGATTGTGATAGCTGAGCGCGAAAGCGAGCGCCGGCACGGCGTAGAGGCAATAGGGCGTGATCGCCCAGTGCATATAGAGCGTCGACAGGGCGAATTCCGACGCTGCGCCCGTTCGCGGCTCGGCATGGGCGAAATCCGGCGGCGCATTCAGATGGTAGATCGGCTCGGCGGTTCCCCAGAATAGAATGCCCGTCGCGATCGTCGTGCAGAGCGTAATCGCGAACCAGTGCCAGCGCCTGAGAACGGGTTTTGCGGCCGCGCCGCCGATACGCACGCCGCCGAGCGGCGAGATGAAAACAGCGCCGATCAACAGCACGGCGCCGAATGCGGCGACGCCGATCAGCGGGCCGAGGCGCAGCAGGATCCAGTCATTAATGCGACTCGCAAAGGCGAGAAAATCATCGAAATCGACGATGCTCGCGGCAAGCGCGACGAGCAGAATGACCGCGGGCGGCCAGAACACCAAAGGGCGAATATGTCGGAGGGCTCCTCGAAGGATCGGCCCGGCTCCTTGAAACGACTCGCCTTTCTTCGCTCATTACGGCGCCAAATGCAAAATGCGGGGCGCAATCAGTTCCTGCCGTCGTCCTTGCCCTGCGCTTTTTCGAGCGGGTCGAACTTGCCGTCATTTTCCGTCGCCTCGTCATAGGCCATATAGCCGGCGCCGGCGGCGGCGGCGAGAACGCAGCCGCTGCAGGCGAGAAGCGCGCAGGTGAGCGCGAACGCCTTCGAAACCCTGCTCATGCGGGAACCCCTGAATGACGCCCGTTATTTAACGCTGTTCCGGTTAGGAAACGCTCGCCGCAATCGTTCGATTTGCAACGAATGTCAGGCTTTCTTGCGACGCCCCAGCCACCACAGACGCAAAATGCCGAGCACGACGAGCCCGAGGATGAAGAACGGCCATGTGCGGGCGACGAAATTGACCGCATCGGCGAGCGACTGCATCGACGTGCGCCCGAAAGCGCTGAACGCTTCGGTCAACGGTTTCCACATGCTGACGGAGGTTTCGGGATCAGACGAGTAGGAGATTGAGAGCGCCGACATCGCGACGCGCGCTTTCGCCGCTTCGAGCGAGGCGGTCATCGAATCGATTTCGCCCTGCACTTCGGCGAGCGCGCGCTCTGCGGCGAGGACGTCATTGAGCGTTCCTTCGCGCGTTTCAAGCAATTGCTTGATGCGCTCGCGCAGCGTTTTCTTCGCTTCAAGCCGCGCCGTCGTATCGATGATGTATTGGGTCAGATCTTCGGTCGACACTGAATTCGACGTCAACTCGCCGCCGGACTTTTCCGCATCCGAGGCGACGCCGCCGCGAAACGTTTCAAGCCATTTCGGCTCGGCGCGCAGATTGAGATAGCCGGAGACATGATCCTCGCCATAGGTGTTCACCGATGAGCCGAGAACCTGACAAACGCTGATTCCAGCCTCAATGCAGGCGCGTTCATGCTGCGCGAGCAACGGCGCGATCGCCGCTTTCGGCGCCTTGATCCCCATGGAGTAGGAATAAGCGAGCATGACGCCCGCATTGGCCGGCTCGCCGCCCGGCGGCGGCTCAGGCATGACGTCCGATCCGCCATAGGCTTTCGCCTGACGGGCGCCGGTGACGGCGACGGAATCCTCTGCGGCGACACCCGGCGCATACGCCTCGCTGCGCCCTTCATCGCGCGCGCAAGCGGCGAAAGCGAGCGCCGCAGCCGCCGCCAAAACCAACGAACCGAACCGAGCCGACATAAATCCCCTCCGGCCGTTCAAGGCCTGCAACGCAAGCTGATACTATCGCAGCGGCTGAAGGCGATCCAGCGGCGCAATTGCGGCGGAAAGCGATCAAAAAGCGAAAGGGCGCGCGGAATGGTTCCCACACGCCCTTTTTCGCAGAGACGCCGCGCTTATTCGGCGGAAGGGGCTTCCGAGCCTGCGGCGGCCTTTTCGGCGCGCTCTTTGGCGCGTTCCTGGGCTTTCGCCTTCGGTTGCGCTTTTTGCGGATTATTGCCGTGCTTCCAGCTTGCAAGGCCTTGCGCGGTCAAGAAGCGCGCAACGCGGTCGGTCGGCTTTGCGCCTTTTGAGAGCCAATGCTTGACGCGGTCAACGTCAAACTGCACGCGCTTTTCATCCGTCTTGCCCATAAGCGGATCATAAACGCCGAGCTTTTCGATATAACGGCCGTCGCGCGCGGAATGCGAGTCGGCGGCGACGATGTGATAGAAGGGCCGTTTCTTGGTGCCGCGGCGGGCGAGGCGAAGTTTCACTGACATTTTTGTATTCCTTTCGACAAAGAGAGTTTGCGTTACTTTTTCTTACCCAGTCCTGGGAGCCCGAGCCCCGGCGGGGTCGGTCCCAATCCTTTCATCGCGCGCTCAAGCGCGTCGAAATCGACATCGTCCGCCTGCGGCGCTTTTCCGCCGCCGAGGGCGGAAAGATCCGGCGCGCCGCCGCGCATGCCGGGAAGGCCGCCCGCCATGCCGCCCATTTGCGCGGCGAGCCCCTTCATGCCGCCCTTGCCGAGTTTCTTCATCATGTCGGCCATCTGGCGATGCGCTTTCAAAAGCTTGTTCACTTCCTGCACGGAGGTGCCGGAACCGTTGGCGACGCGAATTTTACGCCTGGCGTTCATCAGAGCCGGCTTTTTGCGTTCGGCTTTCGTCATCGACGAAATGATCGCTTCCTGACGCTTGATCTCGCTGTCGTCGAGACCGCCGGCGGCGTCGACCATTTTTTTCATTTTGCCCATGCCGGGCAGAAGCCCGAGGATCGCGCCCATGCCGCCCATCTTGCGCATCTGGCGGAACTGATCGGCGAGATCGTCGAGATCGAACTCGCCCTTCGCCATCTTCCTGGCGGCTTTTTCGGCTTTCTCGGCGTCAATCTGCTCCGAGGCTTTTTCAACGAGCGAGACGATGTCGCCCATGCCGAGAATGCGGCCCGCCATGCGCTGCGGATCGAAAACGTCGATCGCGTCGAATTTTTCGCCGACGCCGATGAACTTGATCGGCTTGCCGGTGACGGCGCGCATCGAGAGCGCAGCGCCGCCGCGCGCATCGCCGTCGACGCGCGTCAGCACGACGCCGGTGACGGGAAGGCGCGTCTTGAACTTGTCGGCGGTGTTGACCGCATCCTGACCGGTAAGCGCGTCGACGACGAGCAGGGTTTCGATCGGTTTCGTTATGCGATGAATGTCGGCGACTTCCGTCATCAGCTCTTCATCGATCGAGAGCCGGCCCGCCGTATCGAGCATGACGACGTCATAGCCGCCGAGGCGCCCCGCTTCCATCGCACGCGCCGCGATCTGCTGCGGCGATTGGCCGGCGACGATCGGGAGCGTCTTGACCCCCGTCTGTTCGCCGAGAACTTTCAGCTGCTCCATCGCCGCAGGGCGGCGCGTGTCGAGCGATGCCATGAGGACGCGCTTTTTCTCGCGCGTCTGCAGCCGGTTCGCGATCTTCGCCGTCGTCGTCGTCTTGCCCGAACCCTGCAGGCCGACCATCAGCACCGGGGCCGGCGGCGCCATGGCGAGATCAAGCGCGCCGTCATCCGCCTCGCCGCCGAGCGTGTCGACCAGCGCGTCGTGAACGATCTTGACGACCTGCTGGCCGGGCGTCACCGAGCGCAGCACTTCCGCGCCGACGGCGCGCTCACGCACTTTCGAGATGAAGTCTTTGGCGACCGGCAGGGCGACGTCGGCTTCGAGAAGCGCGACCCGCACCTCGCGCAGCGCGGCGTCGACGTCCTTCTCCTCAAGGGCGCCCCTGCCCCTGAGTTTCTCGAAAATCCCGCCAAGCCTGTCGCTCAGACTTTCAAACATCAGTCGCTTTCTTTCTCCCTCCCTTGAAAAGGGAGGGCTGGGGAGGGTTCAAAACGCCGATCGGGCGCCCGGAACCCCACCCGGAAGCCGCTTCGCGCCTTCCGACCTCCCCTTTGCAATGGGAGGCATGGCGCGCAAAGCGCTTCAGCCGCTGTGAGGGCGTCACCCCGACAGCGGCGGCTCCCCGGCCCCGTCCCTTTTTCTCGTCAGGGGGTCGTGCCGGCAAAGCCTGGAAGACGAACTTCCGGATTTGCGGGGCGGTCTATAGGCCCGGGAATACGGGAAGGCAAGGGCGCGCTTACACCACCGCTTTCGACCGGAAAACGTCCTCGTCAAGCTCGCCTTCCCATTTCGCGACTGTCGTCGCGACCGTCGCGTCGCCCGCCACATTGACGACGGTGCGCATCATGTCGAGCACGCGGTCAAAGGGGAAAATGAAGCCGACGACGAGCGCGACATGCTCCGGGCTCACATCAAACACGTTCAGCACCGTCGCAAGAAGGAACAGCGAAGCCGACGGGATGCCGGCCGCGCCGATCGAGACGAGCGCCGCGGTGAGCGCGATCATCGGATAATGCTGCGGCTCAATCTGGTAGCCGAACGCCTGCGCGGTGAAGAGCGCGACGATGCCGAGATAGAGCGCGGTGCCGTCCATGTTGATCGTCGCGCCGAGCGGCAGGACTGATCCCGCGACCGATTTCGATACGCCGAGGTTTTTCCGGACGCTGGCGATCGTCACCGGCAGCGTCGCCGAAGACGAGGACGTCGAATAGGCGACCATCATCGCATCGAGAATGCCGCGGAAAAAATTGACGAAGGGAAGCTTGAGGGCGAATTTAATGATGCCGCCATAGACAATCCCCATATGGAGGAAGCAGCCGAGATAGACGGCGATCGCCAGCATGAAAACGGCGGTGAACGTCTCCAACCCCCTCGTGCCGGCGACCCAGGCGATCAGCGCGAAGACCCCGAACGGCGCAAGCTCCATGATCCATTGCGTGACGATAAGCACCTTGTCAGAGGCGTAGGCGAAAAACCGCGCCGCCGGCGCGCCGGCCGCGCCCATGATGAGAACGACGATTCCAAAAAGGAGCGACGCGAAAATCACGATCAGGATGTCGCCCGAAGACGCCGCGACGCCGAGCGCGAACAAGGCGACGAAAAGCGCGCCTGATAATTGTCGCTTCTCGCCGGCGCCGACGGAGCGCATGGCGGCGATGAGGGAAGCGGCGATGAGAATCGCGGTCAGCGAAAGCGTCATCGGGTCGAAAGCGAAAAACGCCTCAAAAGGATTTTTCGTCGCCATTTGACCGAGCCGCTCTAAAAACCCCGCCGAGTCGGTCGACACGGATTTCGGCGCGGCGCCGCCGAGGTCGACGCCCTCGCCGGGACGGAAGATCGTCCCCATAACGAGACCGATGACGTTGGCGAAGAAAGTCGTCGCGAGATAGAGCGCAATCGTCTTGACGCCGATCGTGCCGAGTTTCGCCGGATCGCCGAGAGCAAGAACGCCCGCGACGAGCGTCATGAAAATGAGCGGGATGATGACAAGGCGGATCATCGCGATGAAGACATCGCCGACGATCTTGATCTCCGTCAGCAGCTTTTCAGCTTCCGTCGGCTGCATGGTTTGCGAAACGAGAAGACCGAAGCCGACGCCCAGAATCAAACCCAGAAATACGCGCTTCCAAAGCTTGGTTCTGAACCACCAACCCATGCGTTCCGTCTCCCGTCCGTCTCGTTCCCGGCGCGAGCATACAGACTGAGTTTTGAAAGGAAAGCCTGCGGGCTAATTCCGGATCGAAAAGCCGGGCTTGTATCGCCGCTCGTCCTGCACCGTCATGATGACGGATGTTTCGCCCATCGGCCTGTTCAGGAAAGTTCCGCCGCCGAAACGCCAGCCGTCGTCGGAAAAAGCCATGACGGCGAATTCCGGCTGGGCGGGCGCGGCGATCTCATACTCGCTCCGTATCAGGAAGATTACGTATTTGACGCCCGGCCGGAAGCAATGGCCGGTCTCCGTGCAGGGAAGATCCTCAGCGCGCGCCGGCGAAGCGGCCTCAATCGCATATGATTTCAATGCGCCGTTGCGCCGCGCCGCCTTCGTCATCCAGCCTTTCCAGCGTTTGCGGTCATGCCATCGGCGGATGCGCGAATCGGTCAACAGCCATTGCGCGCGATAATCGCCCGCCTGAAAGGCGCTCGTCCAGTCGACGAGAACGGCGTGCGCGGCGACGATTTCCTCCTGCGTCGCAAGTTCAGGCTCCTTTGCGCCAAGCGGCGCCGACGACAGAAACATCGCCAGCGCCGCAATAATCGCAGAAAGCGCGAGACGCATTATTCCTCGTCGCCCATCAGCATATGGGCGAAATAAGCGTATTCTAGCGCCGTTCTATAGGCGAGCTGGTCCTGATTGGCGGTTCCGCCATGACCGCCCTCGATATTCTCATAATAGAAGGGCGCATGACCAAGCTCGCTCATCCGCGCGACCGCCTTGCGCGCATGGCCCGGATGAACGCGATCGTCTTTGGTCGAGGTGTAGAAGAAGACCTTGGGATAATCGACGCCCTTTTTGAGATTCTGATAGGGCGAATATTTCGAGATGTATTCCCATTCTTCAGGAACGTCCGGATTGCCGTATTCGGCCATCCAGGAGGCGCCGGCGAGCAGCTTGTTGTAGCGTTTCATGTCGAAAAGCGGCACGCCGCAATCGATCGCCGCGTAAAGATCCGGACGCTGCGTCAGGATCGCGCCCATCAAGAGGCCGCCATTCGATCGACCGATCGCGCCGAGTTTTTGCGGGCTCGTGACGCCTGTTTTGATGAGATCTTCGGAAACGGCGATGAAATCATCGAATGATTTCTGCCTGTTTTCCTTCAGCGCCGCCGAATGCCAGTCGGGGCCGTATTCCGATCCGCCGCGAATATTGGAAAGAACGAGCACGCCGCCGCGCGCGACCCACATCTTGCCGGCGAGCGCGCCGTGCTGGGGGCGCGACGGGTCTTCGTAATAGACGGGCAGGATGGGATTCAAAAACCCGCCATACCCGTATTGCACCGTCGGCGCATCACCGGCCTTGAGAACCGAATCCTTCGCCATGACGAAATACGGCACCTTCGTTCCATCCTTCGACGTCGCAAAGCGCTGTTCGACGACGACGCCGGCCGCATCATAGAACGCCGGCGCCTCCATGATCTTGGAAATCCTGTTTTTCGCCGTCACGTAATAAAGCGCATTCGGCGACGTCATGCTCTCATAGGAAAAAATCGCGTCATCGGTGCCGCCGCCGGCGGAAATGATCTTCACGACGCCGTTCGCCGGCAGGCCGATCGGCGCGAATTTCCACTCGCCCGTTTTTTTGTCGCGCTTAAGACGCGCCGCCTTGCCCGAAACATCATCGAGATAACGGACGATCATGTCGGTCTTGCCGATCTGGACGCTGTTGTCGTCAATCGCCTGAGCCGCATTCGGCGCAAAAGCGATTTCCGCCTCGCCCGATTTCAAATCATAGGCGATTAGGACGCCCGAGGGATATTCCTTATCGCCGTACGCCCAGTTCTCGCGAATAAGAAAGATCGCGCGGCCGTCGAGAACGCCGAACAGATCGGATTTTCGCGGCAGGGGAAGTTTCGCAGGCGCGCCCTCGCCGTTCGGCGCGTAATGGAATTCGCTGCCGAAGAAATCGACGGCGCGAATGGCGAAGACATGCGCGCCGTTTTCATCATGATCGGTCGACGGGAAGACAGCGACGTCGGTCTCCTCGCCCTCGAGAAGGACCGGCGCCTCCTCAACTGACGCGCCGCGCTTCCAGACGCGCACGGCCTTGGGATAGCCCGACGTCGTCAACGATCCTTCGCCGAGATCGGCGCCGACAAGCAGCGTGTCCTCATTTATCCAGGCGACGTTTGACTTTCCCTCGTCGAGACTGAAGCCGCCCTCGACGAACATTTTCGTTTCCGTATTGAATTCGCGCCAATAGCCGGCGTCTTTTCCGCCGTCGGAAAGCTCGACCATGCAACGGACATAGGCCGGCGACAGACAGGAGATCGATCCCGATATCCAGTTGCGCCCCTCATCCGCGGCGAGCTTGTCATAGTCGATGACCGTCTCCCATTTCGGATCGCCGGTCCTGTAGGACTTCACCGAAGCGCGCCGCCAGAGCCCGCGCACATGATCGCCGTCCTGCCAGAAATTATAGACATGGCCGGCGTGGATCGACCCGTCGGGAACCCGCGCCGTCGAATTGAGGATCGCCTTCGCCTCTTCATACATGGGCTCGAAGCGCGGGTCCGCTTCAAGCGCGCTGAGGGTTTCGGCGTTTTTCGCGCGCACCCAGTCAAGCGCGTTTTCGCCCTCGACCTCCTCAAGCCAGAGGAAAGGATCATCCGGGGATTTCGCGCCGGCTGCGCCAAGCATCAAAGCGGCTGCGGGGCCGGCGATGGCGATCTTCTTAATCATTGGGGAGCCCTCCTGAGGCCTGACCCGCAGGACGGGCGGCTATTCGCGGTTAACTGGGCGCGCAGGATAGGCCGTTGTGCCGTTTTCGCGCAATGATTGCGCGGTCGCGCTTGCGACGAGCCGCCGCCCTCGTACGGCGCGCCGTTTCCCATCCACCGACGCTTAACCATAAGAGACGCTGAATTCCGCCGCGGATGGGCGTGAAATCTAAAGTTTTAGGCATCGCTTTAGCGAAGGTTTGAGCGCCGGCACGTAGCCTGCACCTTCTGCGCCGTGGCAAAAACCGAAAAACAGTAATGAAATTCACTAAGACAGAGCAGCGCCGCTATCGACGCATCCCGCTCGATCTGCCGGCGCGCGTCATCGTTAACGGCATCGACGAATATGACGGGCGCGTGATCAACATGTCGCCCGGCGATTTGTGTGTCATGGTGACGGCGGAAGTCGTCAAGGGCGATGCGGCCGTCGTCTATGTCAGCGGCCTTGACGTCATCGAAGGACGCATCGCGCGGACTTTTCCTGACGGCTTCGCGCTTTCCTTCCTGTTGTCGCGCCGGCGTCGGGCCATGCTGACGGAACAATTGATGCTGCGCGCCAATCCGAATTTCGCCGCCGGCCTCATCGACCGGCGCGCCGCGCCGCGCCATCCTGCGAACGAACAGCGCATGGTTTGCCGTCTTCCTGACGGCGGCTCGCTGTTTGTGCGCGTTCTCGACCAGTCGGTTGGCGGCGTCTCGGTTGAATCGCCGCGCAAGCCCGCTGTCGGATCAGCGATCCATATCGGCCGCCAACGCGCCGTGGTGCTGCGGCACACGCCGCGGGGCTTTGTCGCGGTCTATGAACGCGCGGCCGCGGAGGCGAGTTCCGGCGCCGGACCCGCGCCGAAACTCCGCGCCGTCTGAGCGTCAGGAAGACGTCTCGGTTACGACGTAGCTTCTCAGATTGTCCGTCACCGAACGCGCATCGAAAGCCTGCGGATCATCTGCGGGTTTTTCGCCGTTATGCATGGTGATGAAGGCGATCGCCGTATAGCGGGTGTATTCGCGCGTTTGATAATCATAAGGCGAACCCCAGCCCCATCCGTAGGCGTAATACGGGAACGCGCAGCAATACGGGCCGTAGCCGTAAGTATAGCGGCCGTAAAAGGCCGGATTGGGCGACGCCGAGTAACGCCGGTTCGCCTCCGTATCCTGTTCGGTCACGACGAAATAATCGAAACCGCTTTGCAGCGTCAGCTCCGCTGCGCGATAGAGAAGGTAGGTCTCGACCGTCTCGCGCGTTGTTGACGAATTGCCGCGAAAAACGATGCGGTATCGATTGTTTTCAATCCGCTGCTCGCTGAAGCCGTAAGGATTGTCTCCCGACGCCGGCCCGTAAGGCGTCGACGTCGCGCATGCGGCGAGAAGGAGCCCGAGGCCCGCCGCAATCGCCGTTCTGATCATCATCTTCATCTCCTCAACCTTCCCCAATTCGAAACCGCCTCCGCCCCGTCCCCGACAATACAATATCGGATGCGGTTGACAAAACGGCGCGTTATCGGGCGTCGGAAGGCGGCCTGACCGGCGGCGCGGCCTCTGTCGGCCAGCTTTTGATGTGGATGTCGCGTTGCGGGAACGGAATTTCGACCGACATGCCGTGAAGGCCGTCCCAGACCGCCATCATGACGTCGCTCGTCACATTGGCGACGCCGTTGGCCGGATCGTTGATCCAGAACCGAAGGTCGAAATTGACGGAATTGTCGCCGAATTCAACGAGATTGCAGCGCGGCGCAGGGGTCTTCAAGACGCGCTGCACGGTGAGCGCGGCGTCCTGCGCCGCCGCGGCGACGGCCCGCAGGTCGCGGACATTATAGGATACGCCGAACCCGGCGTGCAGGCGAACGACGCGGTCGGAGTGCGACCAGTTGATGACGCCTTCCTCGATAAAGCGGTCGTTCGGCATCAGATGCGCCTTGCCGTCGCGCGTCTTGATCGTCACGTAGCGCGCATTCATTTCGGTGACCCAGCCGAAGGTCGAACCCACTTCGACGACATCGCCCGGCTTGATCGACTTGTCGGCGATCAGCGTGAAGCCGGCGAAGAAGTTCGAAATCGTGCGCTGAAGGCCGAGACCGATGCCAAGACCGATGGCGCCGCCGAAAATCGCGAGCGCCGTGAAATTGAATCCGACCATCTGCAGCGCGATCAGGAACGCGGCCGTCGGCATCAGAACGTCGAGAATCTTGATCAGGAGCGCCTGCAGGGACGGCGTCAGTTCGTCGACGGCCGCAATCTGGCTCTTCAAAAACCGGTTGACGATGCTCGTCACCCAGAAGAGGGCCGAGAAAATGAAAATGACGCGCACGACGTCAAGCGCCGAGAATTGAAGCGGTTCGCCCGCATCCGTTTCGCCGATCGGGATCGATACGCCGTTGAGATAGCGGATGGCGTCGTCAAGAAGCCCCGTCGCATCAAGCGCCGCGACCGGCCAGACGAGGAAAAAGGCGACGCGCGACCAGAAGGCGGAACGGATGATCAGCGTGACAAGCCTCAGGACGATCCACGCAGCGAGCAGGCTGACGCCGGCGTTGACGAGACCGTTCGACATCTGCGCCGCAGTGAGCGCGATCGAGACCCCTTGCCAGATGATGTAAAGCGCGATCGGCGTCGCGATATGGGCGAAAGCGTTCGCGGCTCGGCGCAAGACGCCGTATGGCGCGCGCGGGGCCACCTGCGCGACGATGAGCTTCTTGATCTGCGGCCCGAAAATCGCCGCCGGCGCGAGGGACGCGAGAATGATCGCGAGTTGGATCAGCGTTTCGACGGAGGCGAGCTGGCCTTTCGACCACTCGACGAAGCCGTAAATTCGCTCGGAAAGCCCTTGCGCGCCGATCAGATCTTCAATCGCCGAATCATCGCGCGGCGCCGCGGGCGCGTCAGGCGCCGTTTGCGCAAATTGTGACATGATAATGCGGATCATCGACGCGCCGACAAGGGATTCGGCCTTATCAATACCAATCGTCGGCGAGGACATCAAATGCCGGCGCCGGCCTCACCCTTCTTCCGTGTACAGTTTTATTCTGCGGCGGCGAGCGGCGACGCGCCAGGAGACGTTTTTCGCCCGGGCGAAAGCGCGCCCAATATGGCGGCGGCGTTGTCGCGCCGGCCACGAATGAGCCGCGTCATCGCCTGCGCGATGACGCCGAGAACCGCCAACGGCGCCAGGTATGGACGCCATTTCGCCGCGAAAAGGATGCGCGAGCGGGCCATGTGATGATCGGCGAGCGGCGAGCGGTCGGAAGCTTCGCCGATATCGACCTTGCGGCTTTTCGAAGCCGCGCCGTAGCGGTGATAAACGATGGCGCCCGGCGCCCAGACGGGACGGTTTGTCGGGCCGCCGGCGAGCGCCCAATCCGCTTCCTCGTAATAAAGGAAATAGCGCTCGTCGAGATAGCCGGCGCGCGAAAGATAATCGCGTCGGAAAGCGATCGCCGCGCCGAGCGGATAGCTCATCTCGGCTTCGACGGATTTGCGGTCGGGCGCATCAACGACGCGGGCCCCCTCGCCGATATTGCGCCCGGTGAGCAACGCTGGATGCAGCGCGGCGCCGCCGAACGCCTGAACGAGGTGCGGGTCGTCAAATCCGACGACCGTCGCCCCGCACAGCCCCGCGCGCTCATCGGCGAGGCGTTCTGCGAAAGCGGCGAGCGAGCGCTTTGACAGCAAGGCGTCCGGATTGAGGAGGATGAAGCGGTCGAGATCGCGCGCCGCCGCAAGGACGCGCAGACCCGTATTGCAGCCATAGGCGAAACCGCCGTTTCGCAGCGAGCGGATAAGGCGAATGGCGCCGGGCTCGATCGACGAGAGCGGCGGAAAGAGCGGCGCGTCGCCATCGAGCGGGCGCGGCGGCGGCGCGCTTTCATGCGCCTGCTCGCCGCGCAGCGCGCGATCGATATAGTCTGCTGAGCCGTCGCCTGAGGCGTTGTCGACGATGATCGCCGCCGCCCCGCCCGCGCCGATGACGCTCAAGGCGGCGTCAAGCGCGAGCGCGCCGCAATTATAATTGACGATGACGGCGCCGAAGCGGCGTTCGCCTCTCATGCGCCCTCCTCGCCTCCAAGCAGAAGCGCGCGCGCATCGGGCCGGAGCGCGTTGGCGAAATCGACAAGAAACGCTTCGTTGAGATCGAATTGCGGCGCCTCGGCGTTGATTGTCGACACGCGCACCAGGGCGCCGTCGAGCGGCCGCGACAACCCGGCGCGCAAACGGCGCAGGGCGTTTTCGCCGGCGCGGCCGCTGAACCCGTCGCCGTCGCGCAGCCAATAGCTCACGGCCTCGCGACGCGCAGGACTTTGCGCGTCAAGATTGACAATCGTCACGATGCGCGCGCCGGCGCTCAGCGCGGCGCGCGACTGGTCGAGAATTTCAAAGCCCTGCGCGACGTAACATTTCTCCGGACGGTGAAGCCGCACCGAATCGCCGAGCGGCGGGCCGTAGGCGACGACAAGCGTCACCGTGCGATCAAGTTCGTCGCGATAGGCGCGATAGGCGACCGCTTCGCCTTCCTTGAGTTCCGTCTCTGCCGGAAGCACCGCGTCGGACAGCGCAATCCGCCGCCAACCGGCGAAAGCGTCCGGCAGCATCGCATCGAGGTCAGGAGCGATGACGGCGCCGGACGGCGCAGGCTTCAGCGCTGCGGTCGCAACACCGGTCAGCAACATCAAGGAAGCCGCGAACAGCAAGCGAAGCCGATGCGGGGTCATCGCTTCCGCCCCCGCGCAAAAATCATGATCGCCGCGGCGTCGACGAGAAAGACGAGGCCGAGCGCCACGGAAAACATCAAGAGACCCGCGCCGTCATGCATGAAGCCCTGACCGGCGTCATAGCCGAGAAAATAGGTGATCAGGACAAGCGCGGCGACCCGCAGGATGTTCGCGATGACCGCGATCGGAACAAGCGCCGCGAGAACGACGGCGTTGACGCGCCAATCGCCATGCTTGACCGCGTAGAGATAGACGGCGCCGACGGCGGTGAGCGCGATCAGCGAGTTCAGCCCGGAGCAGGCGTCGGCGACGAGCAATTGATAGGGCCCCGCCGATATGACGCTCCCCGCATGAGCGACAGGCAGTCCCGTCGCATAAAGACCGTCGCTTACAACCTGCGAAACGAAGCCCTTGAGCGGCGCCGTCAAAGCGTCGAGCGCCCAGCCCGGCCAGATGACGAGGTAGATCGTCATCAGAAGCGGGAACCACAAGCGCCTGACGCCGCTGACGCCGAGAAGCGCGAGGGCGGTTCCGGCGGCGACGAAAAATTGCGAAGCCGAGGCGATAAGATCGGCCTCGCCGAGACGTCCGACGACAAGCATGAAAAGGCCGATGAGCAAAAGCGCAAAGCCTGCGGCCGCTTCCGCAAGCGTCGGCTTCACGTCAAAAGTTTCGGTGAAAAGCCTGACGCCGGCGCCGCCGAGCGCAATCGCCATGACGATGAGCGCGTGCGCGTTTTCGTCCCGTCGCCAGGGGCCTTCCGCGAAGCTCGCATAGACCGGCCAGTAAAGAACGAGCGCGCCGGCGGCGAGCGCGGCGGCAGGCCAGAAACGCCGGACAAGGTCGAAAGGATCGGTTTTTACTGCGAGCGGCGGCATCGCCCGCGCTCCTAACCGGTAAGGGCCGCGCCGACGATCGTCGCGTCGACCTGGCGAAGCGCGTCGTTGAGCGCCTTCAGCTCCGCAAGCCGGTCGCGATCTCGCCGAACGACGATGAAAGCGCCGCCGGCCGCCGCCCAGACGAATTGCGCGTCAGCGACAGGCCCCGCCGGCGCCGTCATGACGATCACGATGTCGAAAGCGCAGCGCAGATACTCGAAAGTCAGGCGTAAAGTGTCGTGCGACAGAAGTTCGTGGCCGGACGGATCAAGAGCGCCGGACGTCAGCACGCTGAGATTGCTGACGATGGTCGGTCGTATCGCCTTGCGAATATCGACCTCTCCGGCGAGCGTTTCGCGAAGACCGGGCCCCGCCGGCATCGCGAAGGCGCGCGCAAGGCGCGTGGAGCGGAGATCGGCGTCAACCAGCAAAACGTTGCGTCCAAGCTGCGCGAAGGACGCCGCCATATTCAAGGCGACGTGATCGGCGGCGCGCGCGCTTGCGTTGGCGGCGATCGCGAAAAGATTGAGCTTGTCGGCGTCTTTCGAGGTCAACAGCCGCGTTCGCATGGCGCGAAACTGCTCGGCTTCTTTCGACTTCGGGCGGCGCACGATCACGGCGCTTTGCGGCAGGCGGCCTTCGCCTTCTCCTTCGCGGATGAAGCCGTTCTGGACGCCGATCGCCGTTTCGACATCCTCGCGCGTCAAAAGGCCGAGCCTTGACGCCGCATGCGCAAAGGGCGCGTTGGTCCGGCGTTGCAACTCTTCAATGCGTTCAAGCGCCTCATCATTGAGCTTGCCGAGCCGCTTCAAGGTGGCGCCAAGACGAAATTCGCGTTCAAGACGCGCCTGCGCGTCAGCAGGCGCCAGCCGGCGCAACGCGCCGGCTTGCATTTGGTTCTGCTGCTTGCGCCGGGCTTGCATCATGCCGCAAACCTCAACCTGAATTTGCGGCGTCGGTTGCGACGCGCCTGGCCGACTTCGCAAACAAGCCTCGTTCGAAGCGTCCTCTGCACCATTTCGACCGAGCGGATGCGCCCTTCCATCAGTTCGATGAAGACGGCGAAGGAGGCGCCGATGGCGGCGCCGGCGAATGCGCCGACGAACGCGATCGCCCAAAGCGGCGGGGTCGCAGGATCGGCGGGGGGCGTCGCGCGCGACAGGAGAAAGACGTCGAGCGTGTCGACGCGCGATTGCAGCGATTCCTGCATCGAGCGCGCCGTCACGAGATTATAGGTTTCCTGGCTCGTCTCGACCCGGTCTTCGAGAAGATCGTAGGTTTCTCGCGTCTTTTGCATCGCCGTCACCGTCGCCTTCATTTGCGCGGCTTGCGTTTCAAGGGCGTCAACCCGGCGCGCGGCGTAATCGGCGCGGTCGCGGATGGACTGCAAAAGATTGGCCTCAAGCGCGGCTTTCTCGCGCGCGGTTTCGATATAGTCGGGATAGCGTTCGCCGTAGCGTTCGGCGATGCGCGCCAGCGTCGCCGCGACGGCGGCGAGACGCACTTGCGCCTGACGCCCCGGAAGCGCGTCTTCCGGCAGCGGAAAATTGACGAGCATGTTGCGCGGCGTCGCTTCCGCCTGACGAAGGAGGGATTGCGCCTCGGCGTCGTCGGCGCGCGCCTCGGCGAGGCGCGCCGTCAAGGCGGCGAGTTCGATCTCGGCAGCCTCGACCTTTTGCGACCCCATTGGAAGAATGCCGGATCGTTCGCGATAGTCGGCGAGCGCATTTTGCGCGGCGGCGACATCCTCTGCGAGTTCTTCGGTTTCGTCGGAGAAGTTGGCCGCCTTGCGCGCGAAGCGCCGCTGCTTCTGGTCGAGTACTGTCGACATGTAGGCGGCGGCGAAGGCGTTGGCGATGCGCGCCGCCTGCGCCGGATCGTCGGCGCGGAAAGAAAGCTCCAGCGTCGATCCGATATCGTTCGCGGTGATCGTGAGATCGCGCAGCAGCTGATCGGCCGCCCACAAACGCATGTCATTGCCGACGACAAGCTCCCCGCCGGTTTCCTTGCGCCAGCGGGATTCGTAATCCGAAAGAACGATCAGCCCTTCATCCGAAAGCTGGTTGATGACGGCGAGCGCGACAGTGCGGCTTGAAGCGACGGCGGCCTGCTGGCCGAGATATTCCGCGACCCGAAGGCGAGGCTCGACGAGCCCGGTCAAATTGTTGCGCTGAATGGAATCGACCTGCACCAGCGCGCGAGAGACGTATTTGGTCGGCAGGATCGCGGCGAGGATGATCCCGACGCCGAGCCCGACGACGATCGACCACAGGACGATCAGCCGCCGCGCTTGCAGAACGTTGAGAAGATCGGTGAAACCCATCTCACTCCGCTTTCGCAGCCGGCGGCGGCGCCGCGCTCGCCCGGAAATAGGCGATGTCTGCGTCCTTCTTGAGACGAGTGACGAGTTTTTCCGCGCGCGCGCCGGCGCCCTGTTCGAGCAGCATGCGGCGGGCGAGCGCCGGCCAGTCGGCGGCGTCGGTCGCATCATCGCGCACGGCGACGATCTTCATGATCTGCGTGTCGTTCTCGCCGCGAATGACGATGTTGTCTCGAACGGAATATTTCGCCAGCTGTTCGCGGATTGGCGCGGGCAGCGCAGCGCCCGATTGGGTCGCCGTCGCAACGGCGCGCCGCGCGCCGGCCTTGTCGAGAACGCGCAACAGCCGGGCGAAATCCGGCTCCTCATCGAAGAGCGGCGTCAGCGCGGCTTCGTTGAAATGGCGCGTTTCAAGCGTGAGAACGAGAAAATCGTACACCTTCCGCGCGCCGAACAGCGTCGGGTTGTCGGCGATGAACCCGTCTATTTCTTCGCGGGTAGGCTCGGCCGGCTGGCTTGCGAGCGCGAGATAGTAATCGGCGAGCGCTTGATCCTGCGCGGCGTACATGCGCGCCATTGTCTCCGGCTTGCGGTGGAGGTTGGCCTCGCGCGCGGCGGCAGAGAGCAGCGTCCTGTTGATGAGGCTCTCAAGCGCCACCCGCTCTGCGGCGGGATCGGCGAGCGGCAAGCCGAGGCGCGTCATCTCAAGCCGAAGCTCGCTCAGGGTCAGCTCACGGCCGGCGATTCTGGCGACAACCTGCGTTTCGCCGCTGGCGACTTTTTTCTTGTCGACCTGCGCCGCAGCGCTCGCCGGCGAGGCGACATGCGCCGCCAGAATGATCGCCAAAGCCGTTATTCGCGCCAACTTCATACAGTCCCTCACCTTGCGAAGAGCAGCGACGCCATTCGCCGCGCGCGCCACCAGCGCAAACGCGCCAGAACGCAAGCGGCTGCGGCTCGGTCGCGCGCCGACGAAAGCTCGGCGCTCGTCGCCACCCGCAGCAGATGCGGCGCCGTCGAAAGCGCCGTCGCTGCGGCGAGACCCATCCACGCAAAGGCGCGCAACAGGCCCCGTCCTTCAAATTCCGCCCAGCGCTCGGCGACGATCCGCTCCCATTTGCGGACAAGCTCGCTCCAGTCCCGACGCGCCGGATGGCTGACAATTGATTTATCGTTAAATGCTAAATGAAACCCTAGCGCGACGCCTCGCCGGCACCAGTCGACGTCTTCCGATAAACCATTTGTAAACGAACCGATGGCGCGCGCGGCGGATGCGCGCGCGAACAAGTTCGCGGTCGCGGAGAATTTCTTTTTCTCGACATAGTCGCGCTGACGGAACGCGAAGACGCGCTCAAACGCCTCGACCGCCGTCGGCGCCGCTTCGTTCTCGACGGTCACAAGAATGCGCCCGCCTGACAGATCCGCGCCTTCAAGACCTTCAAGGCCGCATTCGAGCCAGTCAGGCGCGGCGACGCAATCGGCGTCAATAAAGGCGATCGCCTCGCCCGCGGCGACAGTGAGCGCGGCGTTGCGCGCCGGCGCCGCGCCGCGTTCTGCGGCCTCGACAAACAGCACGGCGGGATACGCGGCTTTCAGCGCCTCGACGCCGCCAGGCGTTCCGTTGTCGGCGACGATGATTTCATACGCCGCGCGCGGCAGCGTTTGCCGCTCAAGACTTTGCAGGCATTTTTCCAGCAGTCGCGGCTGGTTGAAATGCGGGATGACGACGCTGACGGCGGGCGATGCGGTCATGGGCGCAACGCCGGCCGCGCCGCCGCTCCCTTCGCCTGCCGACGGTCGCGGCGGCGCGCCGGCGCGGCGCGTCTTGCTTCAAACGCCTTGGCGTAGGCGCGAAGAAGAACCGGCGCCGAATGCGCCCAGCTCAGCCGATTGACGATGCGTTCGCGGCCGATTTCGCCCATATCGCGTCGCAATTCGGGATCGCCGAGCAGCATGTCGATTTTCATGGCGAAGTCGGCGACATTGTCGGGACGGGCGTAAAGCGACGCGCCGCCCGCCGATCGCCGACCTTCCGTCAGATCGAACTGAACGATCGGCTTCGCCAGCGCCATATATTCGAGGATCTTGTTCATCGTCGATTTGTCGTTCATCGCGCAGCACCGATCCGCATTGACGCAGATGTCCGACGTGTTGAGCACGCGCAAAAACGTTTCATCCGAAACGCGGCCGTAAAACGTGAAATAGTCGGAGACGCCTTTCGCCGCGGCGAGCGCTTTAACCGCCTCAAGCTCGGGACCGTCGCCGATGACGGCGAAATGCGTATCCTTGCGGCCGATATGATTGACGAGGTGCGAAACCGCGCCGACGAGAAGATCGAGCCCTTCCTGCTTTCCAATAACGCCGACATAGCCGACAAGGCGGCGCCGGCCCATCTTGGCGGCGGGATCGCACGGCCCGATGCGCATCCGGTCAAGCCTTGGACCCGAGCGGACGACAAACACGCGCTCCGGCGCCATCTTGCCGCGCGCAACCGCGATTTCGCGATAGGAATCGTTCGTTGCGATCGAGACGTCGGCGAGCGCGAAAGTGAGCCTTTCAAGCGCAAGAAGCGCCTTATGGAGCGCGCCTTTCGATCCGAACTTCGCCTCAAAGAGTTCAGGACAGAGATCGTGATGATCGAAAATGAAACGAACGCCGAAAAACAGCTTGAAGAAGGCGGCGACGATGAAGATGAGGTCCGGCGGATTGCAGGCGTGAATGACGTCAAAGCCGCGTTCCTTGCGCACCTTGAAGGCGAGACGCATCTGGCCTGATAACGCGCTCCAATATTCGCGGACATAGCCGAGGCGCGACGATCCTGCTTCCGTCAGGGCGTGACGATAGACATGCACGCCGTCGATCTCTTCATAGTCGGCCGAATAGCCTTTCAATTTCGGCGAAATGACGCTGACCTGATACCCCGCCTCAACAAGCGTTGTCGCTTCAGCCCAGACGCGCCGGTCGAACGGAACGGGGAGGTTTTCAACGATAATGAGAACCTTGCGCGGCGCGGCGTCAGTCATGACGCGCTCCTGCGCGAAGCGCGACGCCGATAAGGCGATAGCGGCGCGGCCGGCGACCGCCGATGAATTTTAACACTGGCGCCCTCACCGCGCTTTAATCCCGAGTTAATCGAGCCCCCCCACAATTGACGCGGATTAGATCATTCTATGCTTTCCGTTCTCTGAACGGCGGGTCGGAGAAATGTGCGATCTTCGACGATTAACAGAGAATTCATCCATCGCGCGCGCGCTCGGCGCGGCGCTCGCCGCCGCTGTTTTGGCGGGCGGCCAAGCGCGCGCGGCGACGGCGACTTTTGATTCATCCATGCCCTACGCGCCGGGTCCGATGACGACGCTGTCGACGGCCGGCGACGGCCTCGGCCAGCTTGTGCCGCTCGGCGAGTGGATTTCGCTGCTCTTTGCTCAGCCTTTCGGCGTCTCAAGATCGGACACGGTTTCAATCTTCACGCTCGCGCCGCCGACCGGCAATGCGCGGCTGACGATCAGCTTCGGCCGATACAATGGCGGCTCGCCGGTTTTCGCCGATACGAGAAGCGTCAACGCCGGGAACACGCTGACGGTTAACAATCTCTTCCAGCGCGGCTGCTCGGCGCTCGGCGGGTGCGATTTCATTTTCATCACGACGACGCGCCAGCGCGGCGGCGCGCCGGGCGCAACCGTCGATTATGTCAGCGTCAACGGTGAGACGACCGAAGTGACGGCGCCGACGCCCGATCTTTCCGTCTGGTCGATGATGGTGCTTGGCTTCGCCGGCGTCGCCTGGCGGATGAAGACGCGCAAGGCCTATTCGTTTTCTTCCGCATAGGGCTCGCCGGCGATGTGCAGGAGATAGAACGAGCCTGCAATCAGCAAGAGAACCGCGCCGACGCCGCCGCCATTATTGCCGAGCCAGTTTGAGACCGCGCAAACGAGCGATATCAGCATATAGGGCGCAAGCGGCGGATTTTCGCTTCGATAGCGATAAAAAAAGATGCCCGCCGTCGCGATGAACAGCGTCACAGACATCATATCGTAGAGCGTTTCCATAGTCGTCCCGGCAACGTCTCACTTTTGAAGGCGAAACGTTAACGGGACTTTACGCCGAACGACCCGTTTTTAGCGGCCGGCGCGCGAGGCGTCGCGGATGGCGCGGAACTCGTTGTTCTCGCGCCAGTTCGGCCATGTCTCCATATCGGCGACGCGCGCGCCGACCTCATGAAGGATCGTCATCGTTTCCGCCATGCCGGACAGGTTCCAATCTTCGGAATATTCATCCGTAGGCTGATGATAGCGGTTCGCCGTGTAGTCGGCGCCGGCGGCCCGGCCCGCCTCTTCTCCGCCTCTGACGAGATCGATGCCGGCGTCGGCGTAAAGCATCGGCACGCCCTTCTTGGCGAAGTTGATGTGGTCCGAACGGTAGAAATAGCCCTTTTCCGGCTCGGCGTCGGGGCGCAGATAGCGCCCGTTTTCTTTCGCGACGGCGTCGAGAATGTCCTGCAGCTCGGACGCGCCGTAGCCGACGACGATGATGTCCTTGGTCGGACCGATCGGCAATACGCCGTCGATATTGATTCCGCCGGCGATCTGCTTCAGCGGCACGGGCGGATTTTCCGCCATATAGGCCGAGCCCAACAGCCCGGATTCTTCCGCCGTCACCGCGGCGAAGACGATCGAACGGCGCGGACGCGGACCGGCTGCGAATTTCTCCGCAATCTCAAGGATCGCCGCCGTGCCCGTCGCATTGTCGACGGCGCCGTTATAGATGTGATCTTCGCCTTCGGCCGCGGGATTGGCGCCGAGATGGTCCCAGTGCGCCATGTAGAGAACATATTCGTCCGGCGCTTCGGCGCCCTTCAAAACGCCGATGACATTGGCGTCATTCGAGCGTTTGATCGTCTGAACGATCTTCGCCGACGCTTTAAGTTCGCCCATCGGAACGGCTTTAAAGCCGCGCGTTTTCGCCGCTTCCATCTCAGCATCGAGATCAAGGCCGGCGGCGGATAACAATTCGCTCGCAACGTCTTTCTGAATCCAGCCCTCAAGCATGACGCGGCTCATGCCGTCGTCATTGCGTTTCAAATCGATCTGCGGGCCGGTGTTCGATCCTTCAACGACGTTCCAGCCATAGGCGGCCGGCGCCGTGTCGTGAATGATGAGCGCGGCCGCCGCGCCCTGACGCGCGGCCTCTTCATATTTATAGGTCCAACGCCCGTAATAGGTCATGGCGTTGCCGGTGAAGAGCGCCGGGTCCTGCGTCGCATAGCCCGGATCGTTGACGAGGATGATGACGGTTTTTCCCCTGACGTCGAGGCCTTCATAATCGTTCCACTGATATTCCGGCGCGATAACGCCATAGCCGACAAAGACCATGTCGCTGTCGTCAAACGCGACTTCCGGCGCGACGCGCTTGGTGAACCAGACCGCTTCATCGCCATAAGAGATGGCGCGCGTTTCGCCGTTCATCTGGACGCGCAGATAGGATTTGTCCGTATCGACATTCGTCTCGACCATTTCGGCCGACTGGAACCAGCTGTCGCCGATAGGCTCGAGACCGATGCGCTCAAATTCTCCGGCGATATAGGCCCGCGTCTTTTCGCCGCCCGGCGTCGTTGGGGCGCGCCCTTCAAACTCATCCGAGGCGAGCGTCTTGATGTGGCGCGCCAGGCCGTCGGCCGTGATCTCGCCCTCAAGCGCCGCGGCCGGGGCTGACGCGGCGGCGCTTTCGGCGCCAAGCGCGTTGCGGGCCGCATCGTCGACATCGGGCGCCGATCCGGGACCGCCGCATGCTGCAAGAAAGGCCAAGCCGCCGACGGCCGCCAGACTGATCCCTAAATGGCGCATGATTTTTCTCCTTAAAGGCGAGCGGCTGTCTCGCATGCGAGGCTGACCGGGATCAAGACCGCCGATGCGCGCAGGCGAGGTGGAAAATTCAGCGTTAATTCCGCCGATGAAGGGTCGCCTCGGCCCGATTTTTGGATTAATAGCGCCGCAAAGACGGCGGGCCCTCGCTCGCCCGGTAAATAGTGAAAAGGCGTCTCGGGAGGACCCTTTAAGATGAGCGCAAGCATCAAGGCGGTTTCGACCGCCCTTTCGTCGTTTGAAGACGCCGCCCCGTCGAAATTCCGCAATCTGACCGCGGCCGGCTATTATGAACTCGCCGTCCGTCGCGGCGAAGGCGAAGTCGCCGCCGAAGGCCCTCTGGTCGTCAAGACCGGGGAGCACACGGGCCGCTCGGCGCAGGACAAGTTCACCGTCCGCCACCCCGAAATCGACGCCAAAATCTGGTGGGACAATTCCAAACCGATCACGCCGGAGCAATTCGACGCGCTGCATCGCGACATGCTTGAACACGCCGCGGGGAAAGAGCTTTGCGCGCAGGATCTGAAAGGCGGGACCGACAAGGACCATGCGATCAGCGTCCGCGTCTTCACCGAGCTCGCTTGGCACTCGCTCTTCATCCAGCATCTTCTCGTCCGTCCCCCGATGGACGCGCGCGGCTTCGTCACCGGCAAGGCGCCCGATTTCACCATCGTCGACCTGCCGAGTTTTGAAGCGAACCCCGACCGGCACGGCTGCCGCTCGAAGACGGTGATCGCCGTCGACTTCGTCAAGCGCATCGTTCTGATCGGCGGCACGTCCTACGCCGGGGAAATGAAGAAGTCGGTTTTCACGATCCTCAACTTTCTGCTGCCCGAAAAAGGCGTCATGCCGATGCATTGCTCCGTCAATGTCGGCGAGGCTGACGATTCGGCGATTTTCTTCGGCCTTTCCGGCACCGGCAAGACGACGCTCTCCGCCGACCCGAACCGCATTCTCATCGGCGACGACGAGCATGGCTGGTCGGAAAACGGCCTCTTCAATTTCGAGGGCGGCTGCTACGCCAAGATGATCCGCCTTTCGCCGGAGGCCGAGCCCGAAATCTATGCGACGACGAAACGCTTCGGCACCGTGCTTGAAAACGTCGTCATGGACCCGAAGACGCGCGCGCTCGATCTCGACGACGCCTCGCTCGCCGAGAATTCGCGCGGCGCCTATCCGATCCATTATATTCCGAACGCCTCCGACACGGGGCGCGCGCCGCATCCGAAAAACATCATCATGCTGACGGCTGACGCCTTCGGCGTCTTGCCGCCGATCGCGAGGCTGACGAGCGAACAGGCGATGTATCACTTCCTGTCGGGCTTCACCGCGAAAGTCGCCGGCACCGAAAAGGGCCTCGGCAAGGAGCCGCAGCCGACCTTCTCGACCTGTTTCGGCGCGCCCTTCATGCCGCGCCATCCGTCCGAATACGGAAAGCTTCTCGGCGAGCTGATCGAACGCCACGGCGTTTCCTGCTGGCTCGTCAATACGGGCTGGACGGGCGGACCCTATGGCGAGGGCTCGCGCATGCCGATCAAGGCGACGCGCGCGCTGCTTTCCGCCGCGCTCGACGGCTCGTTGAAATCGGCGCCGATGCGGCGGGACGAGAGGTTCGGCTTTGACGTCCCGACCAAACTCGCCGGCGTCGATGAACGCATCCTCAATCCGCGCGAGACCTGGCGCGACCCGAAAACCTATGACGAACAGGCGGCGAAGCTCGCGAAAATGTTCGTTGAGAATTTCGCCAAGTTCGAGGCCTACGTTTCGGACGGCGTGAAGAAAGCCGCGCCGAAGGCGTA
>CALAZI010000074.1 GCA_937895955.1 uncultured Alphaproteobacteria bacterium | reverse complement strand
AGCAGGCTCACACCTGCATGATTTCCGCTTCCTTCGCGGCAAGCGCTTCGTCGACCTTTTTCACCATGGCGTCCGTCAGCTTTTGCACCTGTTCGGACTGCCGCTTTTGTTCGTCTTCGCCGACGCCGTCTGCCTTCTTGATCTGATCCATTCCTTCGCGGCGGACATTTCGGATCGCGACGCGCGCCTGTTCGGCGTATTTGTGCGCGACCTTGGTGAACTCCTTGCGGCGCTCTTCCGTCAGCGGCGGAATGGGAATGCGGACATTGGTGCCGTCGACAACCGGATTGACGCCGATGCCGGCGTCCCGGATGGCGCGATCGACCGCCGAGACGAGCGCCTTGTCCCAGACCTGAATTGAGATCATGCGCGGCTCAGGCACGTTGACCGTGCCGACCTGGTTGATCGGCATGTGAGAGCCGTAGGCGTCGACGGCGATATGTTCGACAAGGCTCGCTGACGCGCGGCCTGATCTGAGGCCGGAGAATTCCGCTTTAAGCGCCGAAAGCGCGCCGTCCATGCGCTTTTCAAGGTCTTTCATATTTGCGCCGGGGCCAGACATGTTTCTCTCCATCCTCGTTCATCCGCGCATTTCGAAGGCGAAAGCGCGGCGTTTGCGGGTTATTCGTCGATGATCGTCGTCGAACGCCCCTCGCCCGTCAGCGCGCCGACGATGCCGCCGCGTTCGGCGATTGAAAATACGACGATCGGGATCTTGTTTTCGCGGGTGAGCGCGATCGCCGCCTGATCCATCACTTTAAGATCGCGCACCATCACTTCGTGATAGGAAAGGCGCTCGAACCGGGTCGCGTTTTTGTCTTTCTTCGGATCGGCCGTGTAAACGCCGTCGACATTGGTGCCCTTGAAGAGCGCGTCGCATCCCATTTCGGCCGCGCGCAGAGCCGCCGCCGTGTCGGTCGTAAAGAAGGGGTTTCCCGTGCCGGCGGCGAAAATGACGACGCGCCCTTTTTCCATATGACGGATCGCGCGGCGACGAATATAGGGCTCGCAGATCTGGGTCATCTCGATCGCCGAGAGGACGCGCGTGTAGAGGCCGTGCTTTTCAAGCGCGTTCTGCATGGCCAGCGCGTTCATCACCGTCGCCAGCATGCCCATGTAATCGGCGCTCGCGCGCTCCATCCCGCGCGCGGCCTGCTGCATGCCGCGAAAAATATTGCCGCCGCCGACGACAAGGCTCACTTCGACGCCGAGATCCCGCGCTTCCTTGATTTCGTCGGCGATGCGCTCGACCGTTTCGTAGTCGATGCCGTATTGGCCGGATCCCATCAGCGCTTCGCCGGAAATCTTCAAAAGCACGCGCTTGTAAAGAAGCGCGCCGCTTTTTCCGTCGCCGGCTGAATGCGCCATATCCTGCTCCGTCCTGTCCGGCCCTATCGCCGCCGCGCGGGTCTAAATCCGCGCGATCCGGCGGGCGCGCCACCTTACGAGCCGAACGCCGATTTGCAAGAAAGGTAAAGCCGCACCCGAAGGTGCGGCTTCAATCCTAGTCTTCGCTTTCATTGCGCTCGACGCCTTCGCCGAGCTCAAGCCGCGCGAACCCCGCGAACTCGATCGGCGCGCCGACCGCCTTGGCGGCGTTTTCAATCACTTTCGCGACCTTCGTTTCGCCGTCGATCACGAAAATCTGCTCGAGAAGAACCGATTCCTCATAAAACTTCCTGAGGCGTCCCTCGACCATCTTGCCGATGATCTCTTCCGGCTTGCCCGAAGCGCGCGCCTGTTCGGCGAGCACCGATTTTTCGCGCTCGACGACCGCGGGATCGAGATCGGCGATCGTGCCGGACAGCGGACGCGCCGCCGCGACATGCATCGCGATCTGCTTGCCGAGCGCGGCGAGCTTGGCCTTGTCGCCCGAGGATTTCAGGCCGACGAGCACGCCGATCTTGCCGGCGTTCTCAACCGTCTGGTTGTGGATGTAAGCCGCAACGGCGCCCTGATCGACGCTGACCGCGGCGGCGCGGCGAACATTCATGTTCTCGCCGATCGAGCCGACCATTTCAGCGACCTGCTCGGCGACCGTTTTCGACGAGCCCGGATAGGGCGCGGCTTTCACCGCCTCGACGTCGCCTTTCGTCGTCAGCGCGACCTTGGCGATGTCGGCCGCCATTTTCTGGAACATTTCGTTGCGGGCGACGAAATCGGTTTCGGAATTCACCTCGACAAGGACGCCCTTGTTGTCGGCCGTCGCCGCGACAACGAGGCCTTCGGCCGCCGTGCGGCCGGATTTCTTCGCCGCTTTCGCAAGACCTTTCTTGCGCAGCCAGTCGACCGCGGCTTCCATGTCGCCGGCGGTTTCCGTGAGGGCCGCCTTGCAATCCATCATGCCCGCGCCGGTCGAATCGCGCAGTTCCTTCACCATCGAAGCGCTAATGGCGCTCATCATCATCTCCTTTTGTTGCATCGCGCCGGACCCGGGCGCGCGGCGCGCCTCGTCCGGCCTTTCAGCGCGCGGCGGCCGCATCCGGCCGCCGCGTCATGCGATTTCGGCAAAAGCCTTAAGCCTGGGCTTCTTCGGCCGCAGGCTGGGCTTCGGCGATATTGGTTTCAACCGGCGCGTCCGCAAGGGCGCCGATATCAACGCCGAGCGCAGCGTGGCTGGCGCCGATGCCGTCGATCACCGCATCCGCAACGAGGTTGCAGTAAAGCGCAATGGCGCGGCTGGCGTCGTCATTGCCGGGAATGATGAAGTCGATGTCGTCCGGCGCGCAGTTCGTATCGACGACGGCGACGACCGGGATGCCGAGCTTCTTGGCTTCCTTGACCGCGATCGCCTCTTTCTTGACGTCGATCACGAAAAGGAGATCCGGCAGGCCGCCGAGATCGCGAATGCCGCCGAGCGAGGCTTCGAGCTTTTCCATCTCGCGGCTCAATTGCATCTGTTCTTTTTTGGTGAGGCCCTTGCCGCCGCCTGCGAGCGTTTCTTCCATTTCCTTCAGCTTACGGATGGAATTGGAGATCGTCTCCCAGTTCGTCAGCGTGCCGCCGAGCCAGCGCACGTTCATGTAATATTGCGCGCAGCGCTTCGCCGCTTCGGCGATCGGCTGTTGCGCCTGGCGCTTGGTGCCGACCATCAGGATGCGGCCGCCGCCGGCGACGACGTCGCGGATCTTGACGAGCGCCTGATGAAGCAGAGGCACGGTCTGCGACAGATCGACAATGTGAATGCCGTTCCGGTCGCCGAAAATGTAGGGTTTCATCTTCGGGTCCCAGCGATGGGTCTGGTGGCCGAAATGAACGCCAGCTTCCAATAGCTGGCGCATGCTGAACTCTGGCAGCGCCATTCGTAGTCTCCTTCGGTTTTTCCTCCGCGGGGCTTCGTGCGACCGGGCGGGCCCGGCCGACCGAGGATCAACCCCGCGTGTGTGATGGCGCGCCCTATAGGCGGGAAAAGCGGCGGTTTCAACCGGAATATGGCGCCCGCGAAGACGGCGGCGGCTTGCCGGGACCGCGGGCGCCCCTAAGATTCCTCCGACAAGAGGACCTTCCATGACGCTCGCCCGCCTTTTCTCTATCGCCCTCGCCGGCTTCCTTTCGGCCGCCTTCCCAGCCGGCGCCGAGGAACCGACGGAATTCAAGCTTGTTATTCTGGGGACTGGCACGCCCAACGCCGACCCGGACCGCTCAGGCCCCGGCCTCGCGATCATCGTCGACGGCAAGCCCTATCTCGTCGACGCGGGAGCCGGGATCGTCCGCCGCGCGGCGGCGGCGGAACGAAACGGGGAAAACGCGCTCGCGCCCGAAAAACTCGATACGGCCTTCCTCACCCATCTTCATTCCGACCACACGCTCGGCCTCGCGGACCTTATCTATACGCCCTGGGTGCTGGAGCGCGCTGCGCCCCTCCGCCTGTTCGGACCGCCGGGCGCGCGGAAAATGGCGGCGCATCTCCAGAAAGCCTATGCGGCGGATATCGACCTGCGCCTTCACGGTCTCCAGCCGGCGACGCCCGAAGGATGGAAAGTCGAGGTGACGGAAATCAAATCGGGCGGGCGCATTTTTGAAGAAGGCGCGCTCAGCGTCGAGGCGATCCCCGTCCCGCACGGCGAATGGAAACACGCTTACGGCTACAAATTTTCCGCGCATGGCAAGACGATCGTCGTCTCCGGCGACACGGCGAAGAGCGACGCGATCTTGGACGCCGCGCGCGGCGCCGATATTCTCGTCCATGAAGTGATATCAGCCGAAGGCCTGAAAACCCGCGCGCCGGAATGGCAGGCCTATCACCACGCCT
>CALAZI010000073.1 GCA_937895955.1 uncultured Alphaproteobacteria bacterium | reverse complement strand
GGCGCGGCCGGCAAGGACACGCGCGGCATGATCCGCATGCACCAGTTTTCAAAAGTCGAACTCGTTTCGATCACCGCGCCGGACAAATCGAACGAGGAACATGAGCGCATGACGTCCTGCGCGGAAGCGATCCTGAAGAAGCTGGAATTGCCCTTCCGCACGATGACGCTTTGCACCGGCGATATGGGCTTCGCCGCGCGCAAGACCTATGACATCGAGGTCTGGCTGCCCGGCCAGAACCGTTATCGCGAAATTTCCTCCTGCTCGAACTGCGGCGACTTTCAGGCGCGGCGGATGAAGGCGCGCTTCCGCAAAAAGGGAGAAAAGGGCGCCGAGTTCGTTCACACGCTGAACGGATCGGGCCTCGCGGTCGGGCGAACGCTTGTCGCGGTCTTGGAGAATTACCAGCAGGAGGATGGCTCCGTCGCCGTGCCGGATGCGCTCGCGCCCTATATGGGCGGCGTTAAGGTGATCGGGCGATGAGTGTTGAAACGTCATCCCGTATGCGCTGCAGCGTGGAACGCTGCTGCGCTGATCCGGGATCCATGGAGGCTTATAGATCCCGCATCTGCGCCGCATCATTTCATGCTGCGGCGCGTGCGGGATGACGGGGTAGTATGCGCATTCTCTGCACCAATGATGACGGCATTCACGCGCGCGGGCTCGAAAGCCTCGTCAAGATCGCGCGCGACTTATCGGACGATGTCTGGGTCGTCGCGCCGCATGAAGAGCAATCCGGCGCGGCGCGCGCGCTGACGCTCGCCAATCCGATCCGCATTCGCGAATATGACCCGCAACGGTTTTCCGTTTCCGGAACGCCGTCCGACGCCGTCATGATGGCGACGCAGAAACTGCTCGGCGGGAAAATGCCGGACCTTGTTCTGTCCGGCGTCAATAACGGCCAGAACCTCGCCGAGGACGTGACGGTCTCGGGCACGATCGCCGGCGCCTTTCAGGGCATGTCGCTCGGCATCCCGTCGATCGCCCTCTCGCTCGCACGACTTAATCGCGACAGGGCGCGCTGGGCGACGCCGGAGGCTCATGCGCCGGAGATTATCAGGAAACTCCTGAAAGCCGGCTGGCCGGTCGATGTCGTCATCAATGTCAATTTCCCCGACCGCGACCCGGACGACGTCGCGGGCGTTGAAGTGACGGCGCAGGGCCATCGCGACGATTTCAAGCTCTTCATCGAAGAGCGCCAGGATCTGCGCGGCGGGAAATATTACTGGTACGGCTATGAGCAGTCGCTCTCGAACCCGCCGGCGGGCGTCGATCTGCGCGCGATCTATGACGGAAAGATCTCGATCACGCCCCTGCATCTCGCGCTGACGCATGAGGATTCGCGCGCCAGGCTCGCCGGCGTTTTTAAGGGCGCGTGAGGGCGTGCAAAGAGGACGGACGCGAATCGAATCTTAACCGGATGTTAACCGAATGAGGCAAATCCTTACCGTAAAGTTAACGGCGTTTCGTTTAAGGCCGATTGGGGCAAGGAGGTCGCGATGACGAAGCTTCACTGGGTGTCAGCGCTGATTGCGACGAGCGCGCTCGCCGGCTGCGGCAGTCATAATCACGCGCCGGTCGTCTACGGCACGGCGCCGAACGCGCAGCAGACCGCGCGCATCTACACCTCGCCCGACCAGATCGCCGCCGAACGGCGCGCCGCGCAATCGGCGCAATACGCCGCGCGGCCGGCCTATTCGACGGCGCCGGAATATTCCGACGGCATCGCCCCCGCCGTCGCCGCGCGCGGCCCCGCGCCGTTGACGCCGGTGATGGAAACCGGCCGCGAGGGGCGGACATCCTATGCGTCCGATCCGATCTATCTCGCCGCGGCGACGCCGCCGGCGCCGATCGCCGATGAAAGCCTTCCGGGGCAGGTGACGGTGCTGCCCGGCGACACGGTCTACGCGATCTCGCGCCGCACCGGCGCGACGCCGCAATCGATCATCGCCCTCAATCGCCTTCAGCCGCCCTACGCGCTTGAGATCGGTCAGACGATCCGCGTGCCGTCGAGCGCCGTGCCGCCGTCTCATTATTCAACGACCGCCGCGGCGGCGCCCGCCGCGCCCGCGGAATTGCGCGACGGCCAGCATGTCGTCCGGCCGGGCGACACGCTCTATTCGATATCGCGCTCGACCGGCGCCAGCGTCGCCGAGATCGCCGGCGCCAATCGTCTGCGCGCGCCCTATACGCTTTCGGTCGGCGAAACCTTGCGCATTCCGAACGCCCGCGTCGCTTCGGTCGCGCCGGCGCCGGGCCATGCGGCCGAAACGGACAGCGATGTCGGCGAATTCGCGCGCTCGGTCTCTTACGGCGGCGAGCCGGCGAAAAAGCCGAGCCTTTTTGACTGGCCGGTTCAGGGCGCGATCATCGGCAATTACGGCCTGTCATCGACCGGCAAGCGCAATGACGGCGTCAATATCGCCGCGCCCGTCGGCACGCCGGTGCGCGCCGCCGCCGACGGCGAGGTCGTCTATCGCGGATCGGAACTGAAAGATTACGGCAATCTGCTGCTCGTCAAGCATGATGACGGCTTCGTCACCGCCTACGCGCATAATGACGCGATGCTGGTGAAGAAAGGCGATCGCGTGCGCCGCGGTCAGGTGATCGCCAAGGTCGGACAGACGGGCTCGGCGAGCGAGCCGCAACTGCACTTTGAAATTCGTCAGAATCTGAAGGCGGTCGATCCTGTTGCGTTGCTCGGATCGCTGTAGATCCGGGCGAGGGGCTTGTTGCGTACTCCTGCACCGGGGCGCTTTCGGCGAAAGTCGGAAGCGCCCGCGTTTTTTCAGGCGTTGACGATGAGCCATCCTATATAGGCGGCGTAACAGGCGACCAGCGCGCCGCCTTCAAGACGGGTCAGCCTGCTTTGCGTTGTTGCAAAGAGGATCATCGCCAGCGTCGCGCCGAGCATCACCCAATTGTCGAAGGCGACGATGCTCGCGGGCGCCGCGACCGGATGAATGAGCGCCGTCGCGCCGAGAATGCCGAACAGATTGTAGATGTTCGAGCCGACGACATTGCCGAGCGCCAGCGCCGACTTTCCGCGCAGCGCCGCCATGACGGAGGTGACAAGCTCCGGCAGCGAGGTGCCGACCGCGACGATCGTCAGGCCGATGATCGTTTCGGAAACGCCGAGATCGCTCGCAAGGCTGATGGCGCCGCTAACGAGGTATTTTGCGCCAACGATAAGAAGCGCAAGACCGCCGAGCGCCAGCATCGCGCTCATGGCGGGCGACGCCTTTGCGGCGGGTGCGCTCGCGCCTTCCTCGGCGTGGACCGTCGCCGCGGGCGAGGCGGGCGCCTTTCTCTCGGTCAGGAAGGCGTAGGCGATGTAACTCGCGAGAGCGCCGAGAAAGAGGGCGCCGGCGATGCGGGTGAATTCGCCGGTCATCGACGCGGCGATCGCCGCAAGGGTTGCGAGGAGGACGACGATCCCGTCGCGCCGGAACCCGTTCGGCTCGATGGCGAAGGGCGCAATCAGGGCCGACAGGCCGAGGATGAGGAGGATGTTGGCGATGTTCGACCCGACGACATTGCCGACCGCGACGCCGGGCGAGCCGACAAGCGCCGCCTGGATGCTGGAGACCAGTTCCGGCGTTGACGTGCCGAAGCCGACCAGAGTGAGGCCGATGAGAAGGTCCGAAACGCCGAACCGCCGGGCGAGGGTCGTTGATCCGCGGATGAGAAGCTCGGCGCCGATCGTCAAAACGACAAGGCCGCCGGCGATTGAAATCCAGTCCATGAGGAAGGGGGCTCCGGAGGAAGGGCGCGATGCATCTGGTCAGCGCCGGCGCGTTTGCCTAGGGGGCGATAAAAATATTTCTAGCCGAGCTTGAAACAGCCGCGCGCAACCGCGACGAGCCGCGTTCCGTCCGCCTGCCGGCCTTCCGCTTCCAGAAAGGCGATGCGTCGCCCCGCCTTCAACCGGCGAACATGCGCGGTCATGCCTTCCGGCCGGGATGAGGAAAGGTAGTCGATCGACAGGCTGATCGTTGACGCGGGGCCGCCGGTTTCGCCGGCAAGCTCGGCCTGCATCGCAAGTTCCAGAAACGAGGCGATGACGCCGCCATGCAGCGCGCGGATGGCGGGGTTTCCAATATGCGCTTCCTGGAATGTCAGGCGATAGGCGGCGTCGCCGCTCTCATCCGCCTGAAAGCCGAGCCAGCCGGCGAGCGGCGTCGCCGCCGCAAAAGATCGTATGCGGTCGAGGCGCGCCGTCACAGCCGCATTCCTCCGATCGGCCCCTTGGTGCCGACCATGAAAGCCCCTGTTCCCGTCGCGAGAAGATCGCCCGTCGCCTCGGCGAAAAGTCGCCCCGACACATGCGCAACATCGCTGTTCACCGCCTCGCATTCCGCCTCGCAGACGGCGCGCGCGCCGGGTGCGATAAGCCCGACGAAATCAGTGCGCAGATTGATCGTCGCGATCGGCTTGATTTCCTCAAGCGCGGTGAACACCGCAAGGCCGAAAATCGAATCGAGGATGATGGTGTAAAGGCCGCCATGCACCGACCCGTCAGCCGCGGCGAAATCCGCGGGCATCAACATGGAAAATGTCGCCTTGCCCTTGCCGATCAGAATCGGTTTGAGGTCGAGCGTCCGGAAGAGGGAATGCTCATGGGCGAGAAAATCCCGCGCCGATCTTAGCATGCCGCCGATCGCAGGATTAATGTCGCTTGAGGTGACGCCTGATGTCATGTTGCGGTCTTAGCGCGTGAGCCGCATGGGAAAAACCATGACGCGCAGTTCACCCCTCGCGCAGGCGTTCGTCCTGATACTGGATGCCCCAACCGATGATCTGTCGCCAAAGCGCCTCCGCCATCTCAGGCGGCAGGCCGGCCTCCTCGGCGCGCCGGCGCACTTTCTCGATGACCGCGCGATTGCGCCAGGGAACATTGGCCGACGCCGACTCGGCGCGCTTCAGCTCCCACATTCGATCGACGTAAGTCCACCGTTCGGCGAGCAGGTCGACTAGCCGTTGATCGACACGGTCAATCTCGGTGCGGACCTCATCCATCGTTCCGCAGTCGGCAGGCTGTTTCATGTCGCCCTCCCTTGCAGCCCTCATCATGTCGCAATTGCGCAACGAGCGTCTAGGCGCCGGCGTCTTCTTTCGCCCGCTCAAGTCGTTCCATCGCCGCCATCAGCGCTTCTTCGGCCGCGTCGATGGCGGCGACGAGTGCGGCGCGTTCTTTCTGGAGCTTCGTGGCGCGTGCGATATCCCGTTCATAAAGACCCGACTCCGCAAGAGCCGCGTCGAGCCGCGGCAGGATCGCCGTGAGGTCCTCAAGGCGAGCTTCGGCCGCATCGACCTTTTTCTTCAAGGGCGCGATCGCTTCTCTTAGCGCCGCTGCGGATTGGCGCAGCGCTGCGCGCATGTCGGTCGACTTGCGCGCCGAATTATCGCCGCCGGCCCTTTCCGCGTTCAGGACGAGCGTGCGGTAATCCTCAAGATCGCCCTCGAACGGCCCGACGGCGCCGTCCTTGACGAGCCAGAGCCGGTCCGCGACAGCCCCGGCAAGATGGGCGTCATGGGTGATCATGATCACGGCGCCTGAATAGTCGTTCAGCGCCTGCGACAGGCTGGCGCGCGCTTCTATGTCAAGATGGTTGGTCGGTTCGTCGAGAATGATGAGATGAGGACCTGAATAGGTGATCAGGCCGAGCAGGAGCCGGGCTTTCTCGCCGCCCGACAGGTTCTCGACTTTCGTGTCGGCTTTGTCGGAGCCGAAACCGAACGCCGCAGCGGTTGCGCGAATTTGCGCCTCAGTCGCGTCGGGCGTCAATGCGCGCACATGCTCATACGCCGTTTCCGACGGTCTCAGTTCGTCAAGCTGATGCTGCGAGAAATACGCGATATCGAGCTTTTTATGTTTGAAGATATCGCCGCGCAGGAGCGACAGTCGGCCGGCTAATGATTTAACCAGCGTCGTCTTGCCTTCGCCGTTCGGACCGAGGATGGCGATCCTGTCATCCTGATCGAGCCTCAGATTGACTTTGCGAAGGACCGGGTTCTCTTCGGCATATCCAAGATCGGCGTCGACAAGCCGGATGATGGGCGGCGCCATCGGTTTCGGGTTTTTGAAGCTGAAGCCGGATGTGCGCTCATCAACAGGCTCGGCGACAAACTGCATTTTTTCGAGCGCCTTGATTCGGCTTTGCGCCTGCTTCGCCTTTGAAGCCTTGGCGCGAAAGCGGTCGATAAACGCCTGCATATGCCGGCGTTGCGCTTCCTGCTTTGATCGAAAGGCCAAAGCGTTGGCGCGCGCCTCGGCGCGCTTTCGCTCATATGTGTCGTAATCGCCGGGAGAAATGCTGAGTTTGCGATTTTCGAGGGCGAGGATATGCGTCGTCGTTCGGTTGAGAAAATCGCGGTCGTGGCTGACGATGATCGCCGTGTTCGGATAGCGTCTGATGAAGCTTTCGAGCCACATTGCGCCTTCAATATCGAGATAGTTTGTCGGCTCGTCTAAAAGAAGGAGATCCGGCGCGGAAAACAGAACGCCGGCGAGCGCCACGCGCATGCGCCAACCGCCCGAAAAATCTCCCGCCGGCCGCGACTGATCAGCATGGGAAAATCCCAGCCCGGAAAGGATGGACGCCGCGCGCGCTTCAGCCGAATGCGCGTCAATATCAGCAAGGCGCGCATGCACGTCGGCGATGCGATGCGGATCGATATCGCGTTCAAGCTCCGCCAAAAGGGCGCGCCGCTCTTCATCAAAGCCGAGCACGATTTCAATCAGCGAAGACGTCGATGCCGGCGCCTCCTGCTCGACGCCGCCGATGCGGCGCCGCGACCGAAAGGCGATCTCGCCGTCGTCAGGATTGATCTCCCCCTTGATGAGCTTGAGCAGGGTCGACTTCCCGGCGCCGTTCCGCCCGACAAAGCCTACTTTCCATTTATCGGAAATGGCCGCTGTCGCCTGCTCGAAGAGCGGCTTTCCTTCAATGCGGTATGTAAGGTCGTTGATATGAAGCATGGGTCGATCGCGGGCGCGTCCGACCTAGCCGCGACGCGCGCGCCGAACAAGCTCTTGTCGGCCGGGTGGGGGCCGCCGTTGCGGGCCGTCCGCGTCAAAACCGCCCTTCGGCCGCAGACGGAGGGCTGCTGCTTGCCCGTCAGCCGTCCAATTGATAGGGAACGCGCCAAATTCGCCCCGGAACCCATGCAGGAGTTTGACCATGGCGCTTGAGCGCACTTTTTCAATCATCAAGCCGGACGCGACGCGCCGGAATCTGACCGGCAAGATCATCGCGAAATTCGAAGAAGGCGGGCTTCGGATCGTCGCTTCAAAGCGCATTCACATGACGCGCCGGCAGGCCGAAGCCTTTTATGGAGTTCACAAGGATCGGCCGTTTTTCGGCGAGCTTGTCGATTTTATGATTTCCGCGCCGGTCGTTGTGCAAGTTCTCGAGGGAGAAAACGCGATCGCCCGCAACCGGGAGATCATGGGCGCGACCGATCCGAAGAAAGCGGCGCCTGGAACGATCCGAGCCGAATTCGCTGAATCGATCGGCGAGAATTCCGTTCATGGATCGGATGGACCCGAGACCGCGAAGGAGGAAATCGCCTATTTCTTCGCCGGCTCGGACATCGTCGGCTGATTGAGGCGATGAGCGAGGGCCTGCTGATTGAGCTTGCGGTCTCGCTGGCCGGGATCGCAATCTTGATTGGCGTCTCCTGGCTGCTCGGCGCATTAAAGTCTGTCGTCGTCACCGAGGCGGCGGCGAAGGACAGGCTGGCCTTTGACGAGCCCGACTTCGGCGTCGGGGAATGGTTTTTCGGCGCGGACGGCAAGGGCGCCGCCGCGATATCGGCGGACGGCTCGGAAACCGCCGTCGTCTTTGCCCATGGCGACGGCCTTGGGACGCGCCGCTTTCGTCACGGATCCGTCGGGGTCGAGCGGCACGGAACAATCATTGAGTTCCGAATGGGGGAGCCGTCCCTGCGCGCAGTCCGGGTCGCCGCGCCCGACGAGACGACAGCTGAACAATGGGTTTTGAGGCTTGCCGGCGCGCGACTATAGTCCGCCTATGGAATTCCCTGACGTCGTCAAACTCGCCGTTCCGGTATTCATTCTGCTGATCCTTGTTGAGCTCGCCGCATGGAAGCTCACCGGGCGCGGGCGCTATGAAACCCGCGACACGGCCGCCAGCCTGATCATGGGAATGGGCAGCGAGATCATCCCGCATTTCGGCGGGCTCGCCTTGCTGAGCGCGGTCTGGTCTTCCGTCTATCAGTATCGAATTTTCGATATCCCGAACGTCTGGTGGGCGGTCGTCCTGTGTTTTCTGCTGGATGACCTTCGTTATTACTGGCTGCACCGGATTGCGCACGAGCGGCGCCTCTTCTGGGCGACGCACGTCGTTCATCATTCATCGCAGCACTATAATCTGTCGACGGCGTTGCGGCAGACCTGGACAGGCGCGGTTCTGAACGGGCTCATTTTCAAAACGCCGCTCGTCCTGCTCGGCTTTCATCCGGCGATGCTGGCCTTCGTGTTCGGCCTCAACCTGATTTATCAATTCTGGATCCATACCGAGATGATAAACCGGATGGGGCCGTTCGAAATCCTGTTTAACACGCCGAGCCATCACCGCGTCCATCACGCCACCAATCCGAAATATCTCGACGCGAACTACGCCGGGGTGTTGATCATCTGGGACAAGATGTTCGGAACATTCGTTCCCGAAAACGATGCGGAGAAACCGCGCTACGGCATCGTCAAGAACCTCGGCACGTTCAACCCGCTCATCATCGCGTTCAATGAGTGGATCGGCATCATCAAGGATCTTGCGTCCGCCAAATCATTGCGCGACGTCATCGGCTACACGCTCGGCGCGCCGGGCTGGTCGCCGGACGGCTCGCGCCTTACTTCCGCCAAAATCAAAGACCGCTGGGCTCAAGCGAGAACGAGCGTTCCGGCGGAATAGGGCGAATGCGGCGGGTCGCCGCAAAACGGCCGCGATCGCCCGCACATCACCCTTTTTCCTTCTTTCTCACGCCCTGATGCCAGTCGAATATTCTGGGTGAGATTAAGGGAGATACGGCATGTTTTCCGCGCTGATCCAGAAAATGACCTTGCCCGCATTCGCCGCGCTTGCTGCGGCCGGGGGAGGGCTGATCGCCGCCGCCTCAGGCGAACCGGAGCCTGCTTACGGCTACGAGGCGCGCGCGATGGAGGCTTCAGCCGCCGCCCAGTCGGCGGAAATTGTGTTTGAGAAAGCTGATCTCAATAATGACGGCGGGATCGATCGCGACGAATATGTGACGCTGGCGATTGTTAACGCGGAACTCTTCCGTCTGAACGGCTTTGTTGCGATTGAAACGGCTGACGGCGTGGAAAAAGTGGCGATCGCCGCGCCGGCAAAGGCGGCGCTCACCGAAGATGAAAAGCGAACGATCCGCGCGCGATCCAGTCTGGAATACGACAGGCTTGCCGGGTACGACCATAAGCTCACGCAACGCGACTTTGTCGATTCAAAGCTTGAAGAGTTTTTCGCTGCTGACGTCGATCGAAACGGCGTGTTGACCGGCGCTGAACTGGAGCGGTTTGCGTTCAACCAGTCTAGGATCGGCGTACTGATCGGTTAGGTTTCGATGTGTCAGCCGGCCGCCGATTCGTCCCAGGCGATCGCTTCCTCCACCCACTTGTCGAGCGTTGCGTCGAGTTCCGGCTTGCGGATCGGCTTTGGGATGAAATCATTCATGCCCGCAAGGCGGCACTTGTCGCGGTCTTCTTCAAGCACATGCGCCGTCGCTGCAATGATCGGGGTTCTCTGCAGACCTTGTTCCGCTTCGATTTTCCGGATTTGCCGCGTCGCTTCGAGGCCATCCATCTCGGGCATTGAGAGATCCATCAGGATGGCGGCCGGCCTAAGCGCTACGAATTTCTCGACCGCAATTCGCCCGTTCTCGGCGATGGCGACGCGATAGTCTTTTTCCGAAATCATATTCGTCACGACGAGCTGATTGACGACGTTGTCTTCGGCCACAAGCAGCACCGGACGTCTGTCATCTGCGAGCTCGGACGGAGCGTCGGTCTCCTTCATCGATTCCGCGACTTTGGATATGGACCGCGACGTCTCGTCAATCATGATCCGGGCGAGCACATCCATCAGCTGCGAGGGGCGGACCGGTTTTGCGAGCGATGTCACTATTCTAGCGTCCGAATGGCCTTGATCGATTTGAGCGGAATCGACTGAGGAGAGTAGAACGACTGGAATTGAGTCAAAGCGTCGATCGGCCTGGATGCGCCGCGTGAGCGCAATCCCGTCCTCTTTCGGCATCTGGTAGTCCATAAGAATCACTTTGAAACGGCGCCCTGTCTCAATTGACGCTTCGAGCGCGGCGAACGCCGCATCGCCATTCGCGGTGATGGTCGCATCAAGGCCCCACCCATGGGCGAGCTCGGCGATGACGCGCCTGTTGACGGCGTTGTCGTCGACGGCAAGGATGCGCGCGCCGTCAAAGGTTGCGGCTGATATCGACGGCATCGCCTTGATTTTTTCGTCTATCGGCGCGCTGAAATTGAACCAGAAGCGCGAACCCTTGTCGGTCTCGCTTTCAACGCCGATCTCGCCGCCCATCATCTGAACCAGGTTCTTCGAAATGGCGAGGCCGAGGCCCGTGCCGCCGAATTTTCGGGTGTTGGACCCGTCGGCCTGTTCGAATTTCTCAAAGACGCGCCCCAGGTCGGACTGAGAAATGCCGATCCCGGTATCCGTGACGCTGACATTGATTTTCACAACGTCGCCGATGCGCTCGCCGACAACATCGATCATGATGTAGCCGGTATCCGTGAACTTGACGGCGTTTCCCACAAGATTGCCGATCACCTGGCGCAGTCTTGATTCGTCGGCGACAATTCCTTCTGGAAGATTTGGCGCATAGCGCACAATCAGCTCCAAATCCTTTTCAAGCGCACGCGCTTGCATCAACGTCGCGAGATCGTAAACGGTCTGGCGGAAATTAAACGGGCGAGGCGAAAGAGACAGTTTTCCCGCCTCCATTTTCGAAAAATCCAAGATGTCATTGATGACGGTCATCAATGCGCCGCCGGATGAAACGATGATAGAGGTCAGTTCCTTCTGGCGCGGATTGAGATTCGTGTTGAGCAGCACATCGGCGATTCCGAGAATGCCGTTCATCGGCGTGCGGATTTCGTGGCTCATCGAGGCGAGGAAATCCGATTTGGCCGCATTCGCCGCATCCGCAGCCTTTCTCGCGCTCAACAAGGGACGTACGAGAACCAAATGAATGACGAATCCGAGGACGCCGACCGTCAGGAACATTGCGACGATGGCGGCGATGGCCGCCGATCTGCGAAATTCCGAAAGGCTGGCGAATGCCTTTTCTTGATCAATCACAAGGGCGAGACGCCAATCGACCGTGGCGTTGCCGGCTGCGTCTGCGAAAGAAATGAACTTTTTCCCGTCCGCCGCGTTCGCCTGTTGCATGGCTTGTTCGACATCGAGCGATACGCCTTCGAACAGGTCTGGCAAAGACTTTCCGACCAAGGCTGGATCGGGATGCGAGAGAATGACGCCTGTCGGTGAGACCAGAAACACGTAGCCGAGACCGCCGAGGTCCGTTTCCGCCAGTATCTGGTTCAACTGCTCTGTCGTGAAATCCGCCGCAGCAACGCCGGCAAGGGCTCCATCATGGCGCACGGGTATGGCGACCGTTATCGTTTCGACGTTTGTGGATATATCGCGATACGGCTCTGTGAATGTCGCGCCGTCTTTTGATATGGCCGCGAGATACCAAGGCCGTGTTCGCGGATCATAGTCCGCGGGGAGTTCATCGTCCGGCGGCCAGATGTGATACGCGCCGTTTGTTTCTCCGTAATAAGTCCAGATGAATGCGCTCTGGTAGACTTCTTCACTCAGTTCCGAAAGAATCGCCTCTCCCGTCGGACGCTTGGAAAGCTCCGCTTCCAAACCTGAAATTAAATTCTTACGTTCTTCCAGCCATTTATCGACTCCCCATGCGGTCGTTTTGCCCATCGCCGTGAGGTAATTCTCAATCTCGTTCAGGCGAAGACGTCGGGCGGTCTGATCGTAATGGATCGCAAACGCGCTGAAAATAACCGCGACGATAGCAACGCTGACCGCGACGGCGAGCGACATCAAGCGGACGCCGGATTGCGAGGCTAGTTTTGAGTCGATCGAGCTGTTTCTGGCCATGTTGGATGAATCGCCTAAGTTTGAATGCGCTTACCTATCATTTTGTGGTTAATAAGTTGCAAACCAAAGGGTTTGCGTGCGCCGCGCGTGGCTTGGATGAGCCGCCGAGCTTCCCTCTTCGGAAGCGTTAGCAATCTATTATTAAGTCGTTTTTCGATCGCGGCCTTGCGCTAGATCGGGCCAGCCGCATTTATGCTGAAGAAGCGATGGCTTAAGAGTCAGGAGCTAGGATTTTTTAATATTCCGACGCAACGACATGGACTGCGACATTAATTGCAGCGCCTCTGACGTCATGCGCGAACGGGCGAGTGGAAGAAGCACGCCGTTTTCGAGCGCGAGATGACCTCTTAGATGATCCGAAAAGCTGCGCAGCGTCTGCTTATCGGCGTCGCTTGGCGGTTCCGTTGCGGACAGGCGCGCAAGCGCGCTTAAAACGCGCTCGCTCTCGCCCTCGTCTTCTCGATGCTCTTGCGACAGAAGAGCGAGCAGATCATCCACCCTGTCCTCCGGCTGACAAAGGGGCCGCAGCAAGGGAAAGAAGGAAACTTCCTCGTCGAGGATATGCGTCGCGAGGTCATTTTCAACAAACTCCGCCGCCGCTGCGATCGTTCGGCGGTTGATGACGCCGTCGGCGATCAGCCCCAGAAGCTTGGCGAACTGCCTTTGCCGCAGGTGCTCCGCATATAGAAAATCTAGCGGCGAAGAGAGCAGATCGAGCGACGGCGAGTCGATTGACGTATCGGCCTGGCGACCGTCTTGGCTCCAGGACCCGCCGCGGCTATCGTTTCCGCCCGCTTGAGCGACCGCCATGTTTCCCTCCGGTCAGTACTGAAACCTCAGCGAAGCCCAGATCACGCTGCGGTCGGCGAACCCGGGGGCTCCATCGTAAACGGCGCCTTTGATTTCGGCCGACAGATTTTTGGTGATCGATGCGGCGAGGCCTGCGTCAAATTCCTCGCCGAGGTCGGCGCCGCCATTCTCCGCTTTGAAGTCGTGATAGGTGAAAAAGAGATTGAGCGAGGTGCCGAACGGCGCGTCTTTCCAATTGTATTGAATCGTTCCGTAAATATCCTCAATGCCGTTTGCCGGCGTTGTCAGGAAGACGTCGGCAAATCCCTGAAATTTGTGCAGCGTCGCAAGTGGAGTCGAAAAACCGATGACGCCGTCGCCGCTCAGTTGCTCATATCCAAGCTTAAGCGTCGCATTGCGCGCTGACAGCGCGCCCTCGCCGTGAATGTAGTGTTCCGAATAGTTGAACGGATTTGCCGCATAATCGCGTTGCTTGGCGTATTCTCCGATGATCCCGATTTTGACCCCCGCATCCTCGTCAAGCGTCATGGAGTTCTCGTAGCGAACGCCGAAGGTTTGGGATGAAAGCGCGGGCGCTTCTTCGAAATCGAGCAGGAGACCGTATCCGCTGATTTTTCCAAGCTTTTTGGCGTCATAGGTCGCCGCGATGATATGGCTGTCGCTGTCGAATTCGCCCATCGGATGATCGTCGCCGAAAACCCGGTGAACGCGGCTGATGTAGAGATAATCGACAGAGAGACCGTCGATCAGCGTCGAAGACAGCCGCGCCGCGTCGAATGTTTGCTGGTTCTGTCGAAAGTCGACTGTGCCGACAAAGCGTTGATTGCCGAGATTGTAGGCTTGCCGGCCTATCGTGACCGGCGTCTTTTCAATGCCCGTGAAGGTCACTTGCGCCCTGTTGAGTTCGGTGGCGTCAGGGTCGGCGATTACAGGAAACTGCGCCCGCCCGTTTGTCGTTGAGTTGAAGTGGTCATCGCCGATTGAAGCGACATTTTCAAATTCGACGAGGACTTTAAAGTTATGGAATTCGCCGGTCTCGTAACCTAGCCGCGTGCGCACGGTGTTGGCGTAGGCGTTTTCTGCAAAGCCAGCCTGTTCCTTGTGTTCAAAGCGATAACGTACGTCAATGATCGGCTTGCCGGCTTTTATGGCGTCGACAACGCCGTTCTCGCCTTGCGCATCGCTCTGTCCTTCCGCAAATGCGGGGGCTGTCAGAAAGGCGAGAGAGGCGACTGAAGCGAAGGCCGCATTTTTAAGACTTCTCATTTCGATTGTCATGGCTGCTTCCTTTTTGATCATTGGGCTACTCGGCGGGCGCAGGACGGCGCTTGGTGCGAACGAGCTGGTAGCCGCGACGGCCGAGATACCAGATCGGCGCAGAGAAAATGTGGACAAGGCGCGTGAAGGGAAAGACGAGGAAAATCGTCAGACCGAGCGTGATATGCGTTTTGAAGACCGGACTCGTATCGGCGATAAGGTCGGCCGCGCTGCCGCGGAACGTCCAGATCCGTTGCGCCCAGTCCATGAACTTCGTCATTTCATGACCATCAAGATGCTGCATCGAGACGGGAATTGTTCCAAGTCCGAGGAGAAGCTGCGCAAATAAGAGAAGGAGAATCGCCGTGTCGCCGAAACTGGAAGTTTTCCTGATGCGCGCATCGTAAAGCCGCCGATGCGTCAATATCGCAATGCCGATCAGACAAATGACGCCCGCCGCGCCGCCGACGATAATCGCCAGCAATTGTTTCGCGCCGTGCGAGACGCCAAGCGCATCAAATACCGCGATTGGCGTCAGCAATCCGACGAAGTGACCGACGAAAATGACAAGAATGCCGATATGGAAAAGAAGGCTTCCGATCACCAGCTGCCTGCGCCGCAAGAGCTGGCTGGAGCCGGACCGCCATGAATATTGGGCATGCTCGAATCTGAGGATTGAGCCGATGAAAAACACGGCGAGGCAAAGATACGGATAATAACCGAAGAAGAATTGGTTCAGAAAATCGGGCATTTCGTCAGCTCCTCAATTCCTGGCGGCGATTGCTTTCACAAGCGGCGTCGCCGGGACCGAATGTGACCGGCTGTTCTTCCCACTGCTTATCGAGCGCATCGAAGTCGTCCGGATCGTCGTCCGGCGCTTTTCTGAGCTCGTCGAGATCCTTCGCCGACGGCTCTCCGGCGGCGATCGCCTCAAGCGCACGAAGGACCGCTGCATAAGGCGACTTGCGTCGCGACAGGCGCTCGCGAAGCGCGGCGATGACGGTGATCGGCTCTGTGACAAGCGCGCGCGCTTCATCGAGAGGCCGCAGCGAGAGATATTCGAGAAACATCGGCAGGAAGTCAGGCAGCTCGCGCGCGTCAACCTCCAGACCTGCCTGTTCATAGAGCGCGCGCAGGTCCACCATCGCCTGGCCGCGATCGCGCGACTCGCCATGCACATGTTCAAACAGATGGAGCGAAAGAGAGCGCGTGCGATCAAACAGGAAAACATACCTCTCCTGAAGGTCGATCAGATCGCGCGTTTGGATATCGTCGATCAACCGGTCAAGCCGATCGAGGAGCCAGGCCGGCGTCAGACCTTCAGCTCTGAGCGTTGAACGGATTTCGTCTGCTGCGTTTTGCAGTTCCGCGTCAGGATAGGAGAGGAGGGCTGAAAGCGCCTTGAATGTGCCAGCCATCATGCATTCTCCTTTGACGGGGCTTTAGCGAAGAGGCCGGTCCATTGCGGCGCGTTCTTTGGTTCGCCGCAGCCCTCGCCGAATGAGAAACCGCATCCGCCGCGCAGGTCATAGGCGTTTTCTGCGTATTCGCGGTGCGATGTCGGAATGACGAAGCGATCCTCGTAATTTGCGATCGCCATCAGTTGATACATCTCGCGGATTTGTTCCGCCGTCATGCCGACTTTGCCGGGAAGGCTTGCGTCTTCCGCGCCTTCGTAATGAACCGAGCGCATATAGGCGCGCATTGCGATGAGCTTTTCGAGCGCTTTCGCAACAGGCTCCTCATCGCCGGCTGTCAGAAGATTGGCGAGATATTTCATCGGAATGCGCAAAGACCGCACATTCGGCATCGCGCCTCTTTCGCCGAAGGCGCCCGCTTCAGCCATCGACTGAATGGGGGACAAGGGCGGGACATACCAGACCATCGGCAATGTGCGGTATTCAGGATGGAGCGGGAAGGCGATCTTCCACTCCATCGCCATTTTCCAGATCGGCGATTTTTTAGCCGCCTCCAACCATGCGCTTGGAACGCCTTCGGCGCGCGCGGCCGCCTGAACCTTCGGATCGTTCGGGTCGAGGAAGATGTCGAGATGGCTCTGATAGAGGTCGGTTTCCTTCTCGACCGCCGCCGCTTTTTCGATGCGGTCGGCGTCATAAAGAACAACGCCGAGATAGCGGATGCGTCCAACGCATGTTTCCGAACAGATTGTCGGCTGCCCCGCTTCAAGCCGCGGATAGCAAAGAATGCACTTTTCGGACTTTCCGGTGTTCCAGTTGTAATAGATCTTCTTATAGGGGCAGCCGGAGACGCACATCCGCCAGCCGCGGCATTTGTCCTGGTCGATGAGAACGACGCCGTCTTCCTCGCGCTTGTAGATAGCGCCTGACGGGCAGACGGCGACGCAAGCGGGGTTGAGACAGTGCTCGCACAATCGCGGCAAATACATCATGAAAGTGTTCTCGAACTGGCCGTAAATCTGCTTTTCGACCTTGTCGAAATTGTAGTCGGCCGACCGTTTCGAAAATTCGCCGCCGAGAATCTCCTCCCAGTTCGGACCCTTGTTGATTTTCTCCATCCGTTCGCCGGTGATCAACGAGCGCGGCCGCGCGGTCGGAAACGCTTTCATCTCCGGCGCTTTTTGAAGATGCTCGTAGTCGAACGTGAACGGTTCGTAGTAGTCGTCGATCTCGGGCAGATCGGGATTGCCGAAGATCTTAGAAAGAACGGCAAGCTTGCCGCCGAGTTTGGGCTCGAGCTTGCCGTTTGATTTGCGTTTCCAGCCGCCGTTCCAGCGCGCCTGGTTCTCCCAATCGTCGGGATAACCGATGCCCGGCTTTGTCTCGACATTGTTGAACCAGGCGTATTCGACGCCTTCGCGGCTCGTCCAGACGTTCTTGCAGGTGACCGAGCAAGTGTGACAGCCGATGCACTTGTCGAGATTGAGGATCATCGAGAGTTGGGCGCGGACTTTCATTCTGCGGCCTCCAGAGCTTTCGCGGGCGTGTCGAGCCAGTCGACCTTTTTCATTTTTCTGACGATGACGAATTCGTCGCGGTTCGAGCCGACCGTTCCGTAATAATTGAAACCGTAGGCTTGCTGCGCGTAGCCGCCGATCATGTGAGTCGGCTTCAGCACCGCGCGCGTGACGGAATTGTGGATGCCGCCGCGATGACCGGTGACTTCCGAACCTGGCGCGTTCACGATCTTTTCCTGCGCATGATACATCATGATCATGCCGGGCTTGACGCGCTGGGAGACGACGGCGCGCGCCGTCAAGGCGCCGTTTGAATTGTAGGCCTCGACCCAGTCATTATCGACAATGCCAGCCTCCCTCGCATCATCTTCGCTGAGCCAGACGATTGGGCCGCCGCGAGATAGGGTCAGCATCAGAAGGTTATCGGTGTAGGTCGAGTGAATGCCCCATTTCTGGTGCGGGGTGATGAAGTTGAGAAGAATTTCCTTCTCGCCGTTCGGCTTTCTATGGTCTGTTGTTTTTGTGTCGATCGGCGGACGATAGACGCAAAGCGTTTCGCCGAAGGCGCGCATCCAGAGATGGTCCTGATAAAGCTGCTGGCGGCCGGTGAGGGTGCGCCACGGGATCAGCTCATGCACATTCGTATAACCGGCGTTGTAACAGACTTTGTCCGATTCAAGCCCTGACCAGATTGGCGACGAAATAATTTTGCGCGGCTGCGCGACGACATCCCGGAAGCGGATTTTCTCGTCTTCTTTCGGCAAGGCGAGATGTGCATGCTCGCGCCCTGTCGTTTTCGAAAGGGACTCCCACGCTTTGACGGCGACCTCGCCATTCGTTTCCGGCGCCAACATAAGGATGACTTCCGCCGCGTCGATATCGCTTTCAATCTTCGCCATGCCCTTGGTGGGGCCGTCGTCGGTGACAACGCCGTTAAGCGATTTCAGATTCGCGACCTCGTGCTCGGTGTTCCAGGCGATGCCTTTTCCGCCATTGCCGATTTTCTCCATCAACGGTCCGAGCGCAGTGTACCGCTTGTAGAGATTGGGATAGTCGCGTTCGACGACGGCGATGGTCGGCATGGTCTTGCCCGGGATCGGCTCGACTTCGCCGCGCTTCCAGTCCTTGACGCCCAACGGCTGCGCAAGCTCGCCGGGGCTGTCATGCTGGATCGGAACAAGCACGACATCCTTCTCAACGCCGAGAATTTCTGGCGCCACGTCGGAGAACTTCTCCGCAATGCCCTTGAAGATGTCCCAGTCGCTCCGGCACTCCCAAAGCGGATCCACCGCATTCGTCAGCGGGTGGATGAAGGGGTGCATGTCAGACGTGTTGAGATCGTTCTTCTCGTACCAGGTCGCGGTCGGCAGCGCGATGTCTGAATATACGGCCGTTGTCGACATGCGAAAATCGATGGTGACGAGGAGGTCGAGTTTTCCTTCCGGCGCCTCATCGCGCCATTTGACGTCGACCGGCTTCTGGCCGCCGGTCGCGCCGAGATCCTTGCCCTGCACGCCATGCGTCGTGCCAAGAAGGTGTTTGAGGAAATATTCGTGCCCCTTTCCCGAAGAGCCGAGAAGATTGGAGCGCCAGACGAAAAGATTTCTCGGCCAGTTCGCCGGATCATCGGGGTCTTCGCAGGACATGGCGAGCCGGCCGGCTTTCAATTCGCGCGCGACGAAGTCTTTCGGCTCTATCCCGGCGGCGGCGGCGTCCTTTGCGACTTGCAGCGGGTTGCGCTGAAGCTGCGGCGCGGACGGCAGCCAGCCCATGCGCTCGGAACGCGCATTAAAATCAATGAGACTGCCGGACCAGTTTCCCGCCGGCGCAAGCGGCGAGATGATCTCATCGACGCTTAATGTTTCATAACGCCATTGGTCGGTGTGCGCATACCAGCATGAAGTCGAATTCATCTGCCGCGGCGGGCGACCCCAGTCGAGCGCAAAGGCGAGGGGAAGCCAGCCGGTTTGCGGACGCAGCTTTTCCTGACCGACATAATGCGACCAGCCGCCGCCCGATTGGCCGATGCAGCCGCACATCACCAGAAGATTGATGATGCCGCGGTAGTTCATGTCCATGTGATACCAATGGTTCAGCCCAGCGCCGAGAATGACCATCGATTTGCCGCGCGTCTTTTCCGCGTTATCGGCGAACGCGCGCGCGACGGCGATCACCTTGTCGCGAGGAACGCCCGTGATCCTTTCCTGCCAGGCCGGCGAATAAGGCGCGTCATCGTCGTAAGACTTCGCCGTGTTTTCATCGCCGAAACCGCGATCGACGCCGTAATTAGCGAGGAAGAGATCGTAGACGGATGCGACAAAAGCCTCGCCGTCGGCGAGCGCGAGCTTTTTCACCGGAATCCGGCGTTCAATGACGTCCGGGTGATCGGTGCCGTGGAAATGATCGTGTTCGCGATTGCCGAAATAGGGAAACGCGACGGATGCGAATTGGTCTTCCCGGCCTTTCAGTGACAGGGCGAGTTCAGTGTCGGCGCCGTCTGAGGCGCGTTCTTCGAGGTTCCATTTTCCCTGCTCGCCCCAGCGAAAACCGATGGAGCCGCGCGGGCAGACGATCTTGCCGGACTTGCCGTCGATCGCGACCGTTTTCCATTCCGGATTGTTCGCTTCTCTGAGCGCGCCGTCGAAATCCGACGCCCGAAGCAGGCGATCCGGCACGAGCCTGCCGTCCTTGCGGACAAGGCGCACCAGCATCGGCATGTCGGTGTACTGACGCGCGTAATTGAGAAAATAGGGCGTCTGGCGGTCGACATAAAATTCTTTGAGAATGACATGGCCGAAGGCCATGGCGAGCGCGGCGTCGGTTCCCTGTTTCGGCGACAGCCAGACGTCGCCGAATTTCGATGCTTCCGAATAGTCCGGCGAAATCACGACGCTCTTTGCGCCCTTGTAGCGGACTTCAGTGTAGAAATGCGCATCAGGCGTCCGCGTTTGCGGAACGTTTGAGCCCCACAGCATCAAGAAACCGGAATTGTACCAGTCGGCGCTTTCCGGAACGTCAGTCTGCTCGCCCCAGGTCATCGGCGAGGCGGGCGGCAGGTCGCAATACCAGTCGTAGAAGCTCATGCAGACGCCGCCGAGCAGCGACAAATAGCGTGAGCCTGCGGCGTAGGAGACCATCGACATCGCAGGAATCGGCGAGAAGCCGAAAACGCGATCGGGGCCGTATTTTTTCGCCGTATAGGCGTTCGCCGAGGCGATGATCTCGTTCACCTCGTCCCAGCTCGCCCGGACAAATCCGCCCAGGCCGCGCTGCTTCACATATTGCGCGCGTTTTTGCGGGTTTTCGACAATCGACGTCCAGGCGGCGATCGGCGAATGCACGGCGCGCGCTTCGCGCCACAGTTTCAATAGGCGGCTGCGGATGAGCGGATGCTTCATCCGGTTGCCGCTGTAGAGATACCACGAATAGCTGGCGCCGCGCGAACATCCGCGAGGCTCATGATTGGGAAGATCGGGGCGGGTGCGCGGATAGTCCGTCTGCTGCGTTTCCCAGGTGACGATGCCGCCCTTGACGTAGATCTTCCAGCTGCAAGAGCCCGTGCAGTTCGCGCCGTGCGTGGAGCGGACGATCTTGTCGTGCTGCCAGCGTTTTCGGTAGCTGTCCTCCCATGAGCGGTCGTCCCTGGTGAGAACGCCGTGCCCGTTTGAAAAATCGCTGACGCGGTTTTTGAAGTAAGTCAGGCGATTCAAGAGATGGCTCATGCCGGCTCTCCCTGAGGCAGATTGGCTGCGGAGGCTGATTTGCGGCCGCGTTCGATGTCGTGAAGGAGGCCGCCCTTGCGCGTGTAGACCATGAATGTGATCGCGGCGCAGACAAGGTAGAAGATCAGAAATCCTATGAGCGCCGCTTCAGGCCCGCCGGTCATTGAGATCGACGTGCCGTAGGATTTCGGGATGAAGAAGGCGCCGTAGGCTGCGATCGCCGACGTGAAGCCGATGATCGCGGCGGATTCTTTCTCGGCCTGCTTGAGGCGCGCGGCGGCGTCAAGCTGCGGCATCAACCGGGAGAGTTCCTCCCGCATGATAATCGGGATCATCTGGAAGGTTGAGGCGTTGCCGACGCCGGTCGCGAAGAACAGCAGCATGAACATCGCGAAGAAACCGGCGAATGCGCCCGGCTGGTCTTTGACGCCGAGGAAATAGAGAACGCCGGCGACGCCAGCGATCATCAGCAGGAACACCCAGAAGGTGACGCGCCCGCCGCCGAACTTGTCAGACACCCACCCTGTCATTGAGCGTGAAAGCGCGCCGACAAGCGGTCCAAGAAAAGCGAACTGAAGCGCGTTCACTTCCGGGAACTGCGTTTTCATCAGCAGCGGGAAGCCCGCGGAGTAACCGATGAATGAGCCGAAAGTGCCTGTGTAAAGGACGCACATGATCCAGTTATGCCGGCGCTGGAAGATGATCGATTGCTCAGCGAAAGAGGCTTTCGCCGATGCGATGTCATTCATGCCGAACCAGGCGAGGATGGTGGCGACCAACAGGAACGGCACCCAGATGAAACCTGCGTTTTGCAGCCAAAGCGCGCCGCCTTCCTTCGTCATTTGCGGCTCGCCGCCGACGACGCCAAAGACGCCGGCCGTGATGACCAGCGGCACTGCAAACTGCATCACCGAGACGCCGAGATTGCCGAGGCCCGCATTGAGGGCGAGCGCATTGCCTTTCTCTTTCTTCGGGAAGAAGAAGGAGATGTTCGACATGGAGGAAGCGAAATTGCCGCCGCCAAGGCCGCACAGAAGCGCCAGCACCAGGAAGATGAAGTAAGGCGTATCCGGGTTCTGGACGGCGTAGCCGATGCCGAACGCCGGGATCATCAGCGACGCGGTCGTCAGCGTCGTCCACAAACGCCCGCCGAAGATCGGCACCATGAAGGAATAGAAGATTCGCAATGTGGCGCCGGAAAGGCCGGGCAGCGCCGCAAGCCAGAACAGCTGGTCCGTCGTGTATTCAAACCCGATAGACGGCAGCTTGGCGACGACGACCGACCAGACCATCCAGACGGAGAAGGCGAGCAGCAGAGCCGGGATCGAAATCCACAGATTTCTGTTGGCGATCTTGCGGCCTTTCTCTTTCCAGAACGTTTCGTCTTCCGGACGCCAGTCTTCAAGAACCGGCGATATCGCTTCGCCGCGTTCTTTCGTGTGGATTTCCTGCATCTCAGGAAACTCGGGCAGTTCGCCGAGCTCCTTGGCGAGCGCCTTGCGTTCCATGTGCAGGATGGAGAAGTGCATCCACAAGAGAGCGACGCCGACAAGCGCGAACAACAGCATGAAGCAGCTTGTCCAGATGCCGGTGAGGTCGTTCATGACGCCGAAGAGGATCGGCAGAATGAAACCGCCTAGGCCGCCGATCATCCCGACAAGACCGCCCACGGCGCCGACATGGTCTGGATAATAGACGGGGATATGTTTGTAGACAGCGGCCTTGCCCAGGGACATGAAGAAGCCGAGGCCGAAGATGCAGATGATGAACGGAATGACGCCCATCTCGGTTGAGAAGGCGATCGGACCTTGAATACCGTGAATGACATAATCCGTCTTCGGGTATGACAGCATGAAGAGGAAGATGATCGACGCGGCGAAGGTCCAGTACATCACCTTGCGCGGCCCAACCTTGTCGGAGAGATAGCCGCCATAGGCGCGGAAAAGGCTCGCCGGAATGGAATAGAAGGCGGCGACCATGCCGGCTTTCTTGATGTCGAAATCATAGACGCCGACAAGATAGCGGGGCAGCCAAAGGGCGAGCGCGACGAACGCGCCGAAAACGAAGAAGTAATAGAGTGAGAAGCGCCATACCTGGAGCCGTTTCAAAGGCTCCATCTGGAGCAGCGTTCCATGCGCTTTGATTCCGGCCTTGCGGCGCGCGACATGCGCAGGATCGTCTTTCGTGAAAATCCAGAAGAGGATCGCGATGACGGCGAGGGCGGCGGCCCAGACTTGCGCCACCGCCTGCCAGCCATAGGCGACCATCACAAAGGGAGCGACGAACTTCGTCACCGCCGCGCCGACATTGCCGGCGCCGAATATGCCGAGCGCCGTTCCCTGCTTCTCGGCCGGATACCACTTCGAAACATAGGCGATGCCGACGGCGAATGATCCGCCGGCGATGCCGACGCCGAGCGCTGCGATGAGAAACTGAATGTAGGTTTCGGCGAGCGTCAGTCCCAACGTCGCGAGTGCGGCGGAGAGCATGACGGCGACATAAACGCGCCGCCCGCCATACTGGTCAGTCCAGATGCCGAGAAGCAGACGGCTCAAAGACCCGGTAAGGATCGGCGTGCCGATAAGCAGACCGAATTCGGTCTCGCTGAGGCCGAGGTTGTTTTTGATCTGGACGCCGATGATCGAAAAGATCGTCCAGACGGCGAAACAGGCGGTGAACGCGATGGTGCTGGTCCAGAGCGCCTGCTGGCGCTCCGCCGGCCTTACCGAGTCGAGATTGGTCATCCCAGCCATCCATTGTTGGCGCGCGGAAATTGCGCGACTGACGGGCGTGACCGTGATGGCGACTGGGGCATTTCATTTGACGAGGATCAAAAGCGCGGGCGGGCGCGTCCGAAACAAACGCCCGCCTGCACAATGCCGGGTGGGAGGATGCGGAATTTCAGCTTAACGATTGAAATGGCACGCATCGACACTTGACATTTATCAAGCGGCAGCCATTGTCAGAGCGAGCAAGCCGCCAAGACGAATCAGCAATGCGCCCTGAAGATCGCGAGCAGGTCAAAGACTTGAGTCTCTTTCGCGAAATGTCGGACGATGCGTTCGGACGCCTTTTGGCCGGCTCATTCCTGCAGCGCTTTCCGGCCCATGTTGTGCTGATCAATGAAGGCGCTCCCGCCGATTTTCTCCATGTCGTCATCAACGGCGGGGTCGAGCTGTTCAGCAATTGGCGCGATCGGGAAACGACGATGTCGATCGCGCGGCCGGTTTCGACCTTCATTTTAGCCGCCGTCATCAAGGATGCGCCTTATCTCATGTCGGCGCGCACGCTTGAGCCATCGAGCATCTTGATGATCCCGTCGCAGAATATCAGATCGGCGATGGCGGGCGACGCCGCCTTCAGCGTTGCAATGGTCGACGAACTCGCCGCCTGTTTTCGCGAGGTTGTGAAGGCGCAAAAAAATGTCAAGCTGCGGTCAGGCGTTGAACGTCTCGCCAATTACCTCCTGCAGCTCAGCGTTTTGCAGGAACGAAGAAAAGGCATCGAATTGCCGATCGAGAAAAAAACGCTCGCCTCGCTTCTCGGCATGAGTCCTGAGAACTTGTCGCGGGCTTTCGCCTCGCTCAAACCCTATGGCGTGGCGGTGAACGGCGGTTCGGTCTCGCTGAACGATGTTGCGGGCCTCGAGAGCCTCGCTAAGCCGTCACGGTTCATCGACGACCCGCACTCATGAGGGCGCGGCCGCACTGGCGGCGAATCAGTCGTCGACGATGGTGAAGGAATGGCTCCCCGAGCTGGACTCGAACCAGCGACCATTCGATTAACAGTCGAATGCTCTACCAACTGAGCTATCGGGGAATAGCCTTAAGGGCCCGCCCTATAGCAAAGGCGAAGGGGCGAATCTACAGCAAATTTTTCCAGCAATTTCAGCAGGCTGCGCCGGCCTGGCGGGCAGAAAAGCGAGACGGCCGCGTCTTGGGGGAACGCGGCCGGTACTCACTATCGTGGGGTATGGTGGGGTATCTTCTCGGGAGAAGACAATATGACCATGCGCCCGAGTTCTTAACGCAAGGTTAACGCGCAAGCGAAATTGCGAGCTTTTTATTCGGCGGGGCGCAGGACCGGGGGCGGGCCTTTCCGTGGGGAATCAAGCGCGTCGCCGAAATCCTGTTCGGCCGATTTGCCGTGGCCGACAGGCGGCTGTTTCACCCCGGTCCACGCCCAGCGATAGAACCGCGCGATATCCGCCCCGACAGCGTACATCGACGGCACGAAGAAGATCGTGACGAAGAGCGCGAAGAAGACGCCCCAGGCGAGCGCGACGACGGTCGGCATCAGGAACTGCGCGTCGGTCGAGCGTTCGAACATGATCGGCATCAGGCCGAAAAACGTGGTGACCGAGGTGAGAAGGATCGGCCGAAAACGGTCGACCGACGCCTTGGTCAGCGCAGCGATCGCGCCCATGCCTTGCGATCGCAATCTGTTCACATAATCGATGAGCACGAGATTGTCGTTGATGACGACGCCGGCGGCGGCGCCGACGCCGAAGAACGAGAACAGCGCGAAGTCAAGACCGAGCAGGAAATGTCCGAACATCGCGCCCATAAAGCCGAACGGGATCGCCGACATGATCAGGAGCGGTTGCCAATAGGATCCGAAAGCGATGGCGATCAGCATGTACATCGCGATGATCGCGGCGATGTAGAGCGATCCGATATCGGCCAGGAATTCAGCCTGCGCTTCGGCGTCGCCGCGCGCGGCGAGGCTGGCGCCCGGATGGCGTTCCCGCCATTCGGGAATGAACTCCTCGTTGAAGACTTTCAAAATCGCGGCGCGATCGGCGCCGTCGGGAATTTCGGCCGTCACCTGCGCCGAACGCTTCCTGTCGCGCCGGTCAATACGCTTGTAGCTTGGCGCGAATTTCGCGTCGGCGACGGCGGTGAGCGGCACTTCGCGGCCGTCGGCGGTGCGGATGCGCATCGTGTCGATCGACACGAGCGATTCGCGCGCTTCAGCCGGATAGCGCACCATGACGCGCACGTCCTGACCGTTGCGCGGCAGACGCTGAACCTCCTCGCCGTAGAACGCCTGACGCACCTGTTTTGAGACTTCCGCCAGCGTCAGGCCGAAGCGCTCCGCGCCGGGCTTCAGAACGATCTGAAGTTCGGGCGTTTCGGACTGCAGGCTGTTTCGAACGTCGTAGAGACCCGGCAGGCTGCGCAAATAATTCTGGATATCAACTGTTGCGAGGCGCAGTTCGTCGAGATCATCCGCCTCGACGCCGAATGAGAAGTCCGGTCCGCCGTCATTGATCGTGTAGCCGACATTGACTTCTTCCGCGTCTGGTATGTCGCCAAGCTTGCTGCGAAGCAGCTCGGCCACTTCCTTTGTCGACTCCTTCCGCTTTTGCCCGTCGATGATGTTGACGTAAGAAATGACGGTCCCTTCGCGCGCGTTGATGTAAATCGATTGAACGTAATCTTCGCCCTTGATCTGGCCGAGCTCCGCCTTCATCGCGTTCGCCGCGCGTTCGACGTCGTCATAGATTTCAAGGCTGCGCGAATAGGGCGCGCCTTCCGGAAGGCGGACGTTCAGCGAGATGAACGTGCCTTGCACCTCGGGCATGAATTTGAATGCGACCCACCCTTGCTGCAGCAGCGAGAAGGCGACCATGAAGCAAACGATGAAAAAGGCGACGGTGAAATAGCGCAGCTGCAGCGCAAGCCGGATCATCGGCTTGAGGTTGCGGTGGGCGAAATTGATGAGGCCGTCCGCGAAGAGGCTCTGCATGCGGTGGTAAAAGCCTGATTTGTCTTCCTTCTGCAGATGCGCCAGGTGCGAGGGCAGAATGAAAAAGGCTTCAACCAGCGAGAAGAGCAGCGCGAAGATCACCGTATAGGAAATATGCTTGGTGAAGTCCGCCGTGCCGCCGCCGATGAAGAGCCAGGGCATGAAAGCGATGATCGTCGTCAGAACGGCGAAAATGACGGGCTTGGCGACAAGCTGCGCGCCGAGAATGGCGCCGTCAATGCCGCCGCGGCCTTCTTCGGCCTGGGTGTGGATGTTCTCGCCGACGACAATCGCGTCATCGACGACGATGCCGATAACGAGGAGAAAACCGAACAGGGAAAGAATGTTGAGCGATACGCCGACCGCCGGCATCAGCGCGAAGGCGCCGAAAAGCGCGACGGGAATGCCGATCGCGGACCAGAAGGCGACCGCGGGGCGCAGAAAGAGAACAAGAACGATGAGAACGAGAACGAGGCCCTGCAGCGCGTTGCCGCCGACAAGCTCCATGCGGCTGAAATAGATGCTGGCGGTGTTGAACCAGATATAGACCTCGGCGCGGCCGTCCAGCTCCTTGTTCTTCTTGTCGACCCATTCGGTGACGGCTTCAGACAGGGTGACGATGTTGAGCGTTTCAGGCGCCTGCACGGCAATCGAGATAGACGGCTTGCCGTTCATCGTCCGCTTGGACTTCGCATCCTCAAAACCGTCGATGACGACGCCGATATCCCGGACGCGAATAGTCGAGCCGTCCGGCAATTGGCGGACGATGATATTGCCGAATTCTTCCTCGCTGTCGGCGAGAGCGCGCGCTGCGACCTGGATGTTGCCGGTTTCGGTGCGCACCTGTCCGGCGGCGATGTTGAGCGATGAGCCGCGCACGGCGCGCGCCACGTCGTCAAAGGTGAGGCCGAAACGGCGCAGCGCCTCTTCCGAAACTTCGATCGACACCTCTTCCTGACGCGCGCCCCAGAGATCGACGAGCGGCGAGCTGTTGGGCAATTGCGCAAGTTCGTCGCGCAGGTCGCGTGCTAGGCGCGTCAGTTCGCGCTCATCAAGATCGCCGTAAAGCGCCATGAAGACGGCGCCGTCCTGATTGCGCCATTGCGAAATGACCGGCGGAAAGGAATCGCGCGGCAAGGTCGAGATGCCGTCGACGCGATTTTTAATTTCATTCAGGAATTTGGTGTCGTCGATCGAGTCGATGCCTTCGATGTTGATCGTCGCGGAATTTTCACGCGCGACGGAGTCGATATGCTTGACGCCGTCGACGCCGGAAATCGCTTCTTCAATGCGAAGAATGATCTGTTCCTCGATTTCCTGCGGCGAAGCGCCCGGCCAGGCGACATTAATGGTCGCGCCGTTAAAACTCGCCGACGGAAACACCTCGCGCTCGATGCGTGAGAAACCGAAAAATCCCGCGATCAGGATTGCGATCAGCAGCAAATTCGCGGCGATCGGATTTTTCGCCCACCATGTGATCAATCCGGTCACCGAACCGCTCCTTCGCGGACGGCGCTGGCGACGGCTTCCGATTCTTCATCGCGCCCCGTCGCTCCGGGCAGATCGGACGGATCGGTCGGCGTGACTTTATCGCCGCCCTTCGCGCCGCGCAGCGGCGACGTGACGACGCGCTCGCCTGAGGCGACGCCGCCGGAAATCGTAATCGTGTCGCGATCGGCGGAAACGACAGCGACTTTGCGCTCTTCGAGCGTGTCGTCGCTCTTGATCACATAGACGATGTCGCGGCCGTAAAGGGCTGTGCGCGGCAGAACCGTCGCATTCTCGATCGGACGCCCCTTAATGCGCGCGTCGACAAAAAGGCCCATGGCGAGCGGCGCGCCGTCATCTGAACCGGCGCCGTACGGATCGTCGACGACGGCGATCGCGCCGATCTGGCGCGTCGCAGGATCAATTGCGCCGTCCGTGCGGGCGATGCGGGCGTCCCATTCGTGAAATGCGCCGCCGAAGGAAGCTGAGAGCACGACCGGCGGACCCGGGTCATTTTCCGTTTCGACATAGGCGATCGAAAGGCCGAGCTTTGCGAGATCCGCGTCAGTCAGAGGGAGACGAATTTCGGCGACGTCGGTTGAAAAGATGCGTCCGATCGGCGCGCCGGGCGAAATGAACTGCCCGACGCCGGCGCTTCTTTCGCGCACGCGGCCGTCGAAGGGCGCGCGGATTTCCGTTCGTTCAAGGTCGAGCATCGCGGCGCTGTAATCGGCTTTCGCCGCGGCGTAAGCGGCGCGCGCCTGCGCCAGCTGCGGCATGCGCAAGGTGAGCTCGCTGGGGTCCGTATCGCGGCCGAGCGCTTCGTAGTCCTTGCGCGCAAGGTCGGACTCCGCCTCTTCGCGGCGAAGCAGTTCTTCGGCTTGCGCGACGCGCGCCTTCGCGCCGGCGACGGCGGCCTTGTAATCGGCGTCTTCGATTTTCACCAGCAGATCGCCATCGACGAAAGCGCCGCCGATCACGAAGGCGTCTGACGTCTGGACGATGCGGCCGGCGACTTCCGCGGTCAGATTGATGTCGGTGCGCGGGCGCACTTCGCCTTGCGCCGACACGTCGAGCGTCACCGATCCCGGCGCCGCGGTCGTGTAGAAAACCGCCGGCGGCGCAAGCGCCACCTCTTCCGGTTTCACTTTCGGCCGCAGCGCGCCCATCAAGGAAATGAGGGCGATGCCGCCGGCGAAAATGCCGACCGTTCCGACGATGGTTACGACTTTACGAAACATAACGATGTGAGCCCATTACTCGTTTAGTGAATTCAACTGCCTTCTGTCGGTTGTGCGGCGGCGACCGTCGTCGCCTCGGTGATGAAATCGCCGCCGATCGCGAGATACAGGGCGACCCTGTTTGATACGCGCTGGCGTTGCGCCTGGATGTAGGAGCTTTCCGCCGAGATGCGACGTGTCTGCGCGTTCAAAAGATCGAAAATCGTCGCCGTGCCGCTGGCGTAGCGCCGTTCGGTCAGGTCCTCGGCGGCCGCCGCTTCCTCATAGGCGAGTTTGAGCGCGCTTTCGCTCGCAGCGAGATAAGTCTCGGCGTCAATTGCGTTCTCCGCTTCCTCATAGGCCTGCAGCGCCGTTTGCGCATAGGTGAGGAGAGAGGCTTCCGCGACCGCGCGCTGGCGCGTGGCGTTGGCGCGGATCCTTCCGCCCTGGAAGAGCGGCTGGAAAATGCCGGCTGCGATGTTCCCGGCAAGACGTTCCGGATCGAAGATGTCGGAAAGGTCGGGACCGCCCGCGCCGATCTGCGAGGATAGCGTCAGGCGCGGCAAGATCGCCTTGCGCGCCGCGCGGGCGCGAAGGCCGTTCGCTTCCATGCGCGCCTCGGCGGCGATGAGATCGGGCCGACGGGCGAGAATGTCGCCCGGCGCGCCGGCGCCGGCGAGCGCCGGCAATTCAGGAAGGCTTTCCGCAGCGGCGAGTTCCGCGGCCGGATAACGCCCGAGCAACACTTCAAGCGCGCGTGAGGCCGCATTCTCCGTTCGCTGGCGGAAAGCGAGATTGGCCTGGCTTGAGCCGAGCGCCGACCGCGACAGGCGAACGTCGAGGCTCGACGCGACGCCGCGCTCGTAGCGCCTTTCAGTGACGCGAAGATTGCTCTCGCGCGCCGCGACGTCGCGTTCGGCGAGCTCGCGCTGCTGACGCGCCTCGATAAGGCCGAACCAGGATTGCGCGACCGCGCCGGCGATCGACAGGCGCGCGCCTTCATAATCGGCAAGGCTGGCCGCTGAGTCTTTATAAGCGGCGCGCGTTTCGTCGGTGAGCCGCCCCCAGAGATCGAGTTCCCAGTTGATCTGCGCGCCGAGCGAATAATTGTTGATATAGGCGCGACGGTTCGGCAGCGGGCTTTCGGCGATGCCGTCCTGTCCGGGATTGTTGGCGCTGCGCGGCCCGATGAATAGATCAAGGCCGTCGAGCTTGCCGTCGCCGTCGGCGTCGACGCCGAACTGGTCTTCAAGATCTTTCGCGCTTGTCCCGCTTGAAACCGGCGCGCCGCCCGCCTGCGCCGCAAGCGAAGGGTCTGACACGATCGCGTTGCGGCTCGCTCCGGCTTGCAGGTTCAATTGCGGCAACATGTTCGAGCGCGTAATGCGCGCGCCGGCGCGCGCCGCATCCAAATTGGCTGCGGCGGCGAGCAGGTTGTTGTTGTGGACCATCGCTTCATTGACGAGCCCGTACAGCGCGTCGTCGCCGAACGGCGCGAGCCAGTCGCCGACAGGCGGATCGCCGACTTCCTCCGCGGCCGCCCATTGCGCCGGGGGTTCGGGCAGTTGCGTCGACAGCAATTCCTGATCGACGCTGGCGCAGCCGACAGCGATAAGGGCGAGGAGTGAAACGCTTCCTCTAAACATGCAGTCCTCCAACAGTCGCGCTCCAAGCGCCTTTTCTTCCGAGAAAGGCGCATCCGCGGCCGATCTCAAGCGATTAGCGGCGGGCGGACGCGCGATTGCGACAAGCCGGTCCTCAGACCCTCTGCGGCGATCTTGTCTTATATCGGGTTGGTTAACCTTTTTTCGCTCCCTCGCCGGGTTCACAAGCGTATTTCCGCGAAAAGTGTGGGCAATCGGCAACGCCTATCGGCGATTGTCGCGGACGGCCGGTTGTGACGCCGGAATGGGACGGCGGGAAAACTGGAGGCCACGGCCGGA